>NZ_CP059165.1:5900073-6266765 GCF_013466425.1 Mycobacterium vicinigordonae
GCGCCAGTCCGGTAGCCCAGATCGTGGTCACCGGCGAGGACACCGTCGCAATGATCAACCTGCAGGCCGAGGCCACATTCGGGCTCTCCGCGCGCGACATCGGCCGGCTGCTTCGCGATCTCGAGGTGTCCTACCGTCCGGTCGAGCTGCGCGCCTATGTCGAGCAGGCCAAGGTGGAACGGCGCCCCGCGCGAATCCAGGACGTCAAATGGCAGCGCCCCGGCGCTGAAACGGTGTGGTACGAGATCCACGTCAACCCCCTCATCGACACAGAGAACGGGCTTCTCGGAGTGTCGATCGTGTTCTTCGACGTAACAGCGACGCGTGCCCTACTGGACAAGCTCCTGCAGACAAATCGCCAACTCGAGGCGGCATACGAGGAACTGCAATCGACGAACGAGGAGCTGGAAACTACCAACGAAGAGTTGCAGTCCACGGTGGAGGAACTCGAAACCACGAATGAGGAATTGCAGTCCACCAACGAAGAACTCGAAACGATAAACGAGGAGATGCAGTCCACCAACGACGAGCTGCACAACATCAACGACACTCTTCGTGAACGCACCATCGAACTGGACGACGCGAAGAATTTCCTGGACTCCCTGATCAACTCGATCCCGCTGGGGATGGTGGTGGTGGACCGGGAGATGCGGGTCGTCGCGTGGAACCGCGGGTGCGAAGAGCTGTGGGGTCTGCGGGCTCACGAGACGACAGGCGCGTCCTGGTCCTCCTTGGATATCGACTTGCCGATGGAGACAGTGCGACCGCTGATCGGTAATGCCTTTGTCGACCCGGACAGCTCCGGCCAGACGGTTGTGGATTCGGTGAACCGGCGCGGACGCTCGACCCGATTGCGCGTCACGTGCACGTCGTTCCGCGGCGCCGATCGTGGTGTTAAAGGGGCGCTGCTGCTTATGGAGGTGCTGGACCCCGCCGCGGCGCCGACGACGCACCCATGACGATCGCGGTGACCACACGGCCGATCTCTGCGACTGGAAGCACCAGCTCGGCACCTGCTTGGGCGGCCGCAGTCGGCATTGACGAGAATTGGGCTGTTTGCGAGCTCTCCGCGATCACAAGGGCGCCGGCACGTTCCATCGCCTTGGTCCCTTCCGCGCCGTCGTGACCAAGACCGGATAACACCACGGCAAGCCCGCGCGGGCCATAGGATCTGGCCAGCGACGCTAGCAATACGTCAAAACGCGGGGTATAGGGCTTTTCGAGAGCTCGCAACCTACATGAACGGTCCGGCGACAGCTCAAGGTGCATCGCCGGCGGACAGACGACGACCTCGCCGGGCCGAAGGATCTGGCCGTCCTGTGCCCACGTGACGTGACGCCCGGAATTCCTGGCCAGGATCGCCGGCAGCACACTGCTGTGGCCACCGAGATGCTGCTGCACCACAATGGCGGCCGGAAAGTCCGACGGCAGGTCATGCAGGACGGTCGACAAGGGATGTAGGCCGCCGGCCGATGCGAGAAGTGCCACCACGTCGATAGCCGTGCGTCGCACATCACTGACCATCCCATAAGTGTCCCCCCTGAGGGCCACGCCCACAGTGCGGAACGGATTTTCCCTTCGCTTGTGCGTCCAGAACACTCGCGGCCGCCAATATCCATTAAACGAACCGCTCGGTCACCAACGTTTACGCCCTACCGACCCGGGTACGCCATGACTTCCAAGCTCGCCCCCGAAATACTTGAGGAATGACGACCTAGTGCATATCGCGATCGTCTGCGGAGACGATGTCCGCACCGAGGTGGGCGCTCGCGTCGGTGCCGGTCTAGGAGAATTTTGCGCCGCGCTTGCGAGCCAAAGACATTCGGTCACCGTCTACCCCCGGCAACTCGATCAATTCCCACCCGCGACCGAGCACCCGTATCGGGTCATGCCGGCGGCAGTCGGCCCGACTGGCCACGTGACCCCGCTCGACGCGCTGCCTTACATAAGCGCGTGGGCCGCGCTACTCGACCGAGCGTGGTCGTCAAATCCACCGGACATCGTGCATGCATTCGGTTGGCTGGGGGGCCTGGCGGCCCAATTGGCGGCGCGCCGTAACGAGTTACGGGTTGTCCAGAGCTTTTACGGGATGGCTGCAACGGCGGGGCCGACGGCCGAGACCGAGCGCGTACGCCTAGAGCCGTTGCTGATCCGTAACGCAAGCTGGGTCACTGGCGGCAGCGGCAGCGAAGTCGATGCACTGACGAGGCTGCGTCGCAAACGAGCTCAGCTGTCGGTCCTGTCCACCGGCGTTGATACCGAACGCTTTTCGCCCGCCGAGTGCAGGCCGACCGGCAGCGGTTTGACTCGCGTCCTGCAGTTGGAACCAAATGCCATGCCATGCAGCGGTTTTGACAAGGTCATTCGGTTCTTGCCGAGACTTCCTGAAGTTGAATTGGTTCTTGCCCAAACTAGCGGGGCAGACACCGCACATAGCCGGGACCGGGCCGCACTCAAACGCTTGGCCGGCAAGCTTCGCGTAGGCGACCGGGTTCGATTCGCGGGCAAGGTTTCTGGCGAAGAGCTACCGACGTTGCTGCGCTCTGCCGACGTGGTCGTGTGCACGCCGCAACGGGCGCCGCGCGCGACAACAGCGTTGCAGGCCATGGCCAGCGGGGTGGTAGTCGTAGCTGCGGCCGTCGACGCCCTGATCGACACGGTCGTCAACGACGTCACAGGAATACTGGTCCCGCCGAACAAGCCGCAAGAACTGTTTTCAGCCTTCAAATATCTTCAGACAGATCGGTTCCCGCGGGAGAGCATGGGTGCGGCCGGTCGGGCCCGCGCGATCTCGCGCTTCACCTGGGATCGGGTCGCCCTCGACGCGCTCGGCGTGTACCAACATGTCACCAGCAGCGGCAGCGTGAAGACGAAAACCACAGCATAAGGCGAATTGCCAGTGCCATCCGCGATGAGCGGCGATGATAACAATGTCACCGACCGCGCCGCTGGGTATGCCCTCCGGTACCAGCATTTACACAGCGCCGATGCCGAAGCGGTGAATCGCATCTTGACCGAGGCCTACCCTTCGGGCTGGCGGGTCTCCCGCCTTTCTCACAGTGCGACAATCACCCACCGGCGATTCGTGACGGAATGGGCAGTGCTGGACGAAGTGCAGATCGACGGTCGAGCGATCTGCGAAATCCGTCCCGTCGACGCAGTGGTGGCAATCCAGCCTCGGGCAGGAACCATGGCGGTAGCCAGCGACCCCGCCGGAAGGTTGAAAACTCCAGTTATTGCCACCGAAGACATGCCGAACGTGATACACGCCAATACCGCACGCTTCCACGTGGTGAGCGTGGATGGGCGACTCTTGAACCGGGTCGCTGCCGAAGACCGCCAGTCGGTGCCCCAGATTGTTCGGTTTCTCGATTACCGCGCGCGGACCGAGGGCGCCGCGCGACGCTTCACGCAAGCGCTCGACTACGTCGTCACCAGCTTCGGGAGCGCGGAGAGCGCCCATCAGCCGATGCTGGTCGGGGCGGCCGCACGCCTGCTGAGCGCCGCGCTACTGGAGTGCTTTCCATGCAATACCAGCGCCGGACGAGATTTGCTGAACGACCCGCACCTTCCGCCGGCACTGAAAGGGGCGATCTCGCTGATTCATCGCCACGCCGCGGACGGCATCGGCGTCGTCGACGTCGCTGAGTCGCTGCGGATAACCCCGCGAGCGGTCCAGTACCTGTTTCGGCACCACCTGGACACCACGCCGACCGACTATCTCCGCCGAATCCGCTTACACCGCGCCCATCAGGACTTGCTGGGCAGCGATCGAGCTACGACGACAGTAGGCGAGATAGCCCAGCGCTGGGGATTCAGACACGCAGGCCGGTTCGCCGCGCTCTACCGGCGCAGTTACGGCCAGAGCCCGCACTCCACTCTGCAACATTGAGCGTTGCTAGAGCACTTCGCGCGGCGCGCGCAGCAGGCGATCAACCCGATACGCTGCATCATCGTCTTCGTCGTCGCGTGCGCTGATCTCGGCGACCACGCGTTCAGCAATATTGCGCAGCTTGACGTTGGACTCCTGCGAGAGCTTGACCAGTAGTTCGAACGCTGCGTCCGAGCCGACGCCGTACCTGAGCATGAGGATGCCCATCGCCTGGTTGATCACCGCGCGGCGGGAATCGACGGCCAGCAGTGCCTCACTGAGGTGCTTCTGCAGGTCGGCATCGTACTGTTCGGTGACGTCGATGTAGAACCCGCCGATTCCGAGCAGCCGTCCATCTGGGCCCGGGAATCGGTCCCCGACCACCACCACGACATGCGTCTCGCCGCGGGTGTCGACGATACGGTGCCGGCTGCTGAACGCGGTGCCGTGCCGACGGATCTGTTCGATCAGTTCAGCAATGTTCGGTTTATCATCCGGATGTTTGTGTTTGAGCAGCAATTGCGTAGTCGGAGTGATGCTGCCGGGCGTGTACCCGTGCATCCGGGCGACTTCTTCCGACCATTCCCAACGGTCCTCACGCGTCAGATAACGAAACCGTCCTACCGGCGGCCACCGTCGGCCCCTCTTTCGCCGCGAATCTGCGCACACCAGCTTCATAGTATTCGGACCTACCGGCGCGCGGTGTGAAAGCCAGCATTCCTGCTTGCGTAAAAATCGGGTGAGCGTTAGGCGGTTTTCGCCAGCGCCGGCGCGCGGGATACCTTGTCATCCTTCGCCATTCGACGAATCATTGCGCGGGTGGCTTTCTCCAGCACCTGTTGAGCCACCTCCGGGCGACGAGCTCGCCCGGAGCGCCGCGCCGCCGCGGCGATCGTGATGCCCTGCCGGTACGCGCTGACCACTCGCGGATCCACATACGAACCGCGCGCCACCGCCGGTGTATTGCCCAGCTCCTCAGCGACCTCGCGCATGACGGCGGCCTCAACTCGCTTGGCCACCCGCTGGGACACCGCAGGGTCCGCGTCGACGAACGCGGCGGCGGCCAAGACTGTCCCGTGCCAGGTGCGCAGGTCCTTGACGCTGTAACCGTCGCCGACGAGTTCCTTGAACCGCATGTTGAGGTCATCGGCCCGTACTTCTACCCAGTCGGAACCGTTGCGCCACAACAACAGTCGGTCGGCGCCTGCCGTTTGCCGCAGCAGAGCGCGCACCGCGCGCACCACCTCGGCATTCTCGATCTCATAGGTGCGCTGCACTCCGCTTTTGGCGGGGTAGTCGAAGGCCACCGCGTCGCGGCGCACGGTCACGTGCTCACGCAGCAGGGTGGCCAGCCCGTACGACTCGTTCTCCTCCACGTATCGCTCGCCGCCAGCCCGAAAGTAACCGAGGTCCAGCAGATGCAGGCCGAGCGCCAGCACCCGTTCGCGGGTCAGGCCCCGACCCTTGAGGTCATGTGCGATTCGTTCCCGCCACGCCGGCAACTCCGCGGACAGCTCCAGCACCCGGTCGAACTTCTCTTCGGCCCGTTCCCGCTGCCAGTTCTGGTGGTACAAGTATTGGCGACGGCCCGCGGCATCGGTGCCGACGGCCTGAATATGTCCGTTGGCAAACGGGCAGATCCACACTTTGCGCCAGGCGGGCGGAATAACGAGATCTCTAATCCGCTGCACCGCGTCCGGATCGGTCAGTGGCTGGCCATCCGGGCCGTAGTACGCGAATCCTTTGCCGCGTCCCGTGCGGGTGATGCCCGGCTTGTCCAACACGCTGCGGCGCAGTCGCATCTTCGTCCTCCGCAGGTTCCCGACTCGAGTCGGCTGAACGCTGAATTACCCGCGCGGCCAGTCGCTACACCCGGCATGGTCAAGACACCGGCAACTCCGGCGCATTGCGGATGCGCAGCATCACCGGAACCACCAGCCAGGAGAACCCGAACAGCGCTAAGGCACACACTCCGGCGACCAGCCCCGCGGCAGTACCGGCCACCGCGTCGAAAATGATGACGGTCACCCCGGTCAGCGCCAGACCAAGCAGCAGCAGCCCACCGTAGGCGCACCGGTGCGCGGCCGATACCAGCACCGAGAGCCGGTGTCGCCGAAACAGCAACCGGTGCAAGCCCACCGGGGCGATCAACAGGACCGTCGCGGCCACCGAACAGCCCACCGTGACCAGATACACCGCTTGCATGTCATCACCCAGGACGTCGAAACGGGCCTGGAAAGGCAGCGTCAGCAGGAACCCGGTGAGCAATTGCACGCCGGTCTGCACCACCCGCAACTCTTGCAGCAGGCTGTTCCAGTTTCGATCCAGTCGTTCGACCTCGGTCTCGCCGCGCTCACGGCGATCCCAGTTCTGGTCTTGCTCCGGATGATCCGCATCCATCAGCCGATAATGCCGAGCGACCCGCCACAGCACTGTGGCGGGTCGCTCGCGGTGTGGCGGGGAATCAGCCGGCCATGAACTCGTGGTAGGCCGATTCCAGGGTCGGCGGCAGCGCCGTCACGTTGCACTGCCGTTCGGTCTCGCCGATCGGCGCCAAAATCCCACGCAGATCGTGATATTCGTTCGGGTGCGCGGTGAAGTAGGCCCGAATGTTGGCGGCCGCGTCCCCGCGCGGCTGGCCGTAGGCGGCCGAGACCACCTGGCTGGCGCCGGGGTGGCCGTCCAGGTACTGCTGGGCCGCACCCTGCACCGAGGAGACGGTCGCGTTGACACCTTCCGGACTGCAATCGGGTGCCGCCGCAGCCGACGGCGCACCGACGATACCGATGGCGATCCCCCCGAGCAGACAGCCGGCGCTAACACCGGCGACTCGCCGGCGCACGACGATACTGCTGAATTTCATGATGGTTTGTTCCTCCGAATGAGTGAACTGATTCGAGGGACGCCCGAGTCCCTGAAATCCAAAGTAACCGCGTGCAAACTGGTCGGCCTTGCGCGTTCGCCGACGACGAACACGCGTTTAAGACGTCGCGTGATGATGATGTGAACCAAGCAACTCGAGTGGCGCTTTGCACTAAGCAGACGGCCAAGAATCGACCGAGAAATTGAGAACTATTACAAAATTCGAAGGGTTCTTAGCAGACCGTGATCTCTATTCGTAACCCAACCGTGACGTCGGCACTAGTGGTTGAGCTTGCCTTCGCGTACGCCGGCCAAACCCTCCTCGATGGTCGGATACAACGGGAAAGTCTTGTCCAGGCCAGTCAGATGAATCGGCCGTCTGGTCGCCGGGCCGCGGGCCACTACACCGAACCCGGCGCCATCACCGAGTTTCTCGTAGGTGGAGGCCAGAATCTTCAGCCCCACCGATCCCAGGAAGTCCACCCCGGACAGGTCGATGATCAACGCACCCGGATTGTCAGCAACTACTCCACCGATTGCTTCTTCTAAGGCGGGCGCGGTGACCAGGTCGATTTCGCCGCCGATGCTAAGCACCACTACCCCGTCATGGTCAGAGACCGTGGCGGTGATCGAATCAGGAGCTGACAATGGCGATCCTTTGTCCGGGTCTGCGGTGTGCTGCAAGCCTAACGTGCGGTGCTTACCGCGAGAAGAAGAAGACCTCAACACGCTCCAGGTCACATCCCAAGCTAGTCTCCCCATAGCGCGATCCACTGGGTACGGCCTCTCGAGAGCGCCCGAGAGCTTGGAGGGACAGATGTCCGATTCGCCGACAGATTTCAGCACCATCAGCAGCACGACAGGCGTCTCCAGCGAAGGTCTGCTGCCACAGCTGGTCCAGCATCTGCGACGAAACCGGACCGCCCTGCGCGAGGAGTGGGCGCGCCGGATCACCGAAGCCGAATTGCTTACCGCGATGACGCCGGAGGAAATTTTCTCCGAGGCGACCGCCGTCTACGACAACTACGTCGAGGTACTAGAAACCGGCAGCGTCGAAGCTCTGCAGGACTACGCGCGAGACCTCTCCGAGCGCATCATCCCCCGCGGCGTGGAAACCGACGAGGTGCTGGGCATCGTGTTGTTGCTGCGCGACGTCCTGGCGCGCTCGCTGTTCGAGAAGTATCAGACCGAGTTCGACATGCTGAACCGCGTTCTGGACGCCTACGAGCCGGCGGCCAACCGCATCGCGAACACCGTGGGCGTCAGCTTCGTCCAAGAACGCGAGCGCATCATCCGCCAGCAGCAGGAAGCGATCCGCGAACTGTCCACGCCGGTGCTCCAAGTCCGCGAACAGCTGTTGATCCTGCCGATCATCGGTGTGCTGGACAGTCAACGCGCCCGCCAGGTCACCGAACAGTTGCTGCGCGCCATCCGCGCCAACCGAGCCAAGGTCGTCGTCATCGACATCACCGGTGTGCCCACCATCGACTCGACGGTGGCCAACCACCTGGTGCAGACGGTTGACGCGTCCGGACTGATGGGCGCCAGCGTCATCATCACCGGACTGTCGTCGGAGATCGCCCTGACGCTGGTGACGATCGGCCTCGACCTGTCCAAGATGAACGCCGTAGGCGACCTGCAGGGTGGTATCGAGGAAGCCGAGCGCCTGCTTGGTTACGAAGTCACCCGCACCGGCGAATAAACGCCCCCGAAAGCATTGAAAGCAGCCCATGCCAGTACCGATCTTGAAACAGGGCGCGATCCTGATCGCCACGGTGCAGGCCGCGTTGACCGACTCCGACACCGAGCGACTGCGCGAGGACCTGATGGAGCGGGTCAGCCGGTTCCGCGCTCAGGGCATTGTTGTCGACGTCACCGCAATCGACGTAATGGATTCATTTGCGGCTCGGTCGCTGCGCACCATCGCACACATGACCCGGCTGCGGGGGGCCACCACAGTGATTGTCGGCCTGCAACCAGAAGTGGCCTTCGCCATGGTGCAGCTCGGCCTGGCCTTCGACGACATGAGCACCGCGCTGGACCTCGAAGAAGGCATCGCGCTACTACACAAGCGGCTAGGCCTGAATCGATCGACGATCGGGCGCGACGGTGGCGGTTGAGACGGTGGTCGCCATCAGCACCTCAGACGACATCGTCGCCGCCCGCAAAGCCGGGCATCAATTGGCGCTCGATCTGGGCTTCTCGTTGACCGACGTGACCATGATCGCCACCGCGATCTCTGAAATAGCCCGCAACATCACCAGCTACGCGGGCCGCGGCCAAGTTCGGGTCACAGTGGCCGAGCGGGAGGGCCGCAGGGCGCTCGTTGTCCGGGCGGAAGACGACGGCCCAGGCATCGCCGACATCGACCGCGCCATGGAAGACGGCTACACCACGGGCCGTGGACTGGGCATGGGATTGCCCGGTGCGCGCCGACTGATGGACCGGTTGGTTGTGGAGTCCGCGCTGGGCCGCGGCACGGTAGTCGAGATGTGGAAATGGGTCCCGGCCCGTGCGTGACCCGGTTCGGTCGACGGGCCGCTTCGGTCCGATCGAGTGGGCGATGACGAGTCGCTCACGACCCGGTGAGCAAGCGTGCGGGGATCAGGGCATCGCGGTGGAAGTCAACGACCGAGACAGTGCCGGGAACCCGCTCGCGGCACTGTTCGGCGTCATGGACGGACTGGGGCACGGTCCGGAGGCTGCCCGCGCCGCCGTCGCCGCCGCCGAAACGCTCGACGAAGCACGCGACGAACGACTCGAGGTGCTAATCCAGCTGTGCCACCGCGTATTGGGCGGCACCCGAGGCGCCGCCATGACGCTGGCGAGGATCGATTTCCAGACCTCCAAGATGAGCTGGACCGGCATCGGCAACGTCAGCGCGCACTTGGTGGCCAAAGGCGTCAGCGGCGTCCAGATCCGCGCCAGCGCCCGGTTGGTCGGCGGTATCGTCGGCTACCGGATACCGGAAACCCGCCCCGCACAAACCGTTTCGATCCGCACCGGCGACCTGCTGGTGATTGCTAGCGACGGCATCGCCAAGGATCACCTGGAGCACCTTGACTTTGCCGCCTCGGCCAAAGACATCGTCGAACAAGTGCTCACCAAGCACGCCAAGGAATCCGACGACGCCATGGTGCTGGCTGCCCGGCACCGGGGTATCACGACATGAGTTCGACAGAGGACTTCCACACTCACTACCGGGCCACGCTGCGCAGCTATCTCGACACGCGTGACGAGGACCTGTTGGCCGTCGGACACGAGCTGGGTAGACGGGCGCTAGAAGAACAGATCAGCATGCTCGGCATCGTGGAGAACACGTTCCGACTGCTCAACGAACAATCCGACCCGGCTCCCGACGAGCGGGCCGCTGCAGTCGAGTTCCTGCTCCAGACGCTCGCCCCGCTCGACGTGGCAACCCGCGGATTCCTGGATGGCGCAAGGCGATTCGCGGAAGAAAGAGCCCGCGCCGAAGACTTGGAAGACCGCGACAAGTTCCGCACCGCATTGGTCAATTCGCTGCAGGAGGGGTTCTTCGTCGCCGACCGGAGCGGCGCGGTGATCGAAATCAACAATGCGTTCGCCGAGATCCTCGGTTACGGCGCAGCGGGTCTGCCCTACCCGTGGCCCCAGCCCTGGTTGGTGGACAAGGAACGCACCTACCAGGAGCAACAGCGGCTGCGCACCGAAGGCAGCGCCGACTACGAGATCCCGGTCCGCCACCGCGACGGGCGCCTGGCCTGGGCGGCGGTCAGTATCAACGCCGTCCACGGCCCCGGCGAAAAGGGCGATGTCTATGTGGGCACGGTCCGCGACGTCACCGCCGAACGCGCGTTCGCCGCGCGGGAGAGCGCGGTGCTGCGCCTGGCCACCTCGGTGGCGGTAGCCAAGAGTGTGGCCGAGGTGCTCGAAATCACCCTCGACGAGTGCCGGACCGCCGTCGACGTGCAGCGCGTGGTCGCGGTGATGTGGCCGGCCGCCGAAGGTGAGCCGACCGTGCTGGTCGCCGGTGACCCATCCGAATCAAGCTGGCGCACCATGGATCCGACGTTGCGGCAGACCTTCATGGACGCCCGCCACCAGCTCCCGCTGACCGCCAAGACCGTCGAGTGGCCGGATATGCCGGGCAAGACCAGCGGCTTGGTCGCCATGCTGTCGGGCACCGGGGATGTGGCGCTGTGGCTGGAGCTCGGCAAGCCGCGCTGGGTAAGTGCCGAGGACCGGTTGCTAGTCACCGTCCTGATCGGCCACCTCAGCCTGGCTATTCAGCATGTCCGTCAGTTCGAGAGCGCGCGCGAAACGTCGTTGACATTGCAACGGGCCATGCAACCACCCATGGAGCCGCCGCCGGGCTTCGCCGTTCGCTATGAACCCGCGGTACTGCCGCTGGAGATTAGTGGCGATTGGTATGACGTGCTGCCAATCGACGACCGCCGCATCGGGATAGTCGTCGGAGACTGTGTGGGTCGCGGTTTGCCGGCCGCCGCGATCATGGGCCAACTCCGCAGTTCGTCGCGGGCCCTGCTGCTCACCGGCGCCAGACCGGCCGTGCTGCTCGAGCAACTCGACGCGGCGGCAAGCACCATTCCGGACGCCTACTGCACGACGGTGTTCCTGGCGATTCTGGATACCGAATCCGGGGTGCTGGAGTACAGCAACGCCGGCCACATGCCCGCAGTCCTTGTCCAGGCTCAGCCTGGGTCGAAATCTGTCACCTACATGCTCACAGATGCCCGATCAGTCCCACTGGCGGTGCGCCGCAACGAGACTCGGCCACAAGCTGCTGAGGTTCTAGCACCCGGGTCGACGCTGATGCTATTCACCGACGGTTTGGTCGAGCGCCGTCACGAGTCGATCGACGAGGGACTTGCACGGGTCGCCGACGTCCTGACGGATTCGGCGCACTTGCCCATCGACGCCGTGGCCGACGCCGTGCTCGAACAACTAGCGCCGCAGGCAGGCTACGACGACGACGTCGCGATGGTGGTGTATCGCCACCATCTGCCACCGTTGCGAATCCAAACCGACGCCACCGCAGAACAACTGGCCCCGCTGCGGCGGCAGCTGACACCCTGGCTGCAGTCGGCAAACGTGTCCGATGAGCAGACCTCCGACATCGTGCTGGTGGTCTGCGAAGCGGCCGCCAACTGCGTCGAACACGCCTATGTCGGCCAGGACGCCGGAAAGATGCTGATTGAGGTGGAGGCCGACGACAACGCGATCCACGCGTGCATCGCCGACTTCGGCTCATGGAAGACACCGGCCGCCGAGCCAGGCAACAGCGGGCGGGGCCTGGTGCTGATGAGAGCCATGAGCGAGTCGATGGATGTAGTAGAGCGAGCCGAGGGCACCACCGTGGAAATCGTCTTCCGTTTGTCTGGCCCGCAGACGGGTAAAGCATGAGTGTGAAGCCCGCGTCGATCGCCGTCGAACCCGCCCTACCGGCGGCACACGGGCCGTTGTCGACGACCGTGCGCCGCACCTTGGCCGCTCCAGCCACGCGCGAACAGTCCGGCCGGATCAGCGCAGCGGTCCGCGACGCGGACCCCTACGGCCTGGACCTGCATCTGGCCTTGTACATGTGCTACGAGATGCACTATCGCGGATTCGCCTCGGTCGATCCGGACTGGGAGTGGAACCCCACCCTGCTGGCTTTCCGCGCCGAACTGGAGCGGGTGTTTTTGGCCGGAGTACGCCGTGACGTAGGCCCGATCGAGCCCGACCACACCGCTGCGGCCGAGATGGACGCAATCGCCGTCGAACCGAAGGAGGGCAGTGGCCCGTCCTACTTCCTCCGCGACCACGGCACCTGGGAGCAGATGCGCGAGTACTTCGTCCACAGGTCGCTCTATCACCTGAAAGAGGCGGATCCGCACGCGTTCGCCATCCCGCGGCTCACCGGCACCGCGAAGGCGGCTTTTGTGGCCGTCGAGTTCGACGAATACGGGGCCGGCCAGGGCCAGCGGATGCACCAGCAACTTTTCGCAGATTTGATGGACGCCGCCGAGCTGGATTCGGCCTATCTGCGCTACCTGGATGCGGTGCCCGCCGACTCGCTGGCGGCGGTGAACCTGATGTCGCTGTTCGGTCTACACAGAAAGCTGCGCGGCGCGGCCGTTGGCCACTTCGCATCGACCGAGATCACCTCGCCCCCGGGTTCGCGACGAATGATGCAAGCGCTGCAGCGCATGCAGGCTCCCCAGGCTTGCGTCGAGTTCTACCGCGAGCATGTGGAGGCGGACGCGGTGCACGAACACGTGGTGCGCCGGGACGTGGTCGAGGATCTGGTGGCTCGCGAGCCGCAGTTGGACGGCGACATCGTCTTCGGCATCCGCGCGCACGCCCTGGTGGAGAATCGTCTGGCCGACGCGCTGATGGCCGCATGGGAGCGCGGGGAGTCCTCGCTGCGACGGCCGCTCAGCTGAGCGTGTCCTTGACTTTGGCGGTTCGGCATCTGCGATGGCTGGTGTCGCACAACGGGTAATCCTGGCTGCGGCGACAAGTACAGATCGCCACCATGAACCGGTCGGACTCGACGACACTGCCGTCGGGCATCTCGATGCGCACCGGGCCGGAAACCAGCACCGGCCCGTTCGGCACCACCTGCACCCGGGTGGTATTCACGGCTTGTCGGCCCGGATCACCACGAGTTCTTCCTCCCTGCAGCCATATTCGATCTGACCGGTCTCTTCCAGCCACGCCGCACGTGCCGTCAACACCGGACCAAACGGGATATGCTGTCGAGCAACCACATCGGCGTCCATACCGGAGGCGCGCAGCGCGTCCAGCGTCCGCTGCGTACCGGCCAGGGCGGAGTGCACCAGCAGCGCGGATCCGCCAGGGTGCAATAGCTTTGGCGCGGCAGCGCACAGTGGATCCAGGATAAGTCGGCCGTCAGGACCGGCGTTCCACGCCCACGAGGGTCCGGCCGCCGGCGGGATCAGGCCCGTATCGTCAACGGGCGGTGCGGGTACATACGGCGGATTAGACACCATCACGTCGAACGGCCCTCGCTCCAGCGCAAGCGCCCAAGAGCCGTGCTGCACATCGACTTCCACCCCAGCCTGTGCCGCGTTGCCCCGCGAGTCACGCACGGCCCGCGGGCAGATGTCGAACGCAGTCACACTGGCGCAACCCATTTCCGCTGCGGCTATCGCAACGTACCCGGTGCCGGTACACAGGTCGATGACACGGCGTCCCGCGATCAGGCCGGTGCGGCGCATCGTGTCGACGAGCAGGTGAGAATCATGCTGCGGCTGGTACACCATTTCGGCGACCAGCGACTCTCCCGGCGCTGGGTACGTGATCGTCACGGAAAGCCTCTCTTGCCGTTGCCGTGGCGGTCACGGCCTGCCGTTTTAATGCCCGATAATCATCGGGTTAAACCGTATAGCGGCCGACCTGCCTGCTGCGGCGTTACAGCGACGAACCCGCAGCTGCCTGCGTCAATTGCCGCAAAATGGCCGAGCAGAAGGCGTCCAGATCTTTCGGCGATCGGCTGGTGATCAGGTTGCCGTCCACCACCACTTCTTCGTCGGCCACCCGGGCGCCGGCGTTGCGCAGATCGGTGCGGATGCTCGGATACGAGGTCAGATTGCGGCCGGCGACCACACCGGCTTCGACCAACGTCCATGGCCCGTGGCAGATCGCCGCGACCGTCTTACCGGAGTCGACAAAATCGCGGACGAACGCGACAGCGGAGTCGTCCAGTCGCAGTTTGTCGGGATTGACGGTGCCGCCGGGCAGGATCAGCCCGTCGTAGTCGCCCACGGATGCACCCGAAACAGCCCGATCAACGGGAATCGTTCCGGCCGGCTCCAAATCGTGGTTGCGTGCTTCGATCTCGCCGTCTTTCAGCGACAGCAACTCGACCTGCGCGCCCGCCTTCGTCAGCTCGTCGCGGGGACGCTCCAGTTCGATCTTCTCTACGCCGTCGGCGGCCAAGATCGCAATCTTCCTGCCAGTCAAGTCGTTCGACATGATTTGTGCTCCTCTATGGGTTGAGCACCACCTTGGTGCAACTCTCCTGCTTGTGTTTGAAGATTTCGTACCCGTGCGGGGCCTGATCGAGCCGCAGATGATGACTGATGATCACGGTGGGATCGATGTCACCGCCGCGAATCCGCTCGAGCAGAGGTCGCATATAACGCTGCACATGGCACTGCCCTGTCCGAATGGTGAGCGAACGGTTCATCACCGCACCGATCGGGAACTTGTCCATCAGACCGCCGTACACCCCGACGATCGAGATGGTACCGCCGTTGCGGCAACTCATCACGGCCTCCCGAAGGGCATGTGGCCGTTCGGTTTCCAGTCGGACAGCCTGCTTTACCCGGTCATAAGTGTCCACCACGGAAGAGCCGTTGCGGGCCTCCATGCCGACAGCGTCGATGCACTTGTCGGGCCCGCGGCCGGCGGTCAGGTCACGCAATTCGTCCAGCACTGACGTTTCCGCGAAATTCAGCGGTGTCGCACCCAGGCGCTGTGCGAGTTCAAGCCGGTACGGCACCCGGTCGATCGCAATCACCTGCCCGGCGCCCAACAGCAGCGCGCTCACCATCGCGAAAAGGCCGACAGGTCCGGCGCCCCACACCGCGACCACCTCGCCCGGCGCGATATCGCACATCTCGGCCCCCATGTAACCGGTGGGCAGAATGTCGGAAAGGAACAGTGCCTGGTCGTCGGTGACGTCCTCGCCAATCTTCAGTGGACCTACGTCGGCGAACGGCACCCGCACGTATTCCGCTTGCCCGCCGGCGAATCCGCCCAACATGTGCGAATAGCCGAACAGGCCAGCCGGCGAATGGCCCATCAACTTCTCGGCGATTCCGGCGTTCGGGTTGGAGTTCTCACATAACGAATACAGCTCGTGCTGGCACGCCGAACAAGCGCCACAGGCGATCGGGAAGGGAACGACAACCCGATCACCGATCGCTAGGTTTGGCACGCCCTTGCCGACTTCGACAACCTCGCCCATGAATTCGTGGCCTAGCACGTCGCCATGCTTGACGGTGGGGATGTAGCCGTCGTAGAGGTGTAGATCCGATCCGCAGATTGCCGTCGAGGTAACCCGAACGATGGCATCGCGGTCATTGAGTATCGTGGGGTCCGGAACAGATTGCACTTCAACGCTATTGCGTCCCGCCCAAATCGTGGCTTTCATGACTACCCTTCCCTGCCGACCGGCTGGGCGGCTTGCTGGTGCAGCTGACGTTTTGCCACGGTGCCCTCGGGTGATCCGTCGGAACGAATCACCTGGCCCGTTTCCAGGATCTGTTTGAAACGCCGCAGGTCGTCGTTGACTTGCTGGTCTGGCGATTCACCGAGCAGTGCCGCCGCCGCCTTGCCCAGCGCACGCCCCGGCAGCTGATATCCGATGGTGACGCGGACTTCGGTGCCATTACCCGAGTTGTCGGGCGAGAATTCGACAGTTCCGCTGTTGTCGATGCCCGAGCCCGGCAGCGACTGCCATGCGATGCGCTTGCCTAGTTCGTCCTCGATGATCTGCGCGTCCCATTGCGCCGGCTGCCCGATCGGTGCGTTGGCCACCCAGTGCGTCCGTCCGTCGCCGCCGTCGGTAACCGATTGGAGGTGATACATGAAGCGGGGCAGGTTGGCGAAGTCGCGCCAGAATCCGTAAACCTCGTCGGGAGAGCGCATTACGGTGATGGCCGCACGTAGGCAATCATGCCTTTGGTTGTCGGCGTGACGTGGATGTGCATCGCCGAGACTGGTGCGCAACGCGGCGTACAGGTCGACGCCACCGATGACAGCGAGTGCCATCCCTGCGACGATGCCGCGGCGACGTCTCCCCGAGGCGCGGCGTGCGACACCCGCCGTCAGCACCGCGACGTCCAGGACATCTCCGGCGACCCTGGTCCACGCCCATCGCGGCGGACCGGCCAGAAGTGCTGCGCCATGCCCGCATTCGCGTACGCCGAGTGCTCTGATGACCGCCCGTGACCGTCGTGTGGCGTCGACGCCGGCGACCGCGGCGACACTCGAGGGCGCCAGGATTTCGGACAGGCCCAAGCCCAAACTGGCTACGCCTAACCCCTTTACGAGGATCGCGGTCCTGTTCGTTGCGGAATCATTCATCGCCAAGCGATACCCGCGCGTTGGTCACCCAAACTCGCTGTCCTCAGTTCGACGCCACCCGCAGCGCGTCGAGCAGTGGCTCGGCGGCTTCTTTCAAGAACAATTCCTGATGCTCGCCGCCGATCTGAATGAGCGCAATGTCACTGAAACCAGCCTCCCAGTAGGGCTTTACCGCCTCCACGATCGCGTCCAGATCTGGCCCGCAGGGAATGCTGTCGGCGACGTCCTCGGGCCGCACGAACTGGGTCGCGCCGGCGAAGCCGGCCGGGGTGGGCAGGTCGGCATTGACCGTCCAGCCACCCGCGAACCATCGGAACTGCTCATGCGCGCGCTCGATCGCGGCGTCGCGATCGGGATCCCAGCACACGGGTATCTGGCCCACTACGCGTCCCGCGCCGGGCGGGCCACCACTATGCCGAGCCGTATACCAGGTGTCCACCAAGTCCTTGTCGGGTTGCACGGCGATCAGATGGTCGGCGAGCTTGCCGAACTTCTCCACGCCTTTCGCGCCGGCCATGGCCACTCCGATCCCGGGCGGCGCTTCGGGCAGATCCCACAGTCGCGCGGAATCGACCTGGAAGTACTCACCGCGCCAATTGACCAGTTCGCCGCCGAACAGCTCGCGGATGATCTTGATGGCTTCCCGCAGCATGTCCTGCCGGCGCTCGACGGCCGGCCAGCCCTTGCCGACAACGTGTTCGTTGAGATTCTCGCCGCTACCCAGACCGAGGGTGAATCGCCCGTCGGCAAGGATCTGCACGGTGGCCGCCTGCTGTGCGACGACCGCCGGGTGGTAGCGCATAGTCGGGCAGGTGACATAGGAGTAGAGGTCTACCCGTTCAGTGACATGCGCCACCGCTCCCAGCACGGCCCACGCATTGGGCGCGTGGCCCTGCGTTGCCAGCCACGGCGAGAAGTGATCGCTGCAGACCTCAAAATCGAAGCCCCGCTGCTCGGCCGTAACCGCATCGCGCACAAGCTGTTTCGGGCCGCATTGCTCCGTCATCAGGGTATAGCCGAACCGTGCCATATTCCCCGGGTACCCCGGGCCGGGGGCCGCAAACGGGCGCCATGTTCACAACGGAGGCGGGTTTGCGGGCAAATTCAGCCCATGTCGACCCAGGTCGTCAGGGCTAACGCCCCACTACCGGACATGACGAACAGGATCACATCGAACGGGCGAAGACGCGGAGGTTCCGCAGCGCCGATCCGAATCTCGCGAGCGAGCAGGAAGAGCGGACCTACGGGGGCGCTCAGAGCCGATCTTTTGCGGCCGCCGACAACCGCGAACCGTCTGCCTTCCCCTCGGCGATGCCAGTGGCCACCTTCATCACCTGGCCCATCTCCTTCATGGTGGGCCGATGGCCGAGCGACTCGGCGACCTGGGCTATCGCGGTCTCGACGACGTCGACCACCTCAGCGTCGGTCAGCGGCGTCGGCAGGTATTCGTCGATGATCCGCGCCTCTGCGTGCTCGTTGGCGGCCAGCTCACCGCGTCCGTTCTGGGTGTAAATCTGGGCCGCCTCGCCGCGTTTGCGCGACTCTTTGCCGAGCACTTTGAGGACTTCATCGTCGGTGAGCTCTCGAGCTTGCTTACCCGAGACCTCCTCGGTCTGGATGGCGGCCAGCAGCATGCGCAGCGTCGCCGTCCGTAACTTGTCCTGCGTCTTCATCGCCTCGGTGAGGTCGGTCCGAAGCCGTGCTTTGAGTTCCGCCATACCTGAGACGCTAGACCTACCTCGCTACACCTACGTTGAGAAATGCAGCGACCGCCGACAGGATGGACAACATGACCGACGACGACAGCCGCTTCGGACTGTGAGCACGCTGCCGCCTGCTTCCCCGGGAGAGCCGCCGCCGGCCTACGGCCCGCTCCCGGCATACGCGACCCCACTGCCGCGCTACGGTCCCCCACCGCCCGGCTACCAGACTCCACCGCCGGGCTACCAAGTCCCACCTCCCGGCTACGGCGCCCCACCGCCGGGCTACCAAGTCCCACCTCCCGGCTACGGCGCCCCACCGCCGGGCTACGGCCCCCCGCTGGCGCCTGGCTACGGTCCCCCGCTGGCGCCGGGTGCGGCCAAACCCGGCATCATCCCGCTGCGGCCGCTGACGCTCAGCGACATCTTCAACGGCGCCGTCAGCTACATCCGCGCCAACCCGATGGCCACGCTGGGTCTAACCGCGGCGGTGGTCGTCGTCGTGCAGGTCATCTCGCTACTGGCCACCATCGGGCCGATTACCGCAATCAGCAGATTCGACTCCAGCCAGTCGAACGCGAGAGCCGGTGCGATGGGTGCATACCTGGCCTCGCTGGCCGGCGGCGCCCTCGTCGCCTGGCTGGGCGGCATCCTGGTCAGCGGGATGTTGACCGTAGTCGTCGGGCGGGCGGTGTTCGGATCCCCGATCACTATCGGCGAGGCCTGGGCGAAGGTGCGCGGTCGTCTGCTTGCACTGCTCGGGCTGGCCTTGCTGGAGGCCACGGGGTTAGCGGTGATCGTCGGGCTGGCGGTGGTGATCCTGGTGGGTGTCGCGGTGGCAGCCAACGCTGGCATTGCGGTCCTGGTCGGGTTCCCCGTACTGCTCCTGATGCTGGTGCTGCTGGCGTACGCCTACACAGTCCTGATTTTCGCCCCAGTACTGATCGTGCTGGAAAGAATGCCGGTCTTCGACGCCATCACACGATCATTCGCGTTGGTGCGCAACGGCTTCTGGCGCGTATTGGGCATCCGCCTGCTGGCTAGCCTGGTGGTGGCCGTGGTCGGCGGCGCCCTCTCGGCACCCTTCAGCATCGTCGGCGAGATCGTGACTATCGGCAACGCGAACCTCACTGCGCTTCTCATCGGCGCGACGTTGACGACCATCGGGAATGCGATCAGCCAGATCGTCACCGAGCCCTTCCTCGCCGGGGTGGTGGTGCTGCTGTACACCGACCGCCGGATCCGTGCCGAGGCGTTCGACCTAGTGCTGCAGACCGGCGCGGCTGGTGGACCCGCCGCGCTGGCGTCTACCGACAACCTCTGGCTGACCCGGCCCTTCTGACGGAAAGCAAACGGTGCCCGCCATAGACATCGACCGCGATGCCGCCCACGAGGCCGCGCAACGCGAACTGAGCAAGCCGATCTACCCTAAGCACTCGCTCACCGACGAGATTTTCGCCAAGGTCAGCGAGTTTCTGTTCCGGGTCCTGCAGAAGACCTCGTCGGTGCCCGGCGGCTGGTTCACCGTCACCGTCCTGTCCATCCTGGTGGCGATCGCCCTGGCCGCGGCGATTCACCTCGCCCGACGCACCATGCGCACCAACCGCGGCACCGACTACGAACTGTTCGACGCCGGTCAACTGACCGCGGCCCAGCATCGAGCGACCGCAGAAAGCTTTGCCGCCGAAGAAAACTGGTCAGCGGCGATTCGACACCGACTTCGCGCGGTCGCCCGCGAACTGGAAGAGACCGGCGTGCTGAGCCAGGTTCCCGGCCGCACCGCCAACGAGCTAGCCTCCGACGCCGGTGCGGCGCTTCCTCATCTGTCGGGCGAATTGACGCAGGCGGCAATGGCTTTCAACGACGTCACATACGGCGAACGACCCGGTACGCAGGCCGGGTACCAGATGATCGCCGACCTCGACGACCACCTCCGCTCGCGGGTCACCGCCGTCTCGACGGTGCAACAACCCGCGACAGCGAACTCTTGGGCGCAGATCCGATGACCGCCACAGCGCCCGGAGTATCCAACGGGGTCGCGCGGCCACGACGCCCGTGGCGCGCAATCGTGTTGGCGCTGACTGCCATCGCGATCGTCGCTACCATCACCACCTACCTCACCGCGCCGCGTCCCGGCGGCACGATGGACCCAGAGGCCACCAGCTCGTCGGGGGCACACGCCCTGGTGGCGCTGCTGCGCGATCACGGCGTCGAGGTCGTTGTCGCCGACACCCTCGACGACGTCGAACATGCGGCACGCCCCGACACGCTGGTGCTGGTGGCCCAAACCCACCATCTGAGCGACAACACCCTGCTGGCGCGGCTGGCCAAAGTCCCCGGTGACCTGCTGCTGGTCGAGCCCACCGCTCGCGCCCGCACAGCGTTGACGCCGCAGCTACGCGCCGGCAGTGCAGACAAGTTCGCCACCGAACCTAATTGCTCTTTGCCGCAAGCCAATAGGGCTGGCTCCGTGAACTTCGGATCGAGTAACGCCTACCGGGCCAGGGGTGAACTCGACCTGGTCAGCTGCTACGGCGGGGCGCTGGTCAGCTACCGCGACGGGAACCGAACCGTCACGGTGGTGGGCAGCAGCCAGTTCATGACCAATGACGGACTGCTCGACCAGGGCAACGCCGCGTTGGCGATGAACCTGGCCGGCATGCGGCCGCGCGTCGTGTGGTTCGCACCCCAGCATGCCGAAGGGCACACGTCGTCGCACAACTCGATCATGGATCTCATCCCGGACAACGTGACGTGGATGATCTGGCAGTTGTGGCTGGTAGTTGTGCTGGTGGCAGTGTGGAAGGGCCGACGGGTGGGTCCGCTGGTCGCCGAGGACTTGCCGGTCGTGGTCCGCGCTTCGGAAACCGTCGAGGGCCGGGGTCGGCTGTACCGATCCCGTCGGGCCCGGGACCGTGCCGCGGACGCCCTGCGCACCGCGACGCTGCAACGTCTGGTCCCGCGGCTCGGTCTAGGCCCCAACTCGACCCCGCCATCGGTGGTGACGACCGTTGCGCAACGCTGCGGGGCAGACCCGGACTTCGTCCAGTACCACCTGTACGGCCCACCACCGAACAACGACAGCGACCTCAGAAATCTCGCTCTCGCGCTCGACGATATCGAAAGGCAGGTCACCCACTCGTGACACAACCGGATCCGGCACGCGAAGCACTGCTGGGCTTACGCAACGAAATCGGCAAGGCCGTGGTCGGGCAGCAAGGCGTGGTCAGCGGCCTGGTCATCGCCCTGCTCTGCCGCGGGCACGTGTTACTGGAGGGCGTTCCCGGAGTCGCCAAAACGCTGATGGTCCGGGCGCTCGCCGCGGCCCTGCAACTGGAGTTCAAGCGGGTGCAGTTCACCCCGGACCTCATGCCCGGCGACGTCACCGGGTCGTTGGTGTACGACACCCACACCGCGGAGTTCGCCTTCCGGCCCGGCCCGGTGTTCACGAACCTGCTGCTGGCCGACGAGATCAACCGCACCCCACCCAAGACCCAGGCCGCGTTGCTGGAGGCGATGGAGGAGCGTCAAGTCAGCGTGGACGGGCAGCCCAAACCGCTACCGGACCCGTTCATCGTCGCCGCAACCCAGAACCCGATCGAGTACGAGGGCACTTATCAGCTACCCGAGGCGCAGCTGGACCGTTTCCTGCTCAAACTGAACGTGACGCTGCCACCGCGAGACGCCGAGATCGCCATCCTCGGCCGGCATGCGCACGGTTTCGATCCGCGTGACCTCTCCGCCATCAAACCGGTGGCCGGCCCGGAGGAGCTGGCGGCCGGGCGAGAGGCGGTGCGCCAGGTGCTGATCGCCGACGAGGTCCTCGGCTACATCGTCGACATCGTCGGGGCCACCCGCTCGTCGCCGGCCCTGCAGCTGGGCGTATCGCCACGCGGTGCCACCGCGCTGTTGGGGACCGCTCGGTCCTGGGCGTGGCTGTCGGGACGCAACTACGTCACTCCCGACGACGTCAAGGCGATGGCCCGTCCGACGCTGCGGCACCGGATCATGCTGCGTCCGGAGGCCGAGCTCGAGGGCGCCACACCGGATGGCGTGCTCGACGGCATCCTGGCCTCGGTCCAGGTCCCACGGTAATGGTCCTGACCGGGCGAACCGGGTTGCTGGCGCTGATCTGCGTCCTGCCGATCGCGGTATCGCCTTGGCCGGCAAAGGCTTTTGTTGCCCTGCTCGTGACGCTGACAATATTGGTGATTGTCGACATGGCGCTGGCGGCAAGCCCGCGGCGACTGCGATTCACCCGTTCGCCGAATAGTTCGGTCCGGCTCGGCCAGACCACCCAGGCCCGCATACTGATTCACAACAACGGCCGGCGCCGGTTTCGCGGACAGGTTCGCGACGCGTGGCCGCCCAGCGCGCAGGCCGAACCGCGCGTGCACCGACTGGCGATTGCGGCGGGTCAGCACCAGCAGCTCGACACCCAGCTGACTCCGATTCGTCGCGGCGACCAGCGCGCGACCGTGGTGACGGCGCGATCGATCGGTCCGCTAGGTCTTGCGGGACGGCAATATTCACAGCCGACGCCCGGTAAAGTCCGGGTGCTGCCGCCGTTCCTGTCTCGCAAGCATCTGCCAGCACGGCTGGCCAAGCTGCGGGAGATCGACGGGTTGCTGCCCACCCTGATCCGTGGCCAGGGAACCGAATTCGACTCGCTGCGTGAGTATGTCGTCGGTGATGACGTACGGTCCATCGACTGGCGGGCCAGCGCGCGTCGCACCGACGTGATGGTCCGCACCTGGCGGCCCGAACGAGACCGTCGCGTCGTGATCGTTCTCGACACCGGGCGGATGGCGGCGGGCCGGGTCGGGGTCGATCCGACCGCAAGCGACCCGGCCGGGTGGCCCCGGTTGGACTGGGCGATGGACGCCACACTCTTGTTGGCGGCGTTGGCCTCTCGCGCCGGGGATCACGTCGAATTCCTGGCCCACGACCGGGTGAGCCGGGCCGCGGTGTTCGGCGCATCACGCACCGAACTGCTGGCTCAGCTGGTCGACGCGATGGCTCCGCTGCAGCCTGCGCTGATCGAATCCGACTGGCGGGCAATGGTTGCCACTATTCTGCGGCGGACACGACGGCGGTCGCTGGTGGTGTTGCTGACCGACCTGAACGCAACCGCGCTCGACGAGGGGTTGTTCCCGGTGCTCCCGCAGTTATCGACCAAGCATCATGTGCTAGTGGCGGCGGTGGCCGACCCCCGCGTCGACCAGCTTGCCGCCGGTCGTTCCGATGCCGCGGCAGTGTACGACGCTGCGGCGGCCGAACGCTCCCGCAATGAGCGGCGGGCCATCGCCTCCCGGCTGCGCCGCAGCGGGGTGGAAGTGGTCGACGCGCCGCCGTCGGAGATCGCGCCCGGACTGGCCGACCGCTATCTGGCGATGAAGGCCAGCGGCCAGCTCTAACACCGCGCCCAACGTGAGTTCCGCGACGCCTCAGCGGCATGTCCCGTCGGGAGATTCACTTTCGGCGCGGGGAAGGGCGAGGTCAGCTCAGGAAGTGGGGACGAGGTCGGGTGCGTCCTCGATGTCCCCGGTCTCTCCGGCGGCCACGCCACGCCGGCCGAAGTAGACAATGTACGACAGGAACGTTACTTCGGCCAGCACGCCGATGCCGATCCGCGCGAACGTCGGCAGCGGCGACGGCGTCACCAACGCCTCGATCAACCCGGATACCAGCAGCACACCCACCAGCCCGACGGCCACCGAGATGACGCCGCGTCCCTCCTCGGCCAGCACCTGGCCGCGCGGCCGATCCCCCGGCGCAATCACCGACCAGCCCAGCCGCATTCCGGCCCCAGCGGCCAGGAACACCGCGGTCAGCTCAAGCAGCCCGTGGGGTAGCAGCAGCCCTAGCAGCAGTCCGCCCTTGCCCGCGGGGAACATCAGCCCGGCGATCACACCCACGTTCGCGGCGTTCTCGAACAGAATGAATGGGATCGGCAGGCCCAACACGACCGACATCGCGATGCACTTGGCGGCCACCCAGGAGTTGTTCAGCCAGACCTGCAGGGCGAACGCCGCGGCGGGATGCTCGCTGTAGTAAGACTCGACGTCGTGGTTGATCAGTTCGTTGATCTCGGTCGGTGTCCCGACGACGGACTGCACTTCCGGGCTTCCGGCCACCCAGTAGCCCATGACCGTGGCAATGAGAAAGAAGCCCACCGCACTGGCCAGCCACCAACGCCAGGCGCGGTACGCAACCACCGGAAACGACACCGTCCAGAAGCGGACGAAGGTGCTGCTCATCGGCGCGTGCGCGCCCGTGACCGCAGCCCGGGCACGCGCAACCAGGCTGGATAGCCGCCCGGTCACCGTGGAATCCGAGGACGCCGACCGCAGGATCGACAGGTGTGTGGACACCCGCTGGTAGAGCTCGACGAGTTCGTCGATCTCAGCGCCGTCGAGCGAACGCCGCCGCTTGATCAACTGGTCGAGCCGGTCCCACGTGCCCCGGTGGGTCAGCAAGAACGCGTCAACGTCCACTCGGGCAGCCTACCCATCGGCACGGCGGGTGCACCGGCCGAAGCCTGTAGCGTTCCCAGTATGTCCGAGGTGGTCACGGGGGACGCGGTAGTACTCGATGTCCAGATTGCGCAACTGCCGGTGCGCGCACTCAGCGCTCTGCTCGACGTCACCGTGGTGTTCGTTTTCTACTTCGTTGGCCTGATGATCGCCGCCGCGGCGATGTCGCAGATGGACGAGGCGTGGATCGTCGCGTTCATCATCATCTTCACGGTGCTGGCCATGGTTGGCTACCCGGTCACGATGGAGACCCTGACGCGGGGCCGATCGCTGGGCAAGATGGCGCTTGGACTGCGTGTCGTGTCCGACGACGGTGGGCCGGAGCGGTTCAGGCAGGCGTTGTTCCGGGCCCTCGCCGCAGTGGTGGAGATCTGGATGCTGCTGGGTAGTCCGGCTGTCATCTGCAGCTTGTTCTCACCGAAAGCCAAACGGGTCGGTGACTTGTTCGCCGGCACAGTGGTGGTCAGCGAGCGAGGACCCCGCCTGGCGCCGCCGCCCATGATGCCACCGCAGTTGGCGGGCTGGGCGGCTGCACTGCAACTATCCGGCCTCAGCGCTGGCCAGGCTGAGGTGGCGCGCCAATTCCTTTCTCGGGCAATGCAACTCGATCCGCGGCTACGTGAGCAGATGGCGTACCGGATTGCCGGTGACGTGCTCGCGTGCGTCGCGCCTCCGCCCCCGCCCGGCGTGCCACCCCAGCTGGTACTGGCCGCAGTACTGGCTGAGCGACACCGGCGCGAGCTGGCCCGAATGCGTCCGGCCGCAGCGCCGGTGGCAGCACCGGCCATGGTCCCACCGAATTGGCCCCCACCCATGCCACAGGGCTGGCCACCTGCGCCGATTCCGGCACAAACCTCGGCCACCCAGCCGCAATCTCAAGCGCCTCCTGAAGCGTCGGACGTCGGCGGCTTCGCCGCGCCGAGCTGAACCGGCGAAAAGTTAGAACTGCGCCACGCTGACCGCGAGAAATGCGACGTCGGCGACGAGCAGCGCTAATCCACCGAGCGGCACCACTACACCTGCGCGCCGCTTGGCGGTGAACACCGAGACGACGATCACCAGCAGCGCCACCACAGGTGGGCCGTAAAACGCTACGTCGAAGTTCAACCCGGCACCCAGATGCGGACAGCGACTCTCGGTACAGGAATCGGTACTCATCACCGCCCCCAGCGCGAAAAGCATCACAATGGCGGACGCGGGCACTGTGAGCAGGGCCAACACCCAGTTGACCCGCGCCCGAGCCTTGCCCCGGTGGTCCCCGGCCGGATCGCTGTCACGGCTGGGACCTGTATGCATCGCGAGGTCGCGATTGTTCCCAGTCATGGGTCACTTGCTACCCGGCCGCACTGGGTTGCAAACAGGAGGCATCCGAAATTGAGAGGCTCCCGACGTTGCATCGCGTTAGTTTACGATATATCGTGATAGTCGCAAACACATCGGAGTGCGTCGGTCGGCGCCTCCCCGAGCCTTAGAAGGACTACCAACATGAACACCCCATTCACACCTCCCGCCGGCCCTTTCGGAACCCAAGGGTTCGGCTTCGGACCCGGACACCGCCGTGCGTTCCACGGCGCCAGGCGGCAAGCCCGCCGGGAATTCCTGGAGAACCTGCGGGAAAACGCCGATGGACACGACGGACCGTTCGGCCCCGGCTTCGGCGGCCCCGGCTTCGGGCCAGGCGCCGGCTTCGGCGGTCCTGGCTTCGGCTTCGGCCGGCCAGGGTTCGGCGGCCCGCGGGGCGGAGGCCGTCGCGGTGGCCGTAGCCGTCGCGGCGACGTCCGCGCGGCCATCCTGGTGCTGCTCGCCGAGCGGCCCATGCACGGCTACGAGATGATCCAGCAAATCGCCGAGCGCAGCAACGGAATCTGGAAGCCCAGCCCGGGCTCGGTGTACCCAACGCTGCAACTGCTCGACGACGAAGGATTGATCACCGCAAATGAAACCGACGGCAGCAAGAAGCTATTCGAGCTGACCGACGAAGGCCGCAACGCCGCGGAAAAGGTCGAGACACCGCCATGGGACGAGATCGCCGAAGGCGTGGACCCGGCGCACATCAACCTCCGCACCGCTGCGCGCCAGCTGTTTGGCGCCGTCGGGCAGTCAGCCCAGGCGGCAAGCACTGAGCAACAGCAGCGCATCGTCGACGTGCTCAACAATGCGCGCCGCGAGATTTACGGCATCCTCGGCGAAGACTGAGATCCGACAACCCGGCAGCGGGCCCTGGACGAAGACGAGCTCAAGACACGTCAACCCAGTCCAGGGTCCGCTGCACCGCCTTCCGCCAGCCCGCATAACCCTGCGCGCGTTGGTCGTCGTCCCAAGTCGGCGTCCAGCGCCGGTCCTCCTGCCAGTTGGCGCGCAGCTCGTCGGGACCACTCCAGAAGCCGACCGCAAGGCCCGCCGCGTAGGCAGCACCCAACGCGGTGGTCTCCGCGACCACCGGGCGCACAACGTCCACCCCTAACACGTCGGACTGGATCTGCATGCACAAGGCGTTGGCCGTGATACCGCCGTCTACCTTCAAGATCTCAAGGCGCACACCGGAATCAGCCGCCATCGCGTCCACCACGTCGCGGCTCTGGTAGCAGATCGCCTCCAATGTCGCGCGGGCAAGGTGCGCGTTGGTGTTGAACCGCGACAACCCGACGATCGCGCCGCGCGCGTCGGAGCGCCAATACGGGGCGAACAGCCCGGAGAACGCCGGGACGAAATACACCCCACCGTTGTCCGCGACCTGTCGCGCCAGCGACTCGCTCTGCGCGGCCCCGCTGATAATGCCGAGCTGGTCACGAAGCCACTGCACCGCCGATCCCGTTACCGCAATCGAACCCTCGAGTGCGTACACGGGTTTGGCACCACCGAACTGATAGCAGACCGTGGTCAACAGCCCGTTCTCGGAGCGCACAATGGTTTCGCCAGTGTTCAACAAAAGGAAATTGCCGGTGCCATAGGTGTTTTTGGCCTCGCCGGAATCCAGGCACACCTGACCCACCATCGCGGCGTGCTGGTCGCCCAGCACCCCCGCGATCGGCACCTCGCCACCGATGGGACCGGCTTCCGCGGTGACACCGAACGGTTCCAACGGCGAGGAAGCTTCGATCTTCGGCAGCATCTCCCGCGGGATGTCGAACAGGGACAGCAGCTCGTCGTCCCAATCCAGCGTCTCCAGGTTCATCAGCATGGTTCTGCTCGCGTTAGTCACATCGGTGGCATGCACGCCCCCTCGCGGACCGCCGGTCAAATTCCACAGCAGCCAGCTGTCGGCAGTACCAAACAACGCCTCGCCACGCTGCGCGGCCTCGCGCACCCCGTCGATGTTCTCCAAGATCCACTGCAACTTTCCGGCCGAGAAATAGGTCGCCGGCGGCAGACCCGCCTTGCGGCGGATCACGTCGCCACGCCCATCACGGTCCAGCGCCGTAGCGATGCGGTCGGTGCGGGTGTCCTGCCAGACAATCGCGTTGTAGTACGGCCGGCCGGTCTTACGGTTCCAGACCAACGTCGTCTCACGCTGATTGGTGATACCCAGTGCGGCAATGTCTTTCGCAGCGATATTGGACGAGTTCAACGCCGTCATCAACGCCGAGACAGTGCGCTCCCAGATTTCCACCGGGTTGTGCTCCACCCAGCCCGCACGGGGCAGGATCTGGTCGTGTTCGAGTTGGTGACGGGCCACCTCGGCGCCGCCGTGATCAAAGATCATGCACCGAGTGCTGGTGGTGCCCTGGTCGATGGCTGCGATGAAGTCTGAGGACTCGGCCAACGAAGGTCTCCTAGGGGCTGGCGGCGGACACTATGTGCAATCGTCCATGATTGCTCATGTGGCCATTGACATCGAGCGGATGCCACGCGGGGGACCCGGCGCGTCGCGGCTAGACCGCTGGCTCGAGACCGACCGGCTGGAGTACATCGACCGCGCCGATGTCGAACGCAGGAAGCGTGCGGCGATCCGGTCCCTGGACCGAATGGGCAGACTGTTCGGTTTCCACAACACAATCGCTCGCGTCGTACTCGACGAAATCCCCGCTGTCCCGGCACCCCGGATCCTCGAACTCGGCGCCGGCCACGGTGGATTGTCGCGAACGTTGCTGGCAATGCACGCCAATGCGCAACTGACCATCACCGATATCGATACCTCTCTGGTGGCGTCGATCGGCGCCGGCGACCTGGGCTCGCATCCGCGGGCCACCGTCTGCGCCATGGATGCCACCGCCATCGACTTGCCGGACGACAGCTACGACCTCGCGGTTTTCTCGCTGTCCCTACACCACCTGCCCCCGACGGCGGCGTCGAAAGTATTCGCCGAAGGGACCCGCGTCGCGCGAAAATTGGTCATCGTCGATCTGCCTCGGGCGGCGCCGCCGCTACACCTGGTCAGGTTGGCGCTCGTCATGCCGTGGATGATGTTCCCTTGGTCGCATGACGGCGTGATCAGCTCGCTACGGTCCTACAGCCCGTCGGCGCTGCTGGCGCTGGCGCAGCACGCGGACCCCGGGATCGACGTCTCACTGCGGGGCGGACGAGTCTTTCACAGCTCGCGTCGCCCGCTGCCCCAGATCGCGGTCGCCGCCGCTAAGCCGGGCCGGTTGCGCAGCGCCTGGTAAACCTGTTGCATCGGCGATGTGGGTGACGAAGTCAAACACGTCACGTATGACCGGCAGCAACGACGGGCATACCGACGCAAGGTGCAACTGTGTCTGGATGTCTTCGAGACAATGCTCGCCCGGACACCCTTCGATTTCGAGCAGCCGCTCACCGGCATGGAGATCGAATGCAACTTGGTGGACGCAGACTACCAGCCGGCGATGTCGAACCGAGTCGTGCTGGATGCGATCTCTGACCCCGCCTACCAGAGCGAATTAGGCGCTTACAACATCGAATTCAACGTGCCGCCCCGCATGCTGCGCGGGCACACCGGACTGGAACTGGAAGCCGAGGTCCGGTCCAGCCTCAACGACGCGGAGATAAAGGCCAACGCACGCGGCTCGCACATCGTGATGATCGGCATACTGCCCACGCTGATGGCTGAACATCTGCATGACAATTGGATGAGTGAGTCGACGCGCTACACGGCCCTCAACGATTCGATCTTCGACGCCCGCGGCGAAGACATCCCGATCGATATTTCCGGCCCGGAACCGCTGAGCTGGAAGGCCGCCTCCATCGCACCGGAATCCGCTTGTACCAGTATGCAATTGCATCTACAGGTAGCCCCAGACGACTTCGCCGCAAACTGGAATGCCGCACAGGTTCTGGCCGGTCCCCAGCTGGCGCTGGGTGCCAACTCCCCCTACTTTTTCGGCCACCGACTCTGGGCGGAAACGCGCATCGAACTGTTCACTCAGTCCACCGACACCCGGCCCCAAGAGCTGAAAACCCAGGGCGCGCGACCCCGGGTGTGGTTCGGCGAACGTTGGATCACCTCCGTCACCGATCTCTACCAGGAGAACATCCGCTACTTCCCATCGTTGCTACCGGAATTGTCCGATGAGGACCCGGTCGCCGAACTCGCCGCTGGGCGGTGTCCGCAACTGTCCGAGTTGCGGTTACACAACGGCACCGTCTACCGGTGGAACCGGCCGGTGTACGACGTCGTGCAGGGTCGTCCGCATCTGCGGCTGGAGAATCGAGTCCTGCCGGCCGGCCCGAGTGTCATAGACATGCTTGCGAATTCAGCGTTCTTCTACGGCGCGCTTCGGACCATGTCAGAAGACCGGCAGCGGGTCTGGTCAGAGCTGAATTTTGCTGCGGCACAGCATAATTTCCTGAAGGCCGCTCGGCATGGCATCGAGGCAAGGCTGCAGTGGCCGGGCCTCGGCGAAGTCGGCGCACGACAACTCGTGCTCGACACTCTGCTGCCGATGGCTCATGAAGGGCTACGGCGGTGGGGCGTCGACACTGAGGTGCGTGAGCACTTCCTCGGCGTGATCGAGGGCCGGGCTAAGGCCGGACGTAACGGCGCGAGCTGGCAGGTCTTGACCGTCGGCGCACTCGAAGACAGCGGGATGACCCGGCCGCGGGCGCTCGCCGAGATGCTGCGCCGCTACTGCGAGCACATGCACGCCAACGAGCCGGTACACACTTGGGATACGCATCGGCTCAGCTGAATTCGTCACAAGTCAGCTTGACAGTATTGCCGGACCGCTCGACATTGGTCTGGGTATGCGACGGGCGTACGTTGGGAGTCATGTCTGAGGTAATGGATTGGGACGACGCATATAAGCAACAGGGCGCCTTCGAGGGCCCGCCGCCATGGAACATCGGCGAACCTCAGCCGGAACTGGCCGCGTTGATCGCCGACGACAAGATCCGCAGTGACGTGCTGGACGCTGGCTGCGGGTACGCGGAACTCTCGCTGACGCTGGCCGCCCACGGCTACACCGTGCACGGCGTCGACCTCACCCCGACGGCCGTCGCGGCGGCCACCGAGGCCGCACGGGAACGCGGACTGACAACCGCCACTTTCGAACAGGCCGACATCACCTCGTTCGGCGGACACGACGGACGATTCTCCACCGTGATCGACAGCACGCTGTTTCACTCGCTTCCGGTCGAGGGCCGGGACGGGTACCTAAGTTCGGTGCACCGGGCGGCCGCGCCGGGGGCCGCGTTTTACGTGCTAGTGTTCGCCAAGGGCGCCTTCCCTGCCGAACTGGAGACGAAGCCCAACGAGGTCGACGAAGACGAATTGCGCAGTGCGGTCAGCCAATACTGGGAGATCGATGAGATCCGGCCGGCGTTCATCCACGCCAACATGCCCGAGCTGCCGGACGCTCCAGCGTGGCCGCACCCGCGGGACGAAAAGGACAGGGTCATGATGCCCGCCTACCTGTTGACGGCCCACAAAGCGGATTGAAAGTTCGCCTTCTCGACTCAGTAGTTCTGCAGGAGGATCCCGGCGAGGTGGGAACCAATGTTCTGCAGGCCTGACACGAAGCTGCTTACGTTGGCCGGCAGCGTCCCGATGTTGTTGATTCCCGAGACAGCGCTGCCCAGAACCCCGATACCCGAGGATCCTTCGCCGAAGACGTTGTAGCCCGATGCGCCGAGGAGCCCCAACGGGTTGCCGCTCCAGAAGCCCGAGACACCCGTACCGTTGTTGAAGAAGCCCGAGCTGTTACCCCCACCGGTGTTGAAGAAGCCTGACGTGGTGAAGATGTCGTCGGTGGTGTTGCCGAAGCCCGGCGTCGGGGGGATCTGGAATTCGAAGAGCTTCTGGCTCGGTAGATGGATGCTGGGAATGTAGATGTCGGGCAGGTTGAAGGCTCCGATCCCCAGGGGCGGGATGACCAATGGCGGCGTCTGGAACTCGGGCCAGCTGATCTGCGGCAATGTGAACTGGCCGATGTGAATGGGTGGGATCGCGATTGCTGGCAGGCTGAACGCATCCGAATTGATCAGCGGCAAGTCGAATGCGCCGAGTGAAATCGGCGGAATTCCCACCTGCGGCAGTGAGAACGCCGACGAGGTGAACTGCGGAAGCAGGAACTGGCCGATCCCGATCGATGGGATGGTCAACGCCGGTGTTTGGAACTCTGGCCAACTGATCTGCGGCAGGTCGAAGCTGCCCAGCTCGATCGGCGGGATCGTCAATGCCGGTGTGGAGAACGCGGGCCAACCGACCTGCGGCAGGTCGAAGCTGCCCAGCTCGATCGGCGGGATCGTCAATGCCGGTGTCGTGAACTGCGGCCAGCCGATAGTGGGCAGGTCGAAGCCGCTCACACTTATGGGATCGATCGTGATCGACGGGATATTGAACCCGGACAGCCCAATGGACGGGATTATGTAGTCGCCACCGTTATTACTGATATTGATGGTCGGTAGGGTCATCGCGCCAATAGTGATGCTCGGGAAGGTGAACGCGCCGATAAAGCTACCCGAACTGAGGCCCAGGGATATCGGGATATTGAATGATTGGAGCTTGATGTCATAATTCGGGGCCACGAGATTTCCGGTGACGAGGCTAATCAGTGTCTGACCGCCACCCGCGATGTTGATGAAAGGATTGATTGTCACTGCGGGAAGATTGATCTGCGGAACGGTTACCGTCGGCAAGCTCCACCCAGTAATCGTGATCAGTGGAGATTGAAGTGGCGGTATAATGATCTGGGGTAGTTGTATACCCGGGACCGCAATATTCGGCGTTGTGATCGATGGCAGGTTAAAGCCACCCACGTGAACTCCGGATGGCGAGGTGTAGGCAGGGATCGTGATCGATGGAATACCGATCGAAGGCAGGCTGAAGTTACCGATATTGACGCCCGCCGGAGTGGTGTAGGCGGGAATGTCGATCGACGGAATACCGATCGACGGCAGCCCGAAAGCACCGATGTTGACGTTGGCGGGCGTCGTGTAGGCCGGAATGGTGATCTGCGGGATGGTGATCTGCGGCGTGCTGAACGCTCCCACTAGTGCAGTTACGGGCGAGGCGAATTCGCCGATGTCGATCGGCGGAATAGTGATCTGTGGCAAGGCAAAGGCGCCCACTAGGACACTCGGCGACGCAAACGCTCCGATATTGATCGGCGGAATGTTGATGGCAGGTAGGTCGAACGGGAAAACATTGATGTTCGCCGGCGTCGTGTACGCGGGAATGGTGATCGGCGGAATCACGATCTGCGGCGTGTTGAATGCACCCACCAAGATGGCGGAGATGTCGACCGGAGGGAGTTGGATATCGGGCGTGGTGATCGCGAAGACGACTCCGCCTTGCCGGTCTCCAGTCCAGCCGATCCCGTTGTTCATATTGCCGGTGTTGAGCGCACCAGTGTTGTAATTGCCCCAGTTGGAGTAACCGGTATTGGTGTTGCCGATGTTGAAGCTACCCGTGTTGTAGGAACCGGGATTGAAGTCGCCAGTGTTGTAATTTCCGGCGTTGTAAGTACCGGTGTTGGCGATACCTGTGTTGAACGCACCGGAGTTTACAAACCCGGGATTAAGGAATCCGGTGTTGGCTATCCCGGAGTTTCCGATACCAGTGTTGAAGCTTCCTGAGTTGAAAAGGCCGTAGTTTCCGTTTCCGGAGTTGAAGAAGCCGATGTTATTGGTGCCGGAGTTGCCGAAGCCAATATTGCCGCTACCGGAGTTCAGGCCGTTGAAATGGAACTGGCCGGATGCCATATCATAGTAAGCATTACCCAGTCCTACCAGATTATTACCGGTAAGTCCGAAGCCGATGTTGAAGTTACCATTGTTGCCAAGACCCTTGTTGCCGAGACCGATGTTTCCAAACCCGATATTAGACGTGCCCAGGTTGCCGGCACCGATATTCCAGCCGCCCAGATTGGCGGTACCGAAGTTAAACTGGCCGAGGTTTCCGTTGCCGATATTGCCGTTACCGACGTTGCCGAACCCGAAGTTGTTCGCACCGACATTCGCCAGGCCCAGCGTGAGCTGAAGTGTCGGTGAGGCTGCGGCCGCACTCGACACGCTGGACAGTTGAGTGGTGATACCCCCTAGCAATCCCTGGAGTGGCATGGTGAATTCCGTCAACGCGGCTACGGCCGCCGACGCACCGGCGTGGTAGCCGAACATCGCGGCCACATCCTGCGCCCACATCGACTCGTACACGGCCTCTGCCGCAGCAATCGCCGGTGCGTTCTGCCCGAACAGGTTGGACATTACGAGCTGCACGAAACCCGAGCGATTCGCCGCCACGGCCAGCGGATGCACGGTCGCGGCCACCGCCGACTCGAAGACACTGACCACCGCTTTGGCCTGCGCTGCCGCGCCGGACGCCTGCGTGGCCGCTTCGCTCAACCACCCCGCGTACGGTAGCGCCGCCGACGCCATCGCTACAGACGCCGGGCCCTGCCAGGCCTGACCAGTCAACCCGGATGTCACCGAAGTGAAAGATTCTGCGGCCGTGGCTAATTCGACGGCAAGGCCGTCCCATGCGGAGGCTGCCTCCAACAGCGGACCTGGTCCCGCGCCGGTGAATAGGCGCAGCGAATTGATCTCGGGTGGCAATATTGAAAAGTTCATCGAGCACCTTCCACCGAGTTCCGGCAAAGCGATTTGGAGCAGGAGCGGGAGGTGTCCACCCGTTGACTCCAATCCGTACCGAGCGAGAAGTTACTCCACACACGCGCAATATGCACCAAAACCAGTGAGGTGTTTTCACGACTTCTTGCGCGGAACAGCTACTCCGGGCCGCGTGACGGTCTCGTCAATTTTGAGCAGCGGTCGCCGCCGTGGCTTCGATAAGCGCTTCGGCGAACATCTCCAGCTCATCAGCGGTGGTGTCGACGTGGGGTGAGATACGCAGCACCGGTGCCGTCAGCTCCAGCGGCGCCCGCGGTATCCCTGCGAAGGTGGTGAGGATGCCGCGCTCAGCAAACAACCAGGACCGCACCACCTCGGGATCGGCGCCGTCCAGTGGCGCCAATGTGGTGATTGCGCTGGGCTCCTCGACCTCCTCGACCACCGCCCAACCCGGCACGTCGGCGAGCAGCCCGCGCGCTATCGCACCCAACTCGGCCAGCCGAGCACGCACCTGTTCCGGTTCGCACGAAAGATATTCACCAACTGCCACCGAAAACCCCACCCGCGCAGCAACATTCGCTTCACCGAAGCCGAAAGGCAATGGCAGGCGCGGGGTCAACCCCGCCAGCAGCTCGGGCCGCCCGACCAACACCCCCACCCCGCGCGGCCCGGCGAGCCACTTGCGCGACGACGAATAAGTGACATCGGCGCCCACCGCGCAATCGATTTGCCCCAAGGCCTGAGCGGCGTCCACCACGAGCGGCACCCCTAGCTCCCGGCACAACCTGGCCACCATCGCCAGTGGCTGCACGATGCCACGGTGACTCGCCACCGGGGTGAGGTGCAGCAGGTCGGGCGGGTTCTCCTCGAGCTCCAACGCGGCGTCGTCGAGCGCCAGCCGGCCGTCGCCGAGTGTCGGCAGCCGCCGCACCTCGAACCCATGCGCCTCCATCACGGCCAGGTTCGGGCCGTACTCGCCGGGCAAGCAGGCCAACGTGCGCTTTGCCGTGGGCCAACTGCCCAGCAACAGATCCAGTGCGTCTAGCGAACCGGTGGTGAAAACCACAGTGGCCTCCGGAAGGCCGCACAGCGACGCGACCGCGGCACAGCCCGCATCCAGCACCGGCGTGGCCGCCTCGGCCGCCACGTAGCCGCCAACCTCAGCCTCGTGCACGGCATGCCGGGCGGCCGCGTCCAGTGCGGTGAAGCTCTGCCGCGAGCAGGCCGCGTTGTCCAGGTGCAGACCCGCGAACGGTGGGCGGGCCGCCCGCCACCTCTCAGCCAGCGGTTCAACCATTTCCGCCGCCGCTCATTTGGTGGCCAACGACAAACCGAAGTCCCCTGCGGCATCGGTCCACCACCGGGTGGCTTGCAGGCCGACTGCTGCCAATTCGGCGCGAACCGCATCCGGACGAAACTTGCACGACACCTCGGTCAGCATCTCCTCGCCCCGGTCGAAGTCAACGGTCAGATCCAGCGCCGCGACCCGCACCCGCTGCCGGCGAACGGACCGCAGCCACATCTCGATGCGTTCCTGTTCGGCGTTCCACCGGGCCACGTGCTGGTAGGCGTCGACATCGAAATCGCCGTCGAGTTGCCGGTTGATCACCGCCAGCACATTGCGGTTGAACCGTGCGGTCACACCGGCGGCGTCGTCATACGCCCGGACCAACCGTTCGGCGTCCTTGACCAGGTCGGTGCCCAGCAACAGGCTGTCTGCAGGCCGCATCACGTCCGATAAGGTCGCCAGAAACTCCGCGCGCGGGCCGGGAGTCAGGTTGCCGATCGTGGAGCCCAGGAACACAAACAGCCGGCGGCCGCCGTCGGGGATCTCGGTCAGGTGTTCCTCGAAATCGCCGCAGACAGCTTTGATCTCGATGCCTCCGTATTCGCGCTGAATGGCACCAGCGGCCGCGGACAAGACTCCGGCGTCGACATCGAACGGCACGAACCCGCGCAACACCCCGCGCTCACGCAGCGCATCGAGCAGCATCCGGGTCTTCTCCGAGGTACCGCTGCCCAACTCCACCAGCGTGTCGGCCTGGCTGGCGGTCGCGATCTCGGCGGCGCGGGCGCGCAGAATGGCGGCCTCGGTGCGCGTCGGATAATACTCCGGCAGCCGGGTGATCTGATCGAACAGCTCGCTGCCAGTGTCGTCGTAGAACCATTTGGGCGGCAACGATTTCGGTGTCTGCTGCAGTCCGACGAACACATCCCGCCGTAGCGCGCGCAGGGCGGCGTCTTCGGCAAGGTGATTCGACAGTGTCAGCGTCATCGGGATCCTTTCGGCTTGTGGTCCAGCGGACTCACCGTCACGCCGCCACCGTCGACTTGCACCAGGTGGCGATCGGGGACATCTTCCCAGGCGGGATCGTCGTCGTAGGGCTCGCTGGCCAGTACCACGCCGTCGTCGCGGCGCAGACTGTACAAGGTATCGCCCCACGTGGTGGCGAGCAGCCGAGAACCGTTGGCCGCCAAGATGTTCAGCCTAGCCCCCGGGTCGGCGGCACCGATCGCCGTGATGGTCTCGCCCAGGGCGTCCAGCCCGTTGGCGAAGATCGTCGCGGCCAGAACCGCACTATCACATACCGATTCGGCTTGGACGGTCAGTGGCAGCACGGCACGGTCGACGACACCGTTGTGCGACATCAGCCATCGCCCGTCGGTGAACGGCGCGGTCGCGGTGGCCTCGAGCGGCATCCCGACCGTCGCGGACCGCACCGCCGCCACCATGCAATGAGTGTGCAGCGCAGGAGCAATCGAGGCGAACGAGCTGTCCCCCCACAGTGGCGCCGCGCTGCGCCACCGGCGTGGTGTACCGCCTTGCGACAACGAATCGAAGAAGCCCACGCCCCAACCGTCCGCATTCATCAGGCCGTGTTTCTGTCGGCGCGGCGCGTACGCCTGCACCCGCAGACCCTGCGGCGGATCGAGCACCAGCGAGGAAATGGCGACTGGAGCGCCGAGCCAGCCCAGGTGCCGGCACATCAGACCGACCACGCAAGGCGCACGCCGGAGAAAATTTGGCGACGGTACGGGTGGTCCCAGTTGCGGAAGCTGGGCCGCAGGATAGCCGACTCCACCGCCCAGGATCCCCCGCGCAGCACCCGGTAATCACCGCCGAAAAATGGCTGAGAGTAGCGCTCGTAGATCATCGGCACGAATCCGGGCCACGGCCGCAACGGCGAGCTGGTCCATTCCCAGACGTCGCCCAGCATCTGCTCGGCGCCGTACGCCGAAGCCCCGGACGGGTACGCGCCGACCGGAGCCGGGCCCAAAGCCGCACCGCCCAGGTTGGCGTGGTTGGCGGACGGCGCCTCGGCGCCCCAGGGGTAGCGACGGCGGGAACCCGTCGCCGGATCCCAGGCGCACGCCTTCTCCCATTCGATCTCGGTGGGCAGCCGGGCGCCGGCCCACGACGCGAAGGCCTGTGCCTCGAAATAGCTGACGTGCTGTACCGGTTCGTCGGCGGGAATGTCCTCGACCTGGCCGAACCGGGTGCGGGTGCCGGCGTTCCAGAACTGGGGCGCCGTCAGGCCTGCCCGCTCCCGGTGCTGCCAGCCGCGGCTGGTCCACCAGCGCGGTTGCGCGTAACCGCCATCGTCGACGAATTGGCGCCACTCGCCGTTGGTGACCGGCACTCGGCCGATCCGGAAGGCCGGAACATCGACCACGTGCGCCGGGCGTTCGTTGTCCAGCGAGTACGGCTCGTCGGCGGCGTCAACGCCCAGGACGAACGGGCCACCGGGCACCAACACGGCCGTCCCCGCCACACCTGCGCGGCCCGCTGGCAGCGTTGCGGCGTCCCGCAGCAGCGGCGCTCCAGTGCGCAGATTCAATGCCTGCAGCATGGTTTCGACGTGCTGGTTCTCGTGGCTGACGACCAGGCCGAACTGGAAGTCGTCGGCGTCGGCCGGCAGCGTGCCCAAGGCGTCAAGTGCGGCCGAACGCACCGTGCGGCAGTACGTCCTGGCCTCCGTCGGAGACAGCAGCGGCAGCTGCACGCGGCTGGCGCGGGAATGCACGAACGCGTCGTAAAGCTCCTCCACCCGCGGCGGCAACAGCCCCGGCCGATCCAGGCTGCCGCCGCGCAGCAGCCACAGCTCTTCTTGCTGGCCGATGTGCGCCAGGTCCCACACCAGAGGGCTCATCAGCGGGTCGTACTGCCGCCGGAGTTCGTCGTCGTCGAAGTCGACCAACCGCAGCGTGCGGTCGCGCGCCCGCTCCAGCTCGCCGGCAAGCCGTTCCCGTGCGGTCACGGCTCCCCTGCCGCTACCCGTGCGACCGTGGCGGCGATGCCGTGCTCGACCACTTGGTCGGCGAAGTCGTCCGCCGGGCTGCGTCCGGTTTCGACGTTGCGGATTAGTTGCCGCATCCCGTCGGCCAGCGACGCCGGCGCCCGCTCGGCCGCGATGCCCACGCACCGGTTGGCGGCGGTCCACAGCCGCCGATCCCGCAGCCCGAGCCGGGCCGCGATGTCCCAAGCCGTCGCGACCGGTTCGACGGCTTCGGCCGCCAGGTCAGCGGCGAACGGGTCGTCGAGCAGGGTGGTCAGCATGAACACCAACGCCGGCCAGATCGTCTCGGGAACGCTGTCCAGGTAGCGGATTTCCAGCCACTGCCGCGGCCGGACCGGCGGAAATAGGGTGGTCAGGTGGTATTCGAGGTCAGCGACGGTGGGACGACGGTCCCCGAGCAGCACCAGACCGTCCACCCAATCCGTGAAGGCGACGTAATGCGTGACCGGCACGGCGTCGGGGGCGTGCACCATCATCACGGGAGCCTTGAGCGCATACCGAGCCCAGTCGGTAGCGGGATCGTCGCCGCTGACGGCCAGGATGGGCCCGCACCGCGCGGAATCCATCTGACCCCACACCCACTGACGGGTGGACTGCCATCCGGAAAACTCGCCACTGAGCATCGGTGAGTTGGCGGCGATCGCGATCATCGTCGGCCCCAGCGCGTGGGCCAGCCGCACCCGCGCGGCCCATCCTGCCTGCGGACCCGCGTCGAGATTGACCTGGATCGACGCGGTCGAAGTCATCATCGCGGCGCCCGCCGCGCCGCTGTGGCTGGCCGCGAAGAACTGCTCCATCGCGCGGTAGCGGGCGCCCGGGTTGATCCGCGCGGGCGCCCGAAGCGGGTCGGCGCCGAGGAACACCAGCCCAAGCCCGGCGTCGGCGAACGCGGAGCCCAGCACCGCCTGATCGGTGCGCATCGCCTCGATGGCCGACAGCACGCCGTCGGCGGGCGGGCCTGAAAGTTCCACGGCACCACCGGGTTCCACCGTTACTGCGCTGCCGCCCGGCAGCTGCCGCAACCACTTGAGGACGTCGGCGATCTCGTCCCATCCTGGCCGGCGGTGCGGATGGCCCGGGTCGAAACAGTGCGCCTCGACCTCTAGACCGACCTTGCCCAGTGGGCCGTCGACCAAGCAACCTTCTGCAATGTGGCGGGCGGCGGCCGCCGAGCCGGTCAGCTCGGTGTCTATCAGCTCCAGCTGCGACGCTACGGCTGCGGGGTTGGTGGTGGCGATGCGTGTCATGTCACGCTCCCTCCGGGGCAGCTGGGCGCGCAGCTATCGGAACGATAACCACCATCACTAAATCTTGCAGATGGGGCCGACATATTCCCGTACGGTTTGGAGGCACGGGGTAGACAAGTACCCAATTTCCGGACCTCCTAGTGGCCCGGTGTGGCCCAGCAGATCAGCCGAGGTTCGCCCGCACCCCTTCCTCGACCTTCTTCCCGAGATCGGAGTCGACGTTGCGCCAGTACTCGAACACCCGCGACAGCACCGGCTCCTTCACGCCCTTGGAAACGTGACCGATGATGTTGTTAGCCAACCGATCCCTGGCGTCGTCGTCGAGAACTTCACGCACCAACGTGCCTGCCTGTCCCCAGTCGTCATCCTCGGCACGCAGCGTGTACGCCGAGCGGACCATTTCGCCGTCGGCAAACCAGCGCACCTCGGCGGCCCGGCGCGGGTCGGCGTGCGGCCCACCGAAGGAATTCGGCGCATACACCGGGTCCGATACGTTCTTCATCCGCATCGCGCCGTCCTTGGAGTAGCTGTTGACCTCCACCTTCGGCGTGTTGACCGGGATGTGCTTGTAGTTGGTCCCGAGGCGGGCGCGATGTGCATCAGCGTAGGAGAACCCGCGGGCCAGCAGCATCTTGTCCGGGCTCAACCCGGTACCGGGAACGATGTTGTTGGGTTCGAAGGCGGCCTGCTCGATTTCGGTGTGGTAGTCGGTGACGTTGCGATTCAACGTCATCTTGCCGACGTCGATCAGTGGATAATCACCGTGCGGCCACACCTTGGTGAGGTCGAACGGGTTGAACCGATAGGTCTTGGCGTCCTCGAACGGCATGATCTGGACTTTGAGGGTCCAGGACGGGTAGTCGCCGCGCTCGATCGACTCGTACAGGTCACGCTGGTGGTAGTCGCCATCCTCACCAGCCAGCCGGTCGGCTTCGTCCTGGGTCAGGAAGTCAACGCCCTGATCGCTGATGAAGTGGTACTTCACCCAGACGATCTCGTCGTTGGCGTTGATCCAACTGTAGGTGTGGCTGCTGTAGCCGTTCATGTGGCGCCAATTCTTGGGGATACCGCGATCGCCCATCAACCAGGTGACCTGATGCGCCGACTCAGGAACCAGGGTCCAAAAATCCCACTGCATGTTGTGGTCGCGCACGTTGCTGGCCTGAAGGCGCTTCTGCGACCGGATGAAGTGCTGGAACTTCATCGGGTCACGCATGAAGAACACCGGCGTGTTGTTACCCACCATGTCGAAGTTGCCCTCGCTGGTGTAGAACTTCAGCGCGAAGCCACGCGGGTCGCGCCAGGTGTCTGGGCTGCCCCGCTCACCGGCCACCGTCGAGAACCTGGCGAGCATCTCGGTCTTGGTGCCCGGCTGGAAGACCGCGGCCCGGGTGTACTGGCTGACGTCGTTGGTCACCTCGAAATGACCGAATGCACCGCCGCCCTTCGCGTGTGGCTGACGCTCGGGAATGCGTTCCCGGTTGAACTGCGCCATCTGCTCGATCAGGTAGTGGTCCTGCAGCAGAATCGGGCCGTCGGGGCCGATAGTCAATGACTGTTCGTCGCTGGGAGCGGGAGTGCCCGCATCGGTGGTGGTGTAGCGCTCCGTCATTTCGCTGCCTCCTTTAACTGGGCTGTTAACGGAAGGTCCCGTGCAGCACGGTGTTTGACGATAGGCGCGCGCCAGTTCGCCGAACCCGGCCGAACTCAGGGATTACCCCACCACCGGTCGCCGAAACGAGGACCGATCGACGCCAGTCAGCGCCCGGGGGCCGTTGAGGGTGCGCTCGGGACGGAGGTCGGCGACTGCGCGGGTCCTGAGCTAGGGAAGCCACCCGGTCCGCCGCCCGGGAATCCCGGACCCATGCCGGGAGGTGGCGGGCCTGGGAACCGGTACGGATAGCCGGGCCCGCCGGGGCCCTCGGGCGCGAAGTAACCGTGGTGGTGATGCCGGTGGTGGTGGCAGCTTCCGCCCCACAGCACCGCGGCGCCCACCATGAACAGGGTCGACGCGATGAAGATGACGCCGGCGACGATCACCACCCACGCCGCGACCGCGTAGAGCCGGGGCGGCTTTTCACGCCGGGGTGGCGGCGCGGGTTCGGTCGAAACAGGCGGGGCCGGGGGTGGTGGTGCATCACTCATGTCTTCGAGGATCGCTCAGGGCTGCGGCGGGGTAAAGGGCTGCTGCCGCAAAGTTGCCATGAATTGATATAGCCCGGCGCTCAAATGAGCGCCGGGCTATTGGTTGCAGGACTGGTTAGCGGCCGGGGGTCGGGGCCGGCGTGACCGACGGCGCGACCGAGGACGGCACCTGGGCCGGCCCGCCCGGGCCGCCGGTACCGCCGCCCGGGGCCACCGCGGGGCTGCCGCCACCGCGGAAACCGCCCCCGGGGAATCCGCCGTGATGCATCATCGCGTGCTTGTGGTGATGACCGTGATGCCCGCCGCCGTGCCCGCTCATCAATCCCAGCCGGAAACCGGTGAAGAAGATGACCGAGACGATGAAGACGATCCCGGCGACAATGGCGACCCAGGCAGCGGCCTTGAAGACCTTTGGGGTCCTGTGCTCGTGCACCTCGGTTGCCGGGGGTGTTCGTACCGCGGTAGAGGTCCGCGTGGTTGGGGTGTCGGAAATTTCGCTCATGACACAGATGATGGCGGGGCAACCAGTAGGGATCGCTATGGAGAACTTATGTAGCAGCTATGAGCGATCGCACCCCGTTGCTGCGTCCAAAATGCCGCTTGCGCTGCGCCGAGCGGATAACCCACGGGGCAACAAGCCCCGCAGACCTCGACTCCAGTACACCTCCGGTGCGGATCACACCGGTTCGAGCGCGACTCAGCCGAGCTGCGCAGCCAACAACTCCGCAATCTGAATCGTGTTCAGCGCGGCGCCCTTACGCAGGTTGTCCCCAGAGATGAACAGCGCCAGGCCACGCCCGTCGGGCACCCCGGGGTCCCTCCGAATCCGGCCGACCAGCGATTCGTCGACGCCGGCGGCGGCCAGCGGTGTGGGTACATCGACCAGCTTCACACCCGGGGCGCCGTCGAGCACCGAGCGGGCCCGCTCCGGTGAGATCGGCCGGGCGAACTCGGCGTTGATGGACAGCGAGTGACCGGTGAACACCGGGACCCGCACGCAGGTCCCGCTGACCAGCAGGTCGGGAATGCCCAGGATCTTGCGGCTCTCCGAACGCAGCTTCTGGTCCTCGTCGGTTTCGCCGGAGCCGTCGTCCACCAGAGACCCGGCCAGCGGCACCACATTGAATGCGATGGGCGCGATGTACTTGCGGGGCGCCGGGAAATCGGCGGCCCTGCCGTCGTGCACCAGGGCCTCCGCGTCGTCGATCACCGCACGTGCCTGGGCGGCGAGTTCCTCGACACCGGCCAGTCCACTACCCGACACCGCTTGGTAGGAGGACGCGATGAAGCGGGTCAACCCGGCTTCGTCGTGCAGCACCTTGAGCACCGGCATCGCGGCCATGGTGGTGCAGTTCGGGTTTGCGATGATGCCTTTGGGTCGATGACCGGCATCCCGCTCGAAATTCACCTCGGCAACGACCAGCGGTACGTCGGGGTCCTTCCGCCACGCCGACGAGTTGTCGATCACCGTTACACCGGCGGCGGCGAACCTCGGTGCCTGCACCTTCGACATGGCCCCACCGGCGGAGAACAGCGCGATGTCCAAGCCGCTCGGGTCGGCGGTCTCGGCGTCCTCAACCTCAATCTCCTGGCCGCGGAACGGCAACTTGCGTCCTTGCGAGCGCGCCGAGGCGAAAAACCGCACCGATGTCGCGGGAAAGTCGCGCTCGTCGAGCAGCGTGCGCATCACCTGGCCAACCTGGCCGGTGGCACCAACCACACCTATCGACAAACCAGCTGAACGGCCCATCTACCTGCCCGTCCCCGCATATACCGTGGCTTGCTCCTCGCCGCCAAGACCGAACGCCTCGTGCAACGCCACAACCGCCTTGTCCAATTCCGTATCCCGGCACAGCACCGAAATGCGGATCTCGGAAGTGGAGATCAGCTCGATGTTCACGCCGACCTGGGCCAGTGCTTCACAAAACGTCGCTGTCACGCCGGGATGGCTGCGCATGCCGGCCCCGACCAGCGACACCTTGCCAATGTGGTCGTCGTAGAGCAACTGAGTGAAGCCGATTTCGTCCTTGAGCGAATCCAGCTTGGCCACCGCCGTGGGACCGCTGTCGCGCGCGCAGGTGAACGTGATGTCGGTCTTGCCGTCCTCGACCTTAGAGACGTTCTGCAGCACCATGTCGATGTTGACGTCGGCATCGGCGACGGCCCGGAACACCTTGGCGGCGTACCCGGGAATGTCGGGGATTCCGACGATGGTCACCTTGGCCTCGCTGCGGTCGTGCGCAACACCGGTCAGGATGGGGTCTTCCATGGCTATGTCCTTGATCGATCCGACGACGACGGTGCCTGGTTTGTCCGAGTAAGACGACCGGACGTGCACCGGAAGGTTGTAGCGGCGGGCGTATTCCACGCAGCGCAGCATCAGGACTTTGGCGCCGCAGGCCGCCATCTCGAGCATCTCCTCGAATGTGACGGTGTTCAGCTTGCGGGCGTTGGACACTATCCGCGGGTCGGCGCTGAAGATGCCGTCTACGTCGGTGTAGATCTCGCAGACGTCAGCGCCCAGGGCCGAAGCCAGCGCCACCGCCGTGGTGTCCGAGCCACCACGGCCCAGCGTGGTGACGTCGCGGGTGTCCTGGCTGACGCCCTGGAATCCGGCGACCAGAACGATGCATCCCTCTTCCAGCGCGGCCCGCAGCCGGCCCGGGGTGACCTCGATGATCTTGGCGTTGCCATGAGTGCCGGTGGTGATCACGCCGGCTTGCGAACCGGTGAAGGAACGGGCGTGCGCACCCAGCGACTCGATCGCCATGGCCACCAGCGCGTTGGAAATGCGCTCGCCCGCGGTCAGCAACATGTCGAGTTCACGCGGTGGCGGGACCGGACATACCTGCTGCGCGAGTTCCAGCAGGTCGTCGGTGGTGTCTCCCATCGCAGAAACGACGACAACCACGTCGTTGCCCTGCTTCTTGGTCTCCACGATCCGCTCGGCAACGCGGCGAATCCGGTCGGCGTCGGACACCGAGGATCCGCCGTACTTCTGCACGACGAGCGCCACTGATCTTTTCCTGTCTCGGATTCGGGGACGGATATCCCCCCTCAAGTCCACAACAGGATACGTTGCGGCGCATCTCGGTTTTCCGATGGCAGCGGCGACCGTTCGTCGCCCTTTTTGTTCGAGCAGCCGAGAGCGGTAGAGTGCAGGACGTGCAGCGGGTGCTCCTCCTCGGACGCCGCGACGGGGTCTGATCCAGACCGGCTTCCCGTCGCGGGTGTTGGCGATGCGCCGGTCTGAGGTTCCTCACTCAAAACCCCGGAGCAAAAATCGTGACTACTAATCCAGACGCCTACGTTTCAACCCGCACTGTCATCAAGCCTGCCGGCCCGCCGCGACCCGGCCAACCCGCTTGGAACCCCCAACGCGGCACGTCGATGCCGTTCAACCGCTACCGGTCATTCGCCGCGGAGGTCGAACCCATCCGGCTGCCCGACCGCAGCTGGCCCGACCACGTCATTGAGGCGGCCCCGCTGTGGTGCGCTGTCGACCTGCGCGACGGCAACCAAGCACTGATCGATCCGATGAGCCCGGCCCGCAAGCGCCGTATGTTCGACCTGCTGGTACGGATGGGCTACAAGGAGATCGAGGTCGGCTTCCCGTCCGCCAGCCAGACGGATTACGACTTCGTCCGCGACATCATCACCGACGGCGCCATCCCCGACGACGTCACGATCCAGGTGCTGACCCAGTGCCGGCCCGAGCTGATCGAGCGCACCTTCGAGGCATGCGACGGCGCGCCGCAGGCGATCGTGCACTTCTACAACTCGACGTCAATCCTGCAGCGCCGGGTCGTCTTCCGTGCCGATCGCGCCGCGGTGCAGAAGATCGCCACCGACGGCGCCCGCAAGTGCGTCGAAGAGGCCGCCAAGCACCCGGGCACCCGGTGGCGCTTCGAGTACTCGCCGGAGTCCTACACCGGCACCGAGCTGGAGTACGCCCGTGACGTGTGCAATGCGGTCGGCGAGGTCATCCAGCCCACCCCGGACTGGCCGATCATCTTCAACCTGCCGGCCACCGTGGAGATGGCCACGCCCAACGTGTACGCCGACTCGATCGAGTGGATGAGCCGCAACCTGGCCAACCGCGAGTCGGTCATCCTGAGCCTGCACCCGCATAACGACCGCGGAACTGCCGTCGCCGCAGCCGAGTTGGGCTACCAGGCCGGTGCCGACCGCATCGAGGGCTGCCTGTTCGGCAACGGTGAACGCACCGGCAACGTCTGCCTGGTGACGCTGGGGCTGAACTTATTCTCCCGCGGCGTGGACCCGCAGATCGACTTCTCCAACATCGATGAGATCCGCCGCACGGTGGAGTACTGCAACCAGCTGCCGGTACCCGAACGACACCCCTACGGCGGCGATCTGGTCTACACCGCGTTCTCGGGGAGCCACCAGGACGCCATCAACAAGGGCCTGGACCAGATGAAGATCGACGCCGACGCCGCCGACGCCGACGTCGAGGACATTCTGTGGCAGGTGCCGTATCTGCCGATCGACCCCAAGGACGTCGGGCGCACCTACGAAGCAGTGATCCGGGTCAACTCGCAGTCCGGCAAGGGCGGGGTGGCCTACATCATGAAGGCCGACCACGGCCTGGCACTGCCGCGTCGGCTGCAGATCGAGTTCTCGCAGGTCATCCAGAAAATGGCCGACGGCGACGGCGGCGAAGTCTCCCCCAAGGAGATGTGGGACGCGTTCGCCGAGGAGTACCTGGCCCCGGTGCGCCCGCTGGAGCGGATCAAGCAGCGCGTCGACGCCGCCGAGGAAGACACCGGCCGCACCACCATCGCTGCCACCGTGAAAATCGATGGTGTCGAGACCGAGGTCAGCGGGGCCGGCAACGGACCACTGGCCGCATTCGTCGACGCGCTGAGCGCCGTCGGATTCGATGTGGCGGTGCTGGACTACTCCGAGCACGCGATGAGTTCTGGCGACGACGCGCAGGCCGCGGCGTACGTGGAAGCTGAAGTCGGGGGCAAGACGGTGTGGGGCGTGGGCATCGCGCCGTCGATCACCACGGCCTCGTTGCGTGCGGTGGTCTCGGCAGTCAACCGGGCCTCTCGGTAGCCGTCCGCGGCGGGGCAACCCCGGGCATGCAGGGTTTTGTGACTTGGTCGTATTGGGCAACGTCAACACAGAACGTCAAAACAGGACGTACTGCTCCTCGGCCGGCGTAACGTCGGCGAACTGCTCCATGCTCCGGCCTCCGACGACGGAGCCCACCCCGTCCATGAACTGCGCATCCGAGACCACCGGCACGCCGAGCTGGCGGGCGTGGTAGCCCTTGCCCTGCTCGGGCGAGTCGTCGTTGCAGACCACCAGTGAGGTCGCGTTGTCGACGTCGTCGCTGTAAGCCAGCCCGGCGTGCAACATCCGCTCGACGAGTTCCTCGTGGGTCCTTCGCACCTCGGTGGCCAGCGCCACCCGCATGCCCTGGACCAGCGGCCTGCCCGAAACGTACCGGCCCGGATTCAGATACGGGCAGGGCATCCGGGCGGCCAGCGCCTTCAACGGGCGCAGCTCGTCATGCGTCACCCGGCCGTTGGGCCAGCGGCTGCGGGTTACCGGGTGCACCGGCAGCCAGATGTCCCGCTCGCGTGCCCGCTGCAGTGCCGACGCGAGCACCCTCGTCAGCACCGTCGCGTCGTCGAATGCATCATGCGGGCGTTGCTGGGTGACGCCCCAGTGCGCGGCCAGCGTCTCCAGCCGGAGGTTGTCGACGCCGAGGTCCAGGCGCCGGGCCAACTCGACCGTGCACATGACGGAGTCCACAGGCAACTCGGCCTGCGCCATCTCCGCCTCGGCGGCCAGGAACGAGTAGTCGAAACCGACGTTGTGTGCAACCAGTGTGCGGCCGCGTAGCACTTCGATCACGTCGTCGACGATGTCGGCGAACTGCGGCTGGTCCTCAAGCATCGCCGCCGTCAGGCCATGCACGTGCGTGGGACCCGGGTCCACGCCCGGGTTGAGCAGGCTGACCACGGACTGCTCAACCCGGCCGTCGCCGTCGAGGCCCAGCGCCGCGATGCTGAGGATCCGGGCCTGACCTGGGCGAAAGCCCGAGGTCTCGACGTCGATGACGGCCCATCCTCTATCTGGCTCCCGTGCGGGCCGGCCCCAGGACATCCGGTTCATGGCTTGAGAATGGCACGTCTGACCGACATCGCTGAGTCGCTGACCCGTCGTGTCGGCCGTTAACATGCCCGGGTGATCACCGCGCGCGCACGTCTGGCCCTGGCTGCCGGGGCGAGTGCGCGCTGGGCATCGCGGGTCACCGGACGCGGCGCGGGTGCCATGATCGGCGGTCTGGTGGCGATGACGCTGGACCGCTCGGTGCTGCGTCAGCTGGGCGCGGGCCGGCGCACCGTCATCGTCACCGGCACCAACGGCAAGTCGACCACCACCCGGATGACCGCGGCGGCACTGGGAACCTTGGGTGCAGTAGCCACCAACGCCGAAGGCGCCAACATGGACGCCGGGCTGGTGGCCGCGCTGGCCGCACACAGGCGGGCCGAGTTAGCCGCCCTGGAAGTCGACGAAATGCACGTCCCGCACGTTTCCGACGCCCTCGATCCGACGGCCATCGTGCTGCTGAACCTGTCCCGCGACCAATTGGACCGGGTCGGTGAGATCAACGTCATCGAACGCGCGCTGCGCGCCGGCCTGGCCCAACATCCCGACGCGATCGTGGTGGCCAACTGCGACGACGTACTGATGGCCTCAGCCGCCTACGACAATCCGAATGTGGTGTGGGTGGCCGCCGGCGGTTCGTGGGCCAACGACTCAGTCAGCTGCCCGCGCAGCGGCGAAGTAATCGTGCGGGAAAAGGGGCACTGGTACTCCACCGGCGCCGACTTCAAACGACCCAGCCCACACTGGTGGTTCGATCCGGAAGATGGCGGGAAGCTGTACGGGCCCGACGGGCTGGCGCTGCCAATGCGGCTGGCGCTGCCGGGCGCGGTGAACCGCGGCAACGCCGCGCAGGCGGTAGCGGCCGCCGTCGCACTGGGCGCCGACCCCGTCGAAGCCGTCGCGGCGGTGGCCGGTGTCGACGAGGTCGCCGGTCGATACCGCACGGTCCAGGTCGGTCCGCACCAGGTGCGGATGCTGCTGGCCAAGAATCCGGCCGGTTGGCAGGAAGCGCTATCGATGGTGGACAAGCATGCCGACGGTGTGGTGATCGCGGTCAACGGGCAGGTTCCCGACGGCGAAGACCTGTCCTGGTTGTGGGACGTCCGCTTTGAGCATTTCGAGGAGACCCGCGTGGTGGCCGCCGGCGAACGCGGCACCGACCTGGCGGTGCGACTCGGGTACGCCGGCGTCGAGCACACCTTGGTGCACGACACGCTGGCGGCCATTGCTTCCTGCCCGCCCGGGCGAGTGGAGGTCGTCGCCAACTACACCGCGTTCCTGCAGCTGAACCGCCGATTGGGGCGACATGGCTAACACCGGCTTCTCGAAGGTCCGGATCGGGCTGGTGCTGCCCGATGTGATGGGCACCTACGGCGACGGCGGCAACGCCGTCGTGTTGCGCCAGCGGCTACTGCTGCGCGGCATCCCCGCCGAGATCGTCGAGATCACCCTCGCCGACCCGGTGCCCGACTCGCTGGACCTGTACACGCTGGGCGGCGCCGAGGACTATGCGCAGCGGCTGGCCACCCGGCACCTGATCCGGTACCCCGGCTTGCAAAAAGCGGCCGAGCGCGGTGCCCCGGTGCTGGCGATCTGCGCAGCCGTCCAGGTCCTCGGCCGCTGGTATGAGACCTCATCGGGAGAGCGGGTCGACGGTGTCGGGATGCTGGATGCGACGACCTCGCCGCAACAGCATCGGACCATCGGCGAACTGGTGTCCAAGCCGCTGCTGCCCGGATTGACGCAACCGTTGACCGGATTCGAGAACCACCGCGGCGGCACGGTATTGGGGCCTGCAGCCGGCCCGCTGGCCGCGGTCACCAAGGGGGCCGGCAACCGCGCGGGTGATGGCTTTGACGGCGTCGTCCAGGGCAGCGTGGTGGCGACCTACATGCACGGGCCGTGCCTGGCCCGCAACCCGGAACTGGCCGACTTGCTGCTCTCCCAGGCGGTGGGCGAGCTGATGCCGCTGGAGCTCCCCGAGGTGGAACTGCTGCGCCGCGAACGACTGTCGGCCCGCTGACCGGGACTCCGGTCCGGAGATCGCCGCGCGGCTCAGACCATGGCGCGGCGGCCGGTAAGCGCGCGCCCGAGGGTCAATTCGTCGGCGAACTCCAAGTCACCACCCATCGGCAGCCCGGAAGCGATACGCGACACGGTCAGGCCAGGGATGTCGCGCAACATCCGTACCAGGTAGGTGGCCGTCGCTTCGCCTTCGGTGTTGGGGTCGGTGGCGATGATCACCTCGGTGATGTCGACGTCGTCGACCCGCTCGCCGATGCGGGCGAGCAGTTCGCGGATGCGCAGCTGCTCGGGACCGATCCCCGACAGCGGATCCAGTGCCCCACCCAACACGTGGTAGCGGCCGCGGAATTCGCGGGTGCGTTCGACCGCTTGGATGTCCTTGGGCTCCTCGACGACGCAGACTAGCGAGCCGTCGCGGCGCGGATCGGCGCAGATCCGGCATCGCTCGTCGTCGGATACGTTGCCGCAGACCGCACAGAACCGCACGCCGTTGCGGACCTTGCCCAATACGGCCGTGAGGCGATCGATGTCCGGCGGTTCCACCGACAGCAGATGGAAAGCGATGCGCTGCGCGCTCTTTGGTCCGATGCCCGGCAACTTGCCAAGTTCGTCGATCAGATCCTGAACCGGCCCCTCAAACATGCAGGTCAGACACCCGGCACTTGGGGCGGCGGCCCCGGCGGCGCAGGTGGGGCGGGCGGACGCATGCCGCCTGCCAGCGCACCCAGCCGTTCCTGGGCCATTCGGGTTACCTGCTTGGAGGCATCGCCCATCGCACCGACGATGAGATCCTGGAGGGTTTCGATGTCGTTGGGGTCGACCACCTTCGGGTCGATCTTCACGCCGATCACCTCGCCGCTGCCCTTGACGACGACCTGAACCAGGCCTCCGCCCGCTTGACCATGCACCTCGGAGTTGGCCAGCTGCTGCTGGGCTTCGAGCAGTTTTTGCTGCATCTGCTGCGCCTGCGCCAGCAGTTGCGACATATCGCCTCCGGGTTGCATGACAGTCCCCTCGCATCTTGGTCTCGAGTTGGTTTCGCCTGCGGGTGTCGGGCGATTTGAAACATTCAGCGTAGTCCGACGGGCGTTACGTTGACGCAGTGGACATGAGACTGAGCCTTCGTGTCGGGGTCGCCTTGGTAGTGGGGGCGGTGGTGGCCGCCGCAGGGCTTTTCGTGAAGCCGCTGCTGCCCGCCGCTGCCGCTGCTCCCGGCAGCCTGGCCGGCATGATCGTGTTCATCGATCCGGGCCACAACGGGGCCAACGACGCGTCCATCGGGCGGCAGGTGCCGACCGGTCGGGGCGGCACCAAAGACTGCCAGGCCAGCGGGACTTCGACCAACAGCGGATATCCAGAGCACACATTTACCTGGGACACCGCGCTTCGGCTGCGGGCGGCGTTGAACGCGCTCGGTGTGCGGACCGCGATGTCCCGCGGCAACGACAACGCGCTGGGCCCCTGCGTCGACGAGCGCGCCAACATGGCCAACGCGTTGCACCCGAATGCCATCGTCAGCCTGCACGGCGATGGAGGGCCGGCGTCCGGGCGGGGATTCCACGTCAATTACTCGTCGCCGCCGCTCAACGCGGCCCAGGCCGGGCCGTCGGTGCAGTTCGCCCGGGTGATGCGCGACCAGCTGCAGGCCTCTGGCCTGACCCCGGCCACCTACATCGGCCAGGGGGGCCTGTACGGGCGTTCGGATCTGGCCGGCCTGAACCTGGCGCAATACCCGTCGATACTCGTCGAGCTGGGCAACATGAAAAACCCGGCGGACTCGGCATTGATGGAATCTGCTGAAGGCCGGCAGAAATACGCGGACGCGCTGGTCCGCGGGGTGGCCGGCTTCCTGGCCTCGCAGGGCCAGGCGCGCTAGCCGGACTGCCCTTCCAGCTCGCTCTTGAGGTTCGTCAGCGTCTGTGCCTGAATCTTCTTCAACCCCAACGGGGCAAACGTCTTCTCGAAGAAGCCCTTGACTCCGCCGGCGCCGGTCCAGGTGGTGGTGACCGTGACGCTGGCTCCGGGTCCGGCCGGGGCCACCGTCCAGTTGATCACCATCGACGAGTTCTGGTCCTTCTCGATGACGGTATGGCCGGCGACGTCCACATCGACCTGGACATTGCGCACCCGCGACTCGGTCGCCTGCAGCCGCCACTTGGCGACCGTGCCCTGCCCCTGACCGCCCTGCAGCACCTCGTACTCGCTGTACTGCGAGGGAAGAATCTTCGGTCGGACATTCTGGTAGTCGGCGACCGCTTTGAGCACGGCCTCGGGCTCAGCGTTGATCAGGATCGTGCTGGCTGCCCTCACCTGTCCCATCAGGTGCACTCCTCTGCTGTGATTGCCGCGCCGCAGTCGCTGGGTTCGCGCGGCCGGACGGTCTGCGTTCGAGGACCACGATATATGTGGTGCACAGGCGGGGAGCCCGGCAGTCCGCACCCGCCCCGCACACCGACCGCCTCGCTCAGGCGTCGTCGATGCGGCGTGCGCCCAACTCGTTCTGCAGCAGCTCCAGTGCGACTTCTTCGGGGTCCCGTCGCGGCTCGGACGAATCGTTGCGGCCCGCCTCGGCGAGCATGCTCTCCTCTTCGTCCTCGTCGCGTGCCGCGACCTCCGGTGCCGCGGGCTCCGCGACCATGGGTGGTGGCGCGACTTCGGCGACCGCGGGTGGGCCGGTCTCGCAACGCACCCGCCAGTTGACGCCCAGGGCGTCTTTGAGCGCCTCGACGATCACGTCGGCGTTGCGTTGTTCAGACAAGCGTTTGGCCAGCGGCGCCGCTTCGTGTGTCAGCACCAGCGTGTCGCCTTCCACCCTTAACACCGTCGCGCCGGACAGCATCACCGCGGTGGTCCGGCTTCGCTCCCGCACCTTGTCGCGGACCGTCGGCCACATGCTGCGCACCGCGGCGGCATTGGGCTCGCCCGGCGCAGGAGCCGGGCTTACGGGCGCGGCTACCGGCTCGGGTCGGCGCTCCGGCGCAGGCGGTGGCGGTGGCGGTGCGGCAGGCGGCGACGGTGCTGCGGGCTTCGGCTGCGGCGCGGGCTTCGGCGCGGCGACAGAGCGGCGGACCGGCGCGGGTCGGGCGGGGGGCACATACGCCGGTGCGCTGGGCTCCGCCGCCGCCTCGGTCGCAGGTATCGACATGGCCAGCCGCGTCTCAATGCGTTCGACACGTTGCAGCAGCGCCGACTCGGTGTCGGTGGCCGACGGCAGCAACAGTCGCGCGCACACCACTTCCAGCAGCAGCCGCGGGGCCGTGGCACCGCGCATCTCCCCCAGCCCGGCCTGGACCACCTCCGCGTAGCGGGTCAGGGTTGCCGCCCCCAGGCGGGTCGCCTGCTCACGCATCCGGTCCAGCACGTCCTCGGGCGCGTCGACCACACCGCGCGACACCGCGTCGGGAACCGCCTGCAGCAGGATGAGATCGCGAAACCGCTCCAGCAGGTCGGTGGCGAACCGGCGCGGGTCGTGCCCGGCGTCGATCACCGCTTCGACCGCCCCGAATAATGCCGCGGCGTCCCCGGCGCCGAGCGCGTCGACAGCGTCGTCGATTAGGGCGATGTCGGTGGCGCCCAGCAATCCCAGCGCCCGCTGGTAGCTGACCCGACCGCCCTCGGAACCAGCCACCAGCTGATCCAGCACCGACAAAGTGTCGCGGGGCGAGCCCCCACCGGCCCGGATCACCAGGGGGTACACCGCGTCGTCGACGACGACGCCTTCCTGCTCGCAGATCCGGCCGATGAGCCCACGCATGGTGCGCGGCGGCAACAGCCGGAACGGATAGTGATGGGTGCGGGACCGGATCGTCGGCAGCACCTTCTCCGGTTCGGTGGTGGCGAAGATGAAGATGAGGTGTTCGGGCGGCTCCTCGACGATCTTGAGCAGCGCGTTAAAGCCGGCCGTGGTCACCATGTGCGCCTCGTCGACGATGAACACCCGGTAACGGGACTGCGCCGGCGCGTAGAAGGCGCGGTCGCGCAGTTCGCGGGTGTCGTCGACGCCGCCGTGGCTGGCGGCGTCGAGCTCCACCACGTCAATGCTGCCCGGCGCATTGGGTGCCAGAGCCTGGCAGGAATCGCAGACACCGCAAGGGGTGGCGGTGGGCCCCTGAGCGCAGTTCAGGGACCGCGCCAGGATCCGGGCCGACGACGTCTTCCCGCAGCCCCGTGGCCCGGAGAACAGGTAGGCGTGGTTGATCCGGCCCGCTTGCAGGGCCACGGACAACGGCTCGGTGACGTGCTCCTGCCCCACCACCTCGGCGAAGGTTGCCGGTCGATACTTGCGGTAGAGAGCCACGGTGAGCAGGCTACCCAGCCTGTCCGACGATGCGCGCCGGAGGCGCGGGGAGGAGGCGGGCAATCGGGTACAGCCTGTCCGACGATGCGCGCCGGAGGCGCGGGGAGGAGGCGGGCAATCGGGCACAGCCTGTCCGACGATGCGCGCCGGAGGCGCGGGGAGGAGGCGGGCAATCGGGCACAGCCTGTCTGACGATGCGCGCCGGAGGCGCGGGGAGGAGGCGGGCAATCGGGCACAGCCTGTCCGACGATGCGCGCCGGAGGCGGGACGGGCTCCGCCGGGGCGAGTGTGACAAAGCCGACGGTTCTGGCCCCCGTGATTGAAAAATCGGCACCGCGTCAATCCAATTGACAGTTCAATCGCGGAAAGTCGAGTGTGACTCGCCTATCGGTGAGCTGCCGGGGAGTACGCGGCAAGGAGCCTGTTGAAGACATGTGGGACGACTGGTTTGGTGAGCCTTCGGGCGTCAGCTGTCGCGCAGGAAGGACTTCGACCAGGCAGTACACCGTACGGCTGAACACGTCGGCAGTCCGTCAGTCTGTTGGCCCCGCAGGCCAGGTCCGGTGGAGCTGATTGCGTGAGCAGCGGCGACGGAAAAGGTCCGCGGTCGGCACTGGACAGCGACGAGCTCGTATCGGTCGGCGCGCCCATCGACCTGGAAAACTGTGCACGCGAGCCGATCCACATCCCCGGAACCATCCAGCCGCGCGGCGTGCTCGCGGTGGTACGCGAACCCGAGTTCGTGGTGTGCCAGGTCAGTGCCAACGTCGCCGCGTTGCTAGGACGCTCCGCCGATGGCGTTCTCGGTCGGCATCTGTCTGCGCTGATCGGCGCCGATCAGGCAGCGCGGATCGGAACGGCGGCAGCGTCCTTCGGCGACCTTCGGGAACGCAACCCCCTCGAGTGCCAAATCGACGTCGACGGTGTGCCACGCGCCTTCGACGCCATCCTGCGGCGGGAACCAGACGGGGCGCTGCTAGTCGAGCTGGAGATCGCCTACGGCGAGCGACCCTTCTCTTTCCCGAACACATACCAGGCGGTGCGGAGCTCCATTGAGGATCTGAACCGTGCTGCCACCCTGACCGAGCTGTACGACACCACCGCGCGCGCGGTTCGCGACCTCACCGGCTTCGACCGCGTGATGGTGTACCGCTACGACCAGGACTACAACGGCGAGGTCGTCGCTGAGGCCAAGCGCGGCGACCTCAATTCGTTCCTCGGGCTGCATTACCCGTCCACCGATATCCCCGCGCAAGCCAGGGCGCTGTACGAGAAGAACTGGATCCGGTTGATCTCGGACGTCGACTACACGCCGACGCCGATGGTCCCGCCACTGGACCCGGACAGCGGGCAGCCTCTGGACCTCACCTATGCGACGCTGCGCGCAGTCTCACCGATCCATATCGAGTACCTGCAGAACATGGGTGTACATGCGTCGATGTCGATCTCGCTGCTGCGGCACGGTCGGTTGTGGGGCCTAATTGCCTGTCACCATTACGCCGGACCGCACTTGCCTCCGTTCGGCACCCGGGCGGCGGCCGAATTCCTGGGCTCAACTTTGTCGCTGCGCCTGGTCGACCGTTTCGAGGACGACCAGCTGCACAAGCGGCTGGCCGCTCAGGCGGTGCTCACCAAAATCATCGCCGCGACGCTGGACGACGGCGAACCGCTTGCGTCGGCGTTGCTCGGGGCGCCCAGTCTGCTCGACTTGATTCCCGCCGAGGGCGTCGTGGTCAACATCCAGGGCGACCGCCGGGAGCGCGGCACAGTGCCGCCGCCGGATGTGGTGGCCATGGTGGCCGCGTGGGCGCGAGGCGTGGGCGAGGAGATCGCCAGTAGTGAGAACCTGATCAACGACCTGCCGACGCTGAAACTCGACCCGCAGTTGGCCGCGGGCGCGCTAGCGCTCAACCTGCCCGACGGGCAGTACGCCATTTGGTTCCGCCGCGAAGTGCTGCGTTCAGTGGACTGGGGCGGGGACCCGTACAACAAGGCGATCGCGGTCCACGAGGGCGACTCGCTGCGGCTGAGCCCACGGAAGTCGTTCGAGCGCTGGCGTGAAATCGTGCATCAACGCAGCGATCCGTGGACGCTCAGCGAAACCGAGTCCGCCGAGACGTTGCGGCGCCACCTGGTGGAGTCGCTGTACCGGCGCACCCGGAGTGCGCTGCGGATGGCTGAGACATTGCAGCGCAGTTTGCTGCCAGAGTCGATACCCCGGCTGGAGAGCTGGCAGCTGTCGGCGCACTATGAGCCCGCCGCGGGCGACAATGTCGGCGGCGACTGGTACGACGCGTTCGAGCTGCGGGACGGCCGCCTGATCCTGCTGCTGGGCGACGTCGCCGGGCACGGCATCGCCGCCGCCGGAACCATGGCGCAGCTGCGCAACGCCTTACGGGCCCAGCTATTCGCCGGCGCCTCGCCCGCCGAAGCACTCAATCAGCTCAATGACTTCGCCGTACACATGCTGCCCAGCTCCTTCGCCACCGTCATCGCGGCCCGGATCGAGCTCGAGTCGGGGCAGGTTGAGGCGGCATCGGCCGGGCATCTGATGCCCTATCTGACGAACGCCACCTCCCAAGCCACCCAGGCCCCGATCCGGATCTCGCCGCCGATCGGGATCAGGGGCGTTACCTACGCACCGAGCATCTTCGTCGTCGAACCCGGCCACGGATTGGTGATGTACTCCGACGGGTTGGTGGAGCGCCGTAGCGAGTCGATCGACGACGGTTTGGCTCGGTTGGCCGAGACCCTCACCCAAATCGGCAACGCATCAGCTACGCGGATCTGGACGGCCATGTCGACGGCGTTGGGCAACACCGACGACGACGTCGCCATCGTCAGCCTGCGGCGGCCCTGATCAGGTCCTGATTAGGCGCTGATCATCGACACAGTGCCGCTACTGAAGTTGGTGACGTACACCGCGCCGGTCGCCGAGTCGACCGCGACGCCGTAAGGTGCCGAGCCCACTCCGATGGTGGCGGTAACGGTATTGGTGCTGGGGTTGATCACCGACACCGTGCCGTCGAAGGAATTAGCGACGAACACATAGCCGTTGGTTTGATTCACCGCGACCGCGAAGGGTGCGTCTCCCACCGCGACGTTGCTGGTGACGGTGTTGGTGGTCGGGTCGATCACTGACACGGTGTCGCTGCCGGCGTTGGCGACGTACACGTTGCCGCCGGGTCCCACCGCTATACCGCGCGGATTGCCGCCCACGGAAATGGGTGACCCGGTGACGGTGTTGGTGGCGGGGTCGATCACCGACACGGTGTCATTGGCATTGCTGGTGACGTATACGTTCCCGCCCCCGTTGGTCGCAACGCCGTAAGGATCACCCAGGACGACGGTGGGGGATCCGGTGACCGTGTTGGTGGATGGATCGATCGCCAATACGTAGCCGCTGCCGACGTTGGTGACGTAAACATCGCCACCGGGGTTGACCGCCACGCCAAGGGGATTGGTACCGACCGGGATCGATGAACCCGTGACCGTGTTCGTGGTTGGATCGATCACCGACACCGTCCCGCTACCCCAGTTGGTCACATAGACGTCGCCGCCGGGGTTGACTGCCACTCCGTAGGGCTGGTCACCGACAGCGATGGTGGCAACGATGGTGTTGGTAACGGGATTGATGACCGCCACCGAGTCGGTGTTGATATTGGTGACGTAGAGGTAGCCATCAGGGCCGACCGCCACCCCGTACGGAGTGCTGCCGCCGCTAAGCGTGGTCACAGTGCCTCCGGAGCCACCGGTCCCGCCGATACCCCCGATACCGCCCACGCGACCAACGGCAGCACTGCCGGTTCCGCCGGCAGTGCCCGGTGCGTTGAAGCCGGCAGTAGCGGCCCCGCCTTGAGCGCCAGCGCCGCCGTGCCCGCCGGCGCCACCGAGCCCGTCCACACCGCCATGCCCACTAGTCCCAAGGAAACCCGTTCCGAAGAGCCCGGCCGAGCCACCGGCACCACCGAGCCCACCGTTACCACCGGCACCGCCGGTCCCACCAGCCCCGCCAGCCAGTCCCCAGCTGGTACTCACCGCGCCGGTTCCGCCGGTGCCGCCTAATCCCCCGTCGCCGCCGGCGCCGCCAGCACCGCCGACGCTGAACAGACCCCAACTAGCGCCGCCGGCCCCGCCCCGGCCGCCGGCACCCCCGGCATATCCGACAGCACCGGCCTCTGCGTTGCCGACACCCGAAGGGGCCACTGTCAGGCTGTCGCCGGCGTCGCCGCCCATCCCGCCGTTCCCGCCGGGCCCCCAGAACAGCGCCCGGCCAACACCCCCGGCACCGCCAGCGCCACCGGCACCCCCGGCACCGGTCGTACTGTCCGCACCGATGCCACCCATGCCGCCGGCCCCGCCGCGACCGGCCCACCAACCGCCGGCACCACCTGCCCCGCCAGCACCGCCCGCGCCACCGTTGACCGCGTTGCCCCCAGCTCCACCGGCCCCGCCACGGCCGAGCAGGCCCGCGGATCCGCCCTTACCTCCGGCTTGCCCGGCCGCCCCCGAACCGCCGGCACCGCCGTTGCCCCACAAGAATCCGCCGTCGCCACCGGCCTGACCGGTGCCCGCGGCGCCGTCGGCCCCGTTGCCGATCAACGGTCGTCCGAACAACAGCTCCGTCGGGGCATTGACCACGTTCAACAATGTCTGCAGCGGCGCCACGCTGGCCGCCTCGGCACCCGCATACGCGCCCGCGCTCGCGTTCAGCGCTTGCACAAACCGTTCGTGCGCCAGGCCCACCTGTGCACCCAGGGTCTGGAACTCCTGCCCGAATTCGCTGAACCAACTCGACACCGCCGCCGACACCTCGTCGGCAGCTGCCGGCAACACCCGGACCGTGGCCGGTGCCGCCGACACAGCCGCCGACCTAACTGCCGAGCCGATCTGGGCGGCATCCGCTGACGCCGCAGCCAGCACATCCGTATCGACAACCAAGAATGATGACATCAACAACTCCCAACCATCGCCCGATGACACTTGGCAACAACAGCAACCGTGTGCTGCGCAGTACGCTGCGCACTCTGCACCTGCCGGAGTCGCAGCTGCAGCATCGGCACAGGGTGAAATCCGCACTCCGCCACACCCTGTACGATAAGTGAAATACTTTGTGTAAAAACAGAATTACTCTCCTCGATCGGCAGGAGTCCACACCGATGCGGACGGGCGGGCGATCGGAACCCACGGGGACCGGCAGGACGCTCCGAACCGTTTTCAGCAAACTTTTTTATCACGCGCTGATCACCGACACTGTGCCGCTGTTGAAGTTGGTGACGTAGACGGCTCCGGTGACCGGGTCGACGGCGACCCCGTACGGCGCCGAACCAACCGGGATGGTGGCGGTGACGTTGTTGGTAGTCGGGTTGATCACCGATACCGTGCCGTCGGCGAGGCGGTTGGCGACGAAGACGTAGTCACTGCCAGGACTGACCGCCACCCCGTACGGGGAATTGCCGACATTGACGGTGCCCGTGACGGTGTTGCTGGTGGGATCGATCACCGATACCGTGCCGCTCCCGCTGTTGGTGACGTAGACATTGCCTCCGGGGTTGACTGCAACTCCGTAGGGGCCGTCACCGACGCCGATAGGCGACCCGACGACGGTGTTGGTGGCCGGATTGATCACCGATACCGTGTCACTGCCGTAGTTGGTGACGTACACGTTGCCGCCCGGGTTCACGGCCACCCCGTAGGGGGCGCCGCCGACATGGACTGAGCCGGTGTAGGTGTTGGTGACGGGATTGATCACCGACACCGAGTCACCGTCGACGTTGCTGACATAGATGTCGCCGCCCGGGTTGACCGCGACGCCAGAAGGGTAGGCACCGACCCCGATGCCGCCGGTGACAGTGTTAGTGGACGGGTCGATCACCGCGACCGAGTTGCTGTTGGAGTTGGCGACGTACAAATTGCCGCCCGGGTTGACCGCGATACCCGTGGGGTTTGCGACCGCGATGTTGTCGATGACGGTGTTGGTCTTCGGATCGATCACCGACACCGTTGCGCCATTGGGGTTGGTGACGTAGACGTAGCCGCCCGGGTTGACCGCCACCCCGTATGGAGAGTTGAGGCCGGAAATGGTGGTTACCGTGCCACCGGACCCGCCGGTCCCGCCGATGCCACCGGCCCCGCCGGCCTGGCCGACGGCGGCGCTGCCGGTGCCGCCAGCGGCGCCGGGAGCGTTGAAGCCGGCAGTTGCGGCGCCACCTTGCCCGCCGGTGCCTCCGGCGCCGCCGGCGCCGCCAATACCGGCCACACCCGCGTGCCCCGTGATTCCCAGAAAGCCCGACCCGAAGAGCCCGGCTGAGCCACCGGCGCCACCGAGACCGGCAGCGCCGCCGGAGCCCCCGATTCCTCCGGTACCGCCCGCCACGCCCCAGGTCGCACTGGCGGAGCCAGTTGCACCGACGCCCCCCAACCCGCCGTCTCCGCCTGCCCCGCCGGAACCGCCAACACCGAAGAGCCCCCAACTGGCTCCGCCGACACCACCGCGCCCACCGGCACCGCCGGTGAAACCGCCCTCACCGGTGAGGGCGGGCGCCAAACTCGCGCCACCATCGCCGCCGGCTCCGCCAGCGCCACCGGGTCCCCAGAACACCGCCCGCCCAACGCCGCCGGCTCCGCCAGCCCCGCCCGCACCGCCGACACCGGCCGCGCTGTCCGCACCGATCCCACCGACACCTCCGGCACCCCCGCGACCAGCCCACCAGCCGCCGGCTCCGCCAGCCCCGCCGGCTCCCCCGGTACCCCCGTTGACTCCGTCCCCTCCGGCTCCCCCGGCGCCGCCGCGGCCCAGTAGCCCCGCCGATCCGCCCTTGCCGCCAGCTTGCCCGGCGGCTCCTGAACCACCGGCGCCGCCGTTGCCCAATAGGAAGCCGCCGTCCCCACCGGCCCGGCCGGTGCCGGCCTCCCCGTTGGCCCCGTCACCGATCAAGGGACGCCCGAACAACACCATCGTTGGCGCGTTGATCACGTCCAATACGGTTTGCAGCGGTGCCACGTTGGCCGCCTCGGCGCTGGCATACGCCGCCGCGCTTGCTGACATTGAGCTCACGAAGCGTTCATGCGACAACCCCACCTGCGCGCCCAGCCTCTGAAACTCGTGAGCGAAATTGCTGAAAAAGTTCGAAACCGCCACCGACACCTCGTCGGCAGCCGCCGGCACCAACCCCACCGTGGCCGGCGCGGCTGCCGCTGCTGCCGACCTGACGGCCGATCCGACGCCGGACAACTTCGCCGACGCCGTCTCCAACGCTTCCGGAGCAGCAATGACATGCGACGACACGAAGGCCTCCTGACCATCACCCCATGGCACCAAACTGCGGCACCCTAGCAACCGTTAGCCGCAGTCCCGACACCAAGTTTCGACGTCGGTCAGCGTCCAGAAAAAGCGATGACTGAAGTTAACGCAGCCCCCCGCCGCACACCGCGGTTACACACTAAAAGCCTTGTGCGGTCGGCAAATTCCCACCTATAGGGGGATCTGGTGCCCCCCAATCGGAGGAACCGCACGCGGTCGGTCAGCGGTCACGTCGTGGGATCAGACAGCAAACACAAAGACAGAGACCGGGCGATCATCGGGATCGGCCAGAGCGCAGCGGCCAGCACGGGCCGCGGGGGATTACCGCGCCGACGCGCGGGTTTGCGTGCCAAGCATCAACTCGGTGGCGGCCAGCAGCGCGCAAGTCGACAGACCGTTGACGGCGTCGCTCAGATCTGGCAGCGACGGGAACGACGGTGCGATCCGGATATTTTTGTCCTCCGGATCTTTGCGGTACGGGAAGGATGCTCCCGCTTCAGTAACCGCGATGCCGGCGTCCTTTGCCAGCGCAACGGTGCGGCGCGCCGTACCCGGCATGACGTCGAGGCTGACGAAATAGCCGCCCTTGGGATCGGTCCAGGAGGCGATCTTGGACTCCCCTAGCCGTTGTTGCAGAATCTCGGCGACCAGCGCGAACTTGGGCGCCAGGATCTGCTGGTGTCGCTGCATGTGCAGCCGGACCCCGTCGGCGTCGCCGAAGAAGCGCAAATGTCTCAACTGGTTGACCTTGTCCGGGCCAATCGATTTCTTTCCCGCGTACTGCAGGTACCAGGCGATGTTGCCCAGCGATCCACCGAAGAAGCTCACACCCGCGCCGGCGAAGGTGATCTTCGAGGTGGACGCGAAGATGTAGGGCCTATTGGGGTTGCCGGCTTTGCTGGCCAGCCCCAGCACGTCGACCTGACGGATGAACTCTCGAGTCAGGGTGTGCACCGCGTAGGCGTTGTCCCAGAACAGCCGGAAGTCGGACGCCGCCGTCTGCATCTGCACCAGCCGACGCACCGTCTCCCAGGAGTACGTGATGCCGGTGGGGTTGCCAAAGACCGGAACCGTCCACATGCCCTTGATCGCCGGGTCGGCGGCGACCAGCTCTTCGATCAGCCCGACGTCCGGACCGTCCTCGAACATCGGGATCGGGATCATCTCGATGCCCAGCGTCTCGGTGATGGCGAAGTGCCGGTCGTAGCCGGGGACCGGGCACAGGAATTTGACGCCACCTGGTTCCGCTATCCAAGGCCGCGGTGAGTCGACGCCGCCGTGGAGCATCGAGAAGACAACGACGTCGTGCATAAATTCCAGGCTGGCGTTGTTGCCGGCGATCAGGTTCTGCACCGGCAGGCCCAATAGCTCGGCAAAGATCGCTCGCAGGCCGGGCAGGCCGTGCAGGCCGCCGTAGTTGCGGGTGTCGGTGCCCTCCGGGTCCTTGAAACTGTCGCCGGGCAGGCTCAGCAGCTGGTTGGACAGGTCGAGTTGCTCGGGCGACGGTTTTCCGCGGGTGAGATCAAGGGACAGCTTCTTGGCCTGCAGCGCCGCGTACTCCTGTTGGTGCCGGGCATGCACCCCGGCCAATTCGTCAGGGCTGAGGGACTCCAACGACACCATGCGGCCCTTTCGCCGTCAAAACGCAATTAGACGTGATCTCAAAGAGGGGACCCCGCGCACCCGACAGAGCCCATTGACCCTTGCTGCCTTCCGGCCCTGGGGGAGTTCACAGGATAGACGCCGCGCGGGGTCCACCGGCGAGTGTAATACCTGCGGTTGGGCGACTCGGCGACGGCCGAGTCAGGTCCAAGGAACACCCGACTCCGTTCAGCCGCTACCATGACCACGGAGGATTCGCCTAGTGGCCTATGGCGCTCGCCTGGAACGCGGGTTGGGTTAACAGCCCTCGCGGGTTCAAATCCCGCATCCTCCGCCAAACGGTCCCCCGTGCGACCAGGGACAACAACGATCCCGGTCGACTTCCGGGGGCGGAGCAAACCAGCCTGAGGAGGGGTATGGGGCGCAAAGTCGCCATGCTGTGGCACGCGTCGTTCACGATCGGCGCCGGCGTCCTCTACTACTTTTTCGTCCTGCCCCGGTGGCCCGAACTACTGGGCGACACGGGTCCAGGCCTGGGGATGGCACTCCGGATCGTCACCGGCGTGCTGATCGGCCTGGCCGCTTTGCCGGTGGTATTCACTCTGCTGCGTACCCGCAAGCCCGAACTCGGCACGCCGCAACTCGCGCTCACGATCAGAACCTGGTCGATCGTGGCACACGTGGCCGCCGGAGTCCTGATCGTGGGCACCGCGATCAGTGAAAACTGGGTGAGCCTCGACAAAGCCGGCCAGTGGTTGTTCGCGATCTACGGTGCCGCCGCGGCGATTGCGGTCCTGGGTTTCTTCGCGTTCTACCTGTCGTTCATCGCCGAGCTCCCGCCGCCTCCCCCGAAGCCGATCAAGCCGAAGAAGGAAAAGAAGCGCAGGCTGCGCGGGAAGAAGCGCGCTGCGGTCGGCGGGTCCGACGATCACGACGCTGACGACGACGAAGACGAAGAAAAAGACGAAAAAGAACACGACGACGAGAGTGTCGCGACCGCGGACGACGCGGCCGCCGAGCCCGAGGAAGACTCGGCCGAGGAGGTCACCGAAGCCGAGACCGTCGAGGCGAAGACCGATGAGACCGTCGAGAGCGAAGGCGAGACGGTCGAGGCGGACAGCCCGGTCAGCGCCGGCCCAGAGAAGGACGAGCCGCCCGAGGCGGCGCCGGTCCCCGACGAGGAGTCCGAGGCCGCGGCGGAAACCGTCGAGGCGCCGCTGCCCGAGACCGCTGCGCAACCGCGGCTGCGCAACCGTCGTCCGACCGGCAAGACCTCGCACCGTCGCAGGCGTACCCGGGGTGGTGTCGCGGTCGAGGAATAGCGCCTCATCGCCGCCGTAGCCGCTCGACATAGTCGGCGATACCCTGCTGAGTTTTAGCCGCGCCCCAAATCTGGCGGACTTCACGGTCTGTGTCGACACCCGCGTGGATGCGCGTCAGCGCGGGAGCACGCAGCTGAGCCTTCGTGTGGCGATACGCCACTGCCGGGATCGTTGCCAGATCTGACGCCGCGGCAACGGCAACATCGAGCAGGTCTTGCGGCACCACCTGGTGGATGAGTCCCCGCACAACCGCTTCGTCACCGACGTAGCTTCGTCCGCTGAGCAGGACTTCCTCGGCATGATCACCGCAGGCGTAGCGCATCACCTCCAGCGCGGCGACCGGGAAGGCAACCCCAACCCGCACCTCGGCCGCGCCGATCTGAGCGTTGGGGGTGGCCAGACGCCAGTCGCACGCGCAGGCTAGTACGCAACCACCGGCTATCGCCGCGCCGTTGATGGCAGCGACCGTCGGTCCGGGATAGCTGAACACCGCGTCGAACAGCTCTGAGAGCGCGGGTACCAGCCGATCCGTATAGGCGGCACCGCCCATGATGACGGGGTTCAGATCGACCCCGGCGGAAAACACCCGACCGGCGCCGGTGATCACCAATGCCCCACCACCTGCCCGTTCCTGTTCCCGAATGACACCGGTCAGCTCACCGAGGACCTCAACATCCAGCGCGTTCACCCGTCCGGCTGACAACGTCAATACGTGCACAGCCCCTACAGCGTCGATTTCGATCACAGTCACTCACTACATCAGAACTGGCTAGACGAGGATCACGGGGATGTCGGTGTTCTCGTCCGTGTGGTAGCTCGCACAGACCCGGTGGTAACCATCGGCGATCTGCAGCGGGACACCTTTCGTGTAATCGCCGCGCACCAGCAGGATCGGCGAAAGCGGTTGGCCCTTCCTGATCTTCGAGAGATCCGCGGCGACGTGTGGGTTGTCCTCGCGCAGCAGCCGCAACCCTGCCGCCCGCAGAATGTCCTTGGCCTTCTTATGCACGATGCCGGCGGCCCGCAGTCGCTCCGCCACGTCGTTGACAGTGTGCATGTCCGCCAGCAGCGCAAGGTAGCTGGCCGCGGCCGGAAAGTCGTGGTCCTCGGGCTGGTCCAGCCACTTCACACTTGGCATGTCGCCACCATAATTGGGATCGGTAGCCGGCGCAGTGATCTGTACTTCCGCCATGACGACGCCAACGGGGCGGCGCATGACGGAAGGAAGTTCGATGAAACGTGTTATGGCGGCTGCGATTGCCACACTTGGTTGCGCGACCGTGTTGGTGGGGTGCTCCAGCGGCGGCCACACGGCCAGCCCCGCGTCCAACGGTCCGGCGTCAAGTGTCTCCGCCGGGGGCGGCGCAACCGAGATCAAAGTGGGCGGCACCGACCTGGCTGGCGTCAACCCGTCGTCGGTGACCTGTGTTAAGCAGGGCGGGAAGATCAACATCGGCAGCGGATCCACCAACGGTCAGCAACAGGCGTTGGCAGTGGTGATGACCGACGCGAACCCGCCCACGGTCGACTCGCTGGCCCTGATCGTGGACGGCAATGCGTTGTCGGTGGCCGACAACATGGGCAGCAAGGTCGGATCGGCCAAGGTCACGGTGGAGGGTAAGACCTACACCATCACGGGCCAGGCACAGGGCGCGGACCTGAAAAACCCGATGGCGGGCATGATCACCAAGGACTTCAGCATCAAGGTTACGTGTGGCTGATGAGGAACGCTTCGGCGCGGCGGGCATCCACCGGATGTCCGTCGCGCCGGACTTATGATGCAGCCGTGTCGATCCGCGACGAGCTCGAGCGAGCACGACACTTGGCGTGCGCCGGCGACGAAAACTCGGCACGCGATCTGCTTCTGTCGCTGATGCCGCGCATCGAGCAGGAGGATCGCGACGATCTGCTACTCGAAGTGTTCGCCCAGCTCGGTGAAATCTATCTGGTTCGAGGCACGAATGATGGAGTGCGCGAATGTATTCGGCGCATTCAAGAACCGCTGGCGATCTACCGCGAGATCCTGGCCGGCACCCGGCCGGATGCGGCCGCCCTGGTGCACATGTCGGATTCCGCGATCGCGCACATGGTGCTGCGCTATTCCCGACGGGCACGGCTTCTTCAGATCGGCTTGGCCGCCACGCTGGGCGATCACGACAGCGCCGCAGCCACGCTGGCGGAGCTAGACGACTCCGATTACAGCGATGTGGATCTCGCCGACGAACACCATCAGCTTCTGTTTCAGGCCCGCACATTGTGCGCAATCGCGCTGTGTGACGACGATTTGCATCCGCGATCCGTCCCGCTGTGGGAGCAGGTACTCGACACGTTGCAGGCCGGGCGCGGTGGCTCCGAATACGCCCAGCATCTCTGGGTTTTGGCGGCCACCGCCTACGGCCGGTTCTGCGTCGAGACCGGGCGACTGGCCGATGCCGAGCCGTGGCTACGCCGTGCCGGTGCCCGAGCGCAGGCCAACGGCTGGGAACTCGACAGTGCCCGAGCACAATTGGAGCGCGCCGCGGTCAGCTGGACCCTGGGCGAGCAGGCTGCCACCGAACGGCTGGTGTCGGAAGCCTACCCGGTGATCGCCCGGTCTGCCCGGGCTCACGAGGTGTCGCGCTGCTGGCTTTACCTGGGCCTGACCCGATTCGCCCACGGTGCGCTGCAGGCCGCCGACGAGTGCTGGGAGCACGCCGAGCGGCACTGGCGCGAGCTGGGCAAGCCGCTGCATCTGCATCGCATCCTGTTGCAGCGCAGCTGGATCAGCATTTTCCGGGGCCGCTTCGCAGCCGCGGTCGAGTTGATCGCACAGGCCCGGGAGTTACTGGACTCCTCGCCGCGCAGCAGCTGGTTGCAATACGCGCTGCTGGACAATCACCTTGGGACGGTGTGGCGGGCAGATGCACTAGCTGATCTCGGCTTCGACGGATCCGGTAATCCCGGCGAGACACTGCGGGAGACGGCGGTACGCCAGGCCGCCGCGCTGGGGTTACTCCACGGCGAGACTGGCACCGCTGAGCACCGGCGAGCGATGGCCAAGCTCGAGCGGGCCGCCAACCTCAAGGTTCCCGCGGCGCTGGCCGTCGACTCGGTCCGCTACTCGATCGCCCACCCGAACGCGCGATCGTCTTGGGCGCAGCGTATTTCAGCGCCGGTGCTGGCCGGTGCGTTCGCCGTCGCGTGGGAGTGGGAGAATATCGAACTGGTCGCCGAACTGATTGAATATCACAGCGCTCGAGGAACTTTGACCGACCAACCGCACCCTGTTGCGACCGCCGAATGGGAGTCAACCGCAGCGGCACCGGCCTTCGCCGACACCGCAGACGAATCCGGCGCGGCGGCAACGGCGTTACCGGACACAGGCCCCCTGACCCGGCTGGGGCCACTGCCGCCGCTGCAGATGCAACCCGGGGCAGCACCCATCCTGAGCAGCTATCGAGCACTGGCGCAACAGCGATACGGCCGTCAGGTAACGGCCGCCGAACCGGCGTGGTGCAGCTGGCCATGACCGAGACGCTGATCCTGCGCTACGCCGATGTCGGGATCGCCACCTACGCCAGCTTGCGTGTCGTCGGTCAGCCACCCGTCACCTGGGTGGTCGAGGAGCCAATTCTGTTGGCGGCCTTGCAGGAAATGACCGATGCGCTGCCAGAGCCCATCGATGCCGAGAGCCGCCGCGACGCGATCGAACGTGCGCTGACCCGGGGCCCGTTGGCGACACAGGACGCCGAGCTCACCGTCGCCTACATCCTGGGTGTGCTGTTAATCGGTGCAGTCGGCTGGCACCTGCTGTCGCAGTGCCTGACCCGATCGGCTGGACAACGACCGACCTTGTTCGTCTCGCCCTGCACCCGGTTGGCCAAAGTGCCGTGGGGGCAGCTCGCCGTCCCGAACTCCGGTCCCACCGCTGAGGAGCTGGTCCGTGCCCGGCAGGGGGCAATCACCAGCGCCGGCCGGGCGGCCGCCCGGATTCCCTGGCAGCTGGCCGACATCCACGCGCACACAGAGGGCTACCGGTTGATGGAATTAGCCGACATCCTGCTGTCGGTGCCGCAGCACATTGTGCACGCACCGCGTACGCCGCGCGCCTGGGAGTCGAACCGGGACAACCCACCGCTGCTGGTCCTGGATCCGCGGGTACCGGGGCAGCGGCCGGACTCAGCACTAGGTTCGGTGCTGGGCAGGCCATCGGACCAGACTCCGCTGGCACGCTATTACGGCGACATGATGCGCCGCCGAGCCGTGCTGCCGCGGGTCGGCACCGCCGTCGAGCTGTTTCGCCGGCAAGACGCCGACCGCCGTTGGTTGACGGAAATGCTTGCGCAGCAACCGAGCCGCATCCTGTATGCCGGCCACGCCAGCTCCGCCGACAGCGAGGTGGGGGGCGCCGATCGGGCCGCGCTGCACTTGGCGTGTTCAGCGGCGATGCCCGGGGACGCCGCGTCGATCGGTGACCACCGGCCCTTGACGGCCTCGGACCTGATGGCTGCACGAATGCCGATACCACCGCGGGTGGCGCTGTTGGCCTGCGCATCCGGTGGCGACTATCAGTTCGACGAGGCGACGGGACTGGTGGCCGCGATGATTCTCGGTGGGGCGCAATTGGTGACGGCCACGCTATGGTCGCTGCCCACCGCCGCGGCCTTTCGGCAATTCGGCCCTGCTGCAGAGGATTCCGTTGATCCACTGGCGGAGTCGGTGACAGCCGTGGACAGCGCGCACCAACAGGACGAGGCCGGGCGCGCCGTGAACCGATGGCAACGTGCCCAAATGCGGCGCTGGCGGGACGGCGATGTCACAGCCAGTCCGCTGTTCTGGGGTGCGTTGGTGACGTTCGCCGTGGATGGCGCGCGGTGACTCAATATCCTGTGTTCATGAGCGCCGATCCTCAGCTACCGGCCGCCGCCGGTGCGGGGCACCCCCGTCGCGCGGTGATCGAGCAGGCATGGCGCGCGATCGGTCCCGGAGTCGAGGTGCTGAGCAGCGACGACGGTGGCCCGCTGACCCGGACCGTCAAACGCATCATCGACCCATTGGTGCTGCGCCTGCGCTCGAACCCGCAGTATTCGGCTCCCGTCTGTGCGGCCAGCACGGCAGCTGCCATGTCCGAGTTGATCGTCGGTAACGCCGACAACTTGCGCTGTGCCGCAGCCTGGTTCGAGCTGCTCAAGGTCGAGCGCCGCCGGTTGCGGATCCGCAGCGGCAACGCTCAAGAGTTGTATTTTCCGGTTTGTTTCGAGCTCGCGGTCACCAAAGGCCCGCCCACGCCGCATGATCACCAGTCCGCCGCCGAGGTGTTGAGGAAGATTCACCAAGACCGCGACCGCACCGCGGTCGAGGTGCTCAACGACTACATCGCCGACACCGAAGTGGAGGCCGGGCTGGCGGTGCAGCTGGAACGCACCTGGCGGGATGTGCGGGCCGACGGCGTAACGCTCGAAGCGTTCCTCGCCGAGCTGAGCACCGTGCTGGGACCGGCGCGCGGACACAACGCGGTCACCGCACGCCAGCGGGTCTGGTCGGCGATGATCGTCGACACCGCCCCCTACAACCTGGGTGCGCTGGCCAGGGAGCGGGACGCCGCGCTGCCCTGGTCAATAGTCCAATTGGGCCTGAGTTCGGTTGCACCGCAACGTGCCCCGAAGATCACGGGGGTCTCTGATGGCGATCGGCCGCTGGACCGGTCGGTGCTGGACCGGGTGCGGGCCACGCTGCGACGCGCCTTGAACCGCGACTCCCTGCCCGACATCCCGCTGCTGTGCGCCGAGGAGGTCGACCGAGCTTGTGCGCCATGGGGTTTGCTCGGCGAGGACAAGCAGGCCACACTGGTGGCCGGCATCGAGGTGGCCGTCGACCTTGCGCCCCTGGACCGTTCGCTCACCAGCCGCTACGCGCTGGCCGCCCAGATCCAGGCGCGGCTGCGCAAGGAGGCCTACGTGCTGCACGCACGGCGATACCTCGCCGACGGTGAACCGATCCATCCACGTCAACGACAGGTTGTCGATGAATTGGCTGCATTCGCACAGCCCTACCTGAACCGATTATGGGCGCGTCTGCATGGCCGGGACGTCTGGCAGGAGCCCTGCGACGATCTCGACGACGTCCGTGCGCTGCTGGACGGAGTGGCCCGATCGGTGAGCCTGGACCATCGGCAGCGCATCAAGTCGATGCTGGAATTGCAGGCGGCCGGATGAGACTGGTCAATGACCCCGAGCAGCCCGCGCCCCTGATCGCAGGATTGGAAGTCGCTGGCGCCGCGTTGTTTTGGGTGGTGACAGACCCGCCAGATGCCGCGGACGCCGTCCAGGTTTCGCTCACCGACCCAGCGCGGGCGGACTGGCTGTGGCGCGTCGTGGGCGCCGACGGGCATCTCGCGATCCTGTCGGCCGCCGCTGGGACCACGGACCTGCCCGACGTTGCCATCGTGCCGGGATCGTTGGCGGCGCTACGCAGGCTGGCGATCGGCCACTGGCTGCGGCGCTGGTGGCCAGCCAGCCGGCGCGACGGCATCCCAGGTCTCGATGCGGCGCTGCTCGACGTCGAGGTGGCGCTGCTGACCGCCGCAGCGCAGGCCTTTTTCTCCGACGACACCCTGGATTCGGACGCGGCCGCGTTGCTGGCACCGCACGCGGCGGCATTGACCGCCCACCTGGGTACCAGCGACCGCCGGGTACGCGAGTTGGTACGGGCGAGCGCCGAGTTGGCCGACGAGATTGGTGTGGACGGCAGCGGCTGGCCGGAACTGTCGGCAGCGCTGGATAATTCGGCCAATGCACCGGCCGTGCCGTCAGGACGCCAGGACGACTACGCGCTGGCCGCGGGCTCCGATGCCGCTCCGGGGACCGCGGCGATCGGTCGGGGTGTCGCGTCGATCAACTGGGCTGCGGTGCCGCCGGGAATCTTCGACGCGGCCGAGGACACCGTCGAGTGGCGCGTAGCGGTGTCCGGCCCGACAGTGATCGCCGTGGTGCGCGCCGCCGTCATCGGTCCGCATCCGGCCACCGATATCGCGGTGCGGGTGCAGTCCGGCGACGTCGCGGGCACCGCTGCATTGGACGCTCGGGGCGGGGCCGTGGTCGCGCTCGTCGACGCGCAAGGGCGTGCATTGCTGGAGTCGGACGCTTGGAATCACGACTGGCCGCCGACGTCCGTCGTGGTCGGCGCCGGTGTCAGCGAGGCTCGGGAGATCCGGGACCAAATTCGCCAGTGGGTTCGGACACGGTTGGACCAACCACCGCAGGATGCGTTCCTGGCCGAGATTCTGGCGGCCGAATCCACTTACTGAGCGCGGGGCTCTTGCCTATGCTGAGCGAGTGCCCAACAAATATCGCGTCGTGCAATGGACCACCGGAAACGTCGGCAAGAGCTCGTTACAGTCGCTGGCCACCAATCCCCAGTTCGAGCTGGTGGGGTGCTACGCCTGGTCCCCGGATAAGGCCGGCCGCGACGCCGGCGAACTGGTCGGCATCGGGCCACTCGGCGTGACCGCCACCAACGACGTCGACGAACTACTGGCACTCAAACCTGACTGCGTGGTCTACAACCCGATGTGGATCGATGTCGACGAGCTGGTCCAGATCCTCTCGGCGGGAGTGAACGTGGTGACGACGGCCTCGTTCATCACCGGACACAACCTCGGCGCCGGCCGCGACCGCATCCTCGAGGCCTGCGAGAAGGCGGGTTCGACCATTTTCGGGTCGGGGGTGAGCCCGGGCTTCGCCGAGCTGCTGGCCATAGTGTCGGCGATGGTGTGCAACAGGGTCGACAAGGTCACCGTCAACGAGGCCGCCGACACCACGTTCTATGACTCACCAGACACGGAGAAACCGGTCGGGTTCGGTCAGCCGATCGACAACCCCGAGCTGCCGCAGATGGCCGAGAAGGGGACGGCCATCTTTGGCGAGGCGGTGCGGCTGGTCGCCGACGCACTCGGAGTCGAGCTCGACGAGGTGCGATGCGTAGCCGAATTCGCGCAAACCACCGAAGACCTCGCCATGGCATCTTGGACCATCGAGGCGGGATGCGTTGCGGGCGTGTACATCAGCTGGCAGGGCATTGTCGGTGGCAACACCGTGGTCGACCTCAACGTGCGGTGGCGCAAGGGACAGACCCTGGAGCCGGATTGGAAGATCGACGGCGACGGCTGGGTCATCCAGGTCGACGGCCAACCGACGGTGACCACGAAGGTCGGGTTTTTGCCGCCGCCCTATTTCCAGGCCACCACGCTCGCCGAGTTCATGGCGCTGGGGCACATCATGACGGCCATGCCGGCGATCAACGCGATCCCGGCCGTGGTCGCCGCCGCACCCGGTATCGCCACCTACGCGGACCTGCCGCTCACCCTTCCCCGCGGGACGGTGCCAACGGGCTAGACGTCAGCGGCGCCGCCCGACAAAGCTTTTCGCTGCACAGGCTTGGGGTAGGTGGCACCTAAGGCCGGCACCTTGCGCGGCAGGCCGTCGCCGGCAACCGGAAGAGTTGCGCCGCTCATCGCACCGGCCGAGGCTACGTTGCCCTCACCTGAATGAAGCTATCAGCGTGCGGGTATGCAGCAGAACATGGCTGGAAACCGGTTTAGCAACACGGCGCAGTATTGGGGCGGCAGAGCGAAGGAGACGATCGGCCGACTCACCGGCAACAGGCGCACCGAATTCGAAGGCAGAGTCGATCAGGTCAAAGCGAACGCCAAAGATGCCGGCAACCGTGTTGCGCGCTCGTTGCGGCGGCGGCCGCGGCGTTTTTGATGCGCTCATGATCGGGTATTCGGTCTGAGTCAACGAACGTGACCACAAGGAGCAAGATGAGCGGCGAAGACAAAGTCAAGAACAAGATCGAAGACCTAGGCGGTCGCGCCAAGGAGGCGGTCGGCAAGGCTACCGGTGACCGCGACACCGAGAACGAAGGTCGCGTTGATCAGGCCAAGGCGAGCCTGAAAGACGCGGGCGAGAAGATCAAGGACGCTTTCAAGAAATAGTCCGTGCCGGCCTGGGTTCGCGTATGCCGCTGCGTCGCGTCAACCCGGTGCGCCGTACCACCAGAAGTGTCCCGCGCGAGCACCAAATGCGGTCGTTCTCGCGCGGGACAGTTTGTTGCCAGATACATTGCGCCCAAAGCGGATCCGTGGCTCATCAAGGTTTCCGACTAAGTCAAGACCGAGTCGAGCGGCGGCGGTTACCCGATCTTTGCGGGTCAGCCCTGGTTGAGGAGACGGCGTTGCGGCTACTCGTAGTTGATCCAAGCAGGGAAGAGGTCGCGCACATGGATGGCTCCGCACCGATTCGCCGGATCGCGGTTGTCCTCGGTATCGCCGCGGTGATAGGCGCGTTTGCGCTGTTGTTCGAGCCGGCTCCGGAGGCCAACGCGGCCCCATGCCCCGATGTTGAGGTGGTTTTCGCACGCGGCAGCGGCGAACCACCAGGTCTAGGCAACGTCGGCGGGCCGTTCGTCGACGCGCTGCGCGCTGAAATCGGTGGGCGCTCACTGGGGGTATACCCGGTCAACTATCCGGCCAGCACCGACTTCGCCAGCCCGCAATTCGCCTCATCGGTGATCGACGGAATTCGCGACGCGGGCAATCACATCCAGTCGATGGCCGCCAATTGCCCCAACACCAAGGAGATTCTGGGCGGATACTCCCAGGGCGCCGCCTTGGCCGGCTACGTTACCTCGGCCGCCGTACCACCGGGGGTGCCGCCTTCCGCCGTACCCCAGCCGCTCGCACCTCAGATCGCGAATCATGTTGCTGCCGTGACGTTGTTCGGCACACCCTCCCCGGAATTCCTCAGTCAATACGGCGCACCACAGATCGCCATCGGGCCGGCGTACCAAGCCAAGACCCTTGAGTTGTGTGCCGACGGCGACACGATCTGCGCCGGCGGCGGCACCACCCCGACTCTTGCACACACGTTGTATGCCGTCAACGGAATGACCGGGCAGGCAGCGGATTTCGCGAGTGCCCACCTCTAGGCGCTGGTTTTATATCGGTCGCGGGCTAGTCAGGCTCGTCGTCGTCGGGCGGTGGGGGCAGCGGCGGTGAGTTCTTCAGCCAGTCGCGCAGTCGGAACATGCCGTTGATTACGATGCCCAGCCCCAACAGGACCAGCGTCCCAACGATGATTGCGGTGGTCACCGTTCCATGGTGGCAGGTTCAGCGGTGATAACCGCTACGCCGGGCTGACCTCGAGACCGACGTGCACCTTGTCGATTCCCCCGCGGACGATCGAGTGGACGTAGAACCACCAGGCGTGATACCAGTACCGGCGCAGTACCGCGTTGTAGACGCGCCGCGTCTCCGACTTCGGCAGGATGCGTGCAACGCCTTCGACGGCCTCACTCTTTGGGTTGCCCAGGCCGCCGCTCTTGGCGATCGTCACCCGTGGAGTGTTACGGATCCGCTTGACTTTCCAAGAGTCGTCGTCGGTGATGACCAGTAACCGGTCTCCGTCCGGCACACCCCAGATCGCAGTCGGCTTGGGTCGGCCGTCCTTGGTGAAGGTCGTCAGCAGCAGGTATTTGGACTTGACGACGTCTTTGAAGGTGACGGCCACGTTGCGCCTTCCTCCCGGGTCAGTGTGTCGACTGTCTGGCTAAAAATTTCACAAACTTAACTACCCCAGGAGTCATGGCTGGAAACCTCAGCCCGATGTGGCCGGCCGCACAGACCGGTTGCAGAATGCCAGCATGCATGTTCTGGTCACCGGAGGTACGGGATTCGTCGGCGGCTGGACTGCCAAAGCCATCGTCGACGCCGGGCACTCCGTCCGGTTCCTGGTGCGCAAGCCCGAGCGTCTGGCGACCTCGGCCGCTGCGTTGGGGGTCGATACGTCGGACTACGCCATCGGCGACATCAAAGAATCCGAATCCGTGCGAAAAGCACTCGAAGGCTGCGACGCCGTCGTACACAGCGCCGCGCTGGTCGCCACCGACCCCCGGCAGACCCCGCAGATGCTGGCCACCAACATGGAGGGCGCCCGTAACGTCCTGGGGCAGGCCGTCCAGATGGGTCTGGATCCGGTAGTGCACGTGTCGAGCTTCACCGCCCTGTTTCACCCGAATCTGGAGACGCTGACGGTCGACCTGCCGGTGGTTGGCGGAACTGACGGCTACGGAACCTCCAAGGCCCAGGTCGAGATCTACGCCCGCGGCCTGCAGGACGCCGGTGCACCGGTCAACATCACCTATCCCGGCATGGTGCTGGGTCCACCGGTGGGTGACCAGTTCGGCGAGGCTGGGGAGGGTGTTCGCGCGGCGCTGCAGATGCACACCATTCCAGGCCGCAGCGCTGCCTGGATGGTTGTCGACGTGCGCGACGTGGCAGCGCTGCACGCCGCACTGCTAGAGCCCGGTCGCGGTCCGCGCCGTTATATGGCCGGAGGCGAGCGGGTGGCGGTCGCAGATCTGGCGAAGATGCTCGGCGAGGCTGCCCATACCCCGATGATCTCGATTCCCGTTCCAGATTCCGTATTACGGGCTGCGGGAACGGTTTTGGACTTCGTCGGGCCGTATCTGCCCTTCGACAACCCGTTCACCGCCGCCGGAATGCAGTACTACACCCAGATGCCGGAGTCCGACGACGCCCCAGCCGCGCGTGAGCTCGGGATCGCATTCCGCGACGCCCGCACCACCATCGCGGACACGGTCGCGGCACTGCACAGCACCTGACCACTCGACCTAATCTCTGGTCCTATTGGATCGACTCATCACCAAGCACTGTGGTGCGCAACATCTCCCGCGGCGAGTCGGGGTCATAGGGCGCCGCGCGGTGCAGCACTCCGCGGTTATCCCAGATCACGGTGTCACCGACCGACCAGTCGTGGCTGTACACCCGCTCGGGCACGGTGGCACGGCCCAGCAGTTCGGCCAGTAAGGCCCGGCCCGCGTCCAGGTCCATGCCGACAACGTAGTCGGCAGACGCCCCCAGCACCAACGATTTTCGGCCACTGCGGTGGGTCCACACCAGCGGGTGCTCGTGGGTGCGCCGGGATCGCCACCTCGCCAGCTGCTCGGGGGTCGGGTCGGGAGTGACGCGCCGTTGCGAGGCTTCCAGTGAATGCACAACACGCAGTCCGCCGTAGCGTTCCTTCTCCTCGTCGGTCAGCTCGTCATACGCGGCATAGGCATTCGCGAATTCCGTTTCGCCGCCCCATTCGGCGACGTGCACCGCCGACAGCACAGTGGCTTTCTGCGGGCACTCGTCTGCGGTCGGTGTGCAACCGTCGATATGCCAGTCGAAAGTGGCCTTCAGGTATACGGCCGAGGAATTCTTCGACCGGTCCAGCGTGATCGGGTAAATCCCGGCTACCGGATGGTGCCCGTCGGAGGAGTAATCGACCTCGCCGAGACGACTGCAGAAGGCGACCTGAGCCCGCGGCTCAATCCGTAGGCTGCGAAAGACAAGAACTCCGTTGTCTTCCAACGCATCCAAGATCGACCCGCCGATAGTGTCGTCGGTAACTAAGCGGTCCTGGTCTAGCCCGGTGACCTCCGCACCGACGGAATCACTGAGCTTGGTGATGGTGAGCGGACTCATGGTTCCCTCGTACTTTCGTCATGGCCGGGGTTCGCCGGTGCGGATCATGACGGCATCAGCGGCGTCGGTGGGCGTGATCTGGTGCATGATTTCCACCGCCATGGCCACCATGATCATGGAATAAATCAGGTGCAACAGGTTCAGCGCGTCGTCGGGCAGGCTGTCCAACTCGAACTTGTCGCAGTACTCGATCGCTTCTTCCAGTCGCGGCAGAAACGCGTCGTGAAACCGGCGCATCTCGGCCATGGTGCTGGCCGTCCTCATGTGCCAGCGCTCGGTTTCGGTTGCTAAACACCAGGTTTGGGCAAATTCCTCAAGCTCGGCGAAAGCGCTGGGCAGCAACGGCTCCGGCATCGTCATATCCCCGCCGCCGCCAGGGCCTGGTCGCGCCGGTAAGCCTCGACCCAGTCGACCACCACCTTGTGCAAATGGCGTACCAGGATCTCCTGGTCGTTGAGCGGGAACTCTTCGACGATGCCATATTCCAGCGCGGCCTGGGTGCCGCCCAGCATGCCGGCGTCCTGCAGCGCGAATTCCTTGAGCACCACCGAAGCGACCTCGTGTTCGATGCGCTCTCGTACGGTGCGCGCCGGGTGGAAGTAGGTGTACGCCTCGAACCGGTGCGTGTTGTAGGAGGTGGGCCAGTAGCGGTATAGCAGATACCAGCCGCCGTAAATCAGGATCTCGGTGTTGGGGAAGATCTGGAAATTGCTGATCCCCCAGGGTTCGATACCCCCGGGGTTGACACCTGCCGGAAGTTCGCCGATGTCCGGGGTCCGCCACGGCCCGACCAGTCCGCTCTTGGTGGCGCGCTCGATCGGGTACATATATTCGGCCGGCAGCAGCCAACGGCGCCGTCCCGCCGTCGACACCAATCGGTGCGGACCGTCCAATTGAAAATGACCGCAAGTGAATCCGGCGTCGGGATCACGCACCCCCGGGGGCACCTGCTGCGGGTGCAGCGACGGCACGTGGTAGTACTCCTGGAACGCGTCGGCGAAGATCTTCCAGTTGCTGTTGTTGTGCGCAACCCACTGGTAGCGTTCGGTCAGCTTGCCGAACGGGTAGTCGTCCAGCCCGGTGATCATCGGGCCCAGGAACTCGCGCAGGCTCTGCCGCGGCTCGGGATCGAAGTTGATGAAGACGAACCCATTCCACACATCGCAGTGCACGGTAGCCAGTCCGTGCGCAGCCTGGTCGAGGTCGAAGAATTCCGAGGACTGCTGCACGTAGGTCAGTGCGCCGTCCAGACCGTAGCGCCAGCCGTGGTACTTGCAGGTGAACTGTCGGCAGGTACCGCGCGTCGCTTCGTTCGGAAAGTCGTTCCACACCAACTTGTTTCCCCGATGCCGACAAATGTTGTAGAAGGCGCGGATCTGCTCGTCTCGGCCCTTCACCAGAATGACCGAGACGCGGGCGGCCTCGATCTCCTTGGTCAGATAGCTGCCGACACGGGGCAGTTCCTCGACGCGGGCGACGTTGAGCCAAGCTCGCTTGAACACCGCTTCGCGTTCCAGCTCATAGAATTCCGGTGACGTGGAGTCGGCGAATGAGACCGGCCCGGTGCCCAATTCGGGATAGTGCTCGGTCCAGGAACCCGCCGCCGGCCTGCCCTCTCGCGTCATTGCCGAACCTCCCTCACATCACGGCTCCACCGTTGACGCCCAGCACTTGGCCGGTGATGAAACCCGCTGCGTCCGAGCACAGAAAGCCCACCGCTGCGGCAATGTCGTCGCCGGTGCCCAAGTGGCCGACTGGGATGTTTGCGGCGATCTCCTCGTTGGATTTCAGATACCCCGCCGCCTGCGCGTTGTGCTGCATCGGGGTTTCGATACCCGACGGCGGAATGTTATTGACCGTGATCCCGTGCGCGGCGTACTCGCGGGCCAGCGACTTGGTCAGGGTGATCACCGCCCCCTTGGATGCCGCGTAGTGCGCGGCGAACGGCGACCCGCGCTGGGCACTGGATGATGAAATCATCACGATGCGGCCCCATTTGGCCGCCACCATGTCCGGCAGGGCGACCTGACTGCAGTGGAAGGTGCCGGTCAGGTTGACATCGATGATCCGATTCCAAGCCTGAGTGCTGATTTCTGCGAATGGCGCGAAGCCGAACATTCCCGCACTGGTGACCAGGACGGACACCGGTCCGAGTTCAGTGCGCACGTGGGCGAAGGCTCGTTCGACGGCGGCGCGGTCGGTGACGTCAGCACCGACGCCCATGGCCATGATCTCCTGCGCCCGAAGCGCATCGCTGACCCGCTGCGCCGCGGCCTCGTCGATGTCCAAGACGGCGACCCGGTGCCCGAGTCGGCCTAACTCGTGGCAGGTCGCCTCACCCATGCCCGAGGCGCCGCCGGTCACCACGGCTACCCGGCTCACTCGTATACCACCCGGACCGTGCGCGTTGTCGGCAGGGACTGGCAGGTGAGCACCCAGCCTTGCGCCACTTCGTCGTCGTCGAGCGCATCGTTGTTGATCATCCGGGCGCCGCCCTCGGTCAATCGGGCCATACACGTTCCGCAGGAACCGATCTCGCAGGAAGACGGGGCACGCAGGCCCGCTATTCGCGCGGTCTGCAGCAGGGTGTCGCCCACGGCGTAGGCCACGGTGGTCTTGCGTCCATCCAACTCAATGGTCACCGCCTTGGTGGCCACGTCATCGGCGACGGCCTGCGGATATTCATGCATCCCAAGGAATATATCAACTACTTGTCATTAATCTCAAGTACTAGATATAGGAAGCAGCCTTCACTCCTCGACGTGGTCTTCGACAAGCCGATTGCCGGTACCCTTCTCCACCACCCGGGCCAGTAATTCCCGCAGCGTCTCCTTCTCTTCGGAACTCAGCACCCCGAAGACCTCTTCGTGCGCGGCCACCGCATCGGCGAATACCGCGGCCACCACTTTTCTTCCGTCGTCGGTCAGATAGGCGTGCAGGATGCGCTTGTGCGCGGGGTCCGGCTTGCGCTGCACCAACCCGCGCCGTTCGAGCGCGGTGAGGGCCAGCTGCACCCCCTGCGGAGTGATCAACAGCCGTCGGGCCAATTCGGCACCCGACAGACCCGGTTCATTCGCAAGTTGGCGCAGGACACCGACTTGCGCGGTGCTCACACCGTGCGGGCTTATCGCGTCGTTCACGGTGGTCAGCGAATAGTAGAAAGCCTGCTTGAGCAGCCACAGAATGTTCTCGGTGAGTTCCATAACCGTCTCCCTGCCCACTCAGGCGGCCTCCGCCTTGTAGATCTGCCCATCCTTCATCACGAACGAGACATCCTCGATGACGGCGATATCGCGCGACGGGTCACCGCGTACCGCGATCACGTCGGCCAGGTATCCCGGCGCCAGGCGGCCTGACTCGTGCTCGGCTTCGACCAGCTCAGCGGCCACCACGGTGGCGGCGCGGATCGCCTCCATCGGCGCCATCCCCCGGGCGACCAGTGCACCGAGTTCCTTGGCGTTCTGGCCGTGCGGAATCGCCGGCGCGTCGGTGCCACAGGCGATCCGCACACCGGCGGCAATCGCCTTGGGCAACATAGCTTTTGCACGCGGGAAGACATCTTCGGCCTTCTTGCGCAGCTCGGGTGCGATCCGGTCGATGGCCATCGCCTCGGTCAGATAGGTAGTGGAGACCAGGAAGGTGCCATGATCGGCCATCATCTGGATGGTCTCATCGGAGGCCAGGAAGCCGTGCTCGATGCAGTCGATGCCAGCGCGGATACACGCGCGGATCGCAGTGTCGCCGACCGCGTGGGCAGCCACCCGCACGCCCGCGCGGTGGGCCTCGTCGGCGATCGCGGCGAACTCGGCGTCCGAGTATTGCTGGGCCCCCGGCGCAGTGCTATGCGACATCACCCCGCCGGACGCGGAGACCTTTATCAGCTTGGCGCCATGCCGGATTTGATAACGCACACAGGCGATCACGTCGGGAACCCCGTTGGCGATGCCCTCTGCGATCGACAGCGGCATGATTCCGGGCGCCAGCCGCTGGAAAACGGTCGGGTCCAGATGGCCGCCGTACGGGGTGACCGCGTGCCCGGCGGGATAAATGCGAGGGCCGGCGTGCCAGCCCTGTTCTATCGCCCGCTGCAATGCCACGTCGAGCAGGTAGCCGCCGGTCTTGACCATCAGCCCGAGGTTGCGCACCGTGGTGAAGCCGGCGTCCAGCGTGGTGCGCGCGTTGATTGCCGCGCGCAATGTCCGGTAGGCCGGGTCGTCCTGGACGCCATGCATCGGCGCAGGCAGCCCCTCGGGGCCACCGATGAACAGGTTTAGCTCCATGTCCATCAACCCGGGCAGCAACGTCACATCACCTAGCTCGACTACGGTGACCGAATCCGGCAGCGGCCCTTCGGGATTGACAGCGACAATCCTATTGCCGTCTACCACTACCACGCCCGGCGAGCGGACGATCCCGGCGTCTACGTCGGCCCAGCGGTCGGCCTTCAGGACAGTGGTCACGGGAACGGCTCGGACACACAGTCCAGGGTCGAGGCACCGGAATCGGGGACGCGCGGCTGTTTCCAGCACTCCACCGGGAACGACACCATGATCATCGAATACAGCAGGTGCATCAGGTTCAGCGCGTCTTCGGGCAGATCGTCCAGCGGGAATTTGTCGCAGTAGGCCAGGGCTTCCTCAGCGCGTGGGGTGATCGCGTCGTAGAAGGCCCTCATCTCGACCATCGAGCTGGCGAGCCGCTTGGCGTAGCGCTGCGGCTCGGTGGGCAGGCACCAGTCGGCGTACGACTCCAGATCGGCGAATTCGTTTGGTAGCACGGGTAGCATCGCGTTCACGCTCTCGTGGCGGTGGTCCGTTGATACTCCTCGATCCACGCCGCGGTTTCCTTGTGCAGGTGTCGCAGCAGGACCTCCTGGTCGTTGAGCACGAAATTGTCGACCACGCGCGATTCGATCATGCTCTGGGTGGCCTCTAGCGTGTTGGCGTCTTGCAGGCCGTATTCCTTGAACGATACCGCCGCTAGTTCCTGTGCGACCCGCTCGCGGGGAGTCCGCGGCTGCGGGAAATACAGTGTGCCCTCGAAAATGTGACTGTTATAGGACGTCGGCCAGTAGTGGTAAGTCAAGTACCAGCCCTGCCCCCAGAACAGAATGACGAAGTTGGGAAAAAGCTGGAACGAATCCAGACCCCAAGGTTCGCATTGGGCGGGATTGAGGCCGGCCGGCATCTCGCCCAGATCCGGTTTATCCCAAGGTCCGAACAGCCCGCTCTGACAGATATCTTCGATCGGCTTGCGCATCTCCGCCGACATCTCCCAGGCCCGCACACCGGAAGTGCTGACCAGCCGGTGCGGCCCCTCCAAGCGGTAGTGCGGTGCCTCAAATCCGGCCTCCGCGGCGGCCTTCGAATAGGCGGTCGGCGACTGGTTCGCGTGCAGCACCGGCGCGTGATAGAACTCCTGGAACGCGTCCATGTAGAGCTTCCAGTTCGCCTTCACCTCAGAGCGGTAGTACCAGCGAGAGGTCATCAGGTCGAACGGATATCCCTCCAGAGCGGTCACCATCGGACCGAGAAATTCGCGCAGGCTCTGTTCGGGCTCCTTGGCGAAGTTGACGAAGATGAAGCCTTCCCAGACCTCGCAGTGCACCGGAACCAGTCCGTGGCGGCTCTTGTCGAGGTCGAAGAACTCACTTTCCTGCTGCACGAACGTCAGGTTGCCGTCCAGGTCGTAGCGCCACGCATGGTACTTACAGGTGAACTGGCGGCACACCCCGCGGGTCTCCTCGAGCGGCATGTCGTTCCATACCAGTTTGTTGCCGCGGTGCCGGCAGATATTGTGGAACGCGTTGATCTTCCCAGACGTATTGCGCACCAAGATGATCGAGGTGTTGACCACCTTCAGTTCTTTGGTGAAATAGCTGCCCTTACGCGGAAGCTGTTGCACGCGACCGACATTAAGCCAGGCACGTTTGAAGATCGCCGCGCGTTCCAGATCGTAAATCTGCGGGCTGATCGAGTCTTCGTAGGACACCGGCCCAGTACCCAATTCGGGATAATGCTGCGTCCAGCTGCCCTCCGGCGGCTTAGGAAATCGGGGCATAACGGCTCCTGTCTTCCGTCAGCGCCGACGGTATATGCTCGATACCTGAATCGCAAGTAGTTGATACTGAAAGGCTCCTGATGGGATCGCAGGTTTTCGAGGTCATCTCACCGCACACCGAGCAACCGATCGCCGAAGTCACTGCGGCCAGCGCAGCCGACGTCGACGCCGCGGTCGCCGCCGCGCGCACAGCCTTCGAATCCTGGGGACGCACCGAACCGGCCGAACGCGTCGCCGTGATCCGCCGACTGGCCGACGTGTACGACGAGCGGCGCAAGGAGATGGCCCAGACGATCAGCGCCGAGATGGGCGCTCCGATCACCTTCGCCCAGCGCGCCCAGGTGGGTCTGCCGGCGATGATGATGCGGGCATTTTGCGACCTGGCCGAGCGCCACCCCTGGCAGGAAAGCCGGCGCGGCTTCTTCGGGGCCGACGTGCAAGTGCGCAAGGAGCCAGTAGGTGTCGTTGGCGCCATCGTGCCGTGGAACATGCCTCAGTTACTCATCGTCGCCAAACTGGTGCCCGCACTGCTGGCCGGCTGCACCGTCGTATTGAAGCCAGCGCCCGAATCACCCTTGGACGCACAGCTTCTCGTTGAAATGCTGAAAACCGTCGACCTGCCCGCCGACGTGGTCCATGTGGTGCCCGGCGACCGTGCCGTCGGGGAACAACTTGTCTCGCACCCCGGCTTGGACAAGGTGTCGTTCACCGGGTCCACGGCGGCCGGCCGAGCAGTGGCCGCTGCCTGCGCGCCGAACCTGACCAAGGTCAGCCTCGAACTCGGCGGGAAATCCGCCGCTCTCGTCCTCGATGACGCATCTCCGGAGAAGGTCGCGGCGGGCGTGCGTTCGGCCAGCCTGGCCAACAGCGGGCAGATCTGCAACGCGCTTTCCCGCGTGCTGGTACCGCAGCAGCGCTACGACGAGTACGTCGACGCGCTCGCCACCGAGATGGCCGGCCTGCGCGTCGGCGACCCCGCCGAAAAGTCCACCCAACTGGGACCGCTGGTCTCCCAGCGCCAGCAGAGCCGTGTTCGCGAATACATCGAGATCGGCCGGCGCGAGGGTGCGCGAATGGTGCTGGGCGGCAGCGACATGCCCGACGGTCTGGACCGCGGGTGGTACGTCAAACCCACCTTGTTCGCCGACGCCGACAACTCGATGCGCATTGCGCGCGAGGAGATCTTCGGTCCGGTCATCAGCGTTATCGCCTACCGAGACGAGGACGAGGCGGTGGCCATCGCCAACGACTCCGACTACGGCCTGGCCGGATCGGTGTGGACCGGCGACACCGACCGGGCGCTGGCGATCGCCGGGCGCATTCGCACCGGCACGCTAGGCATCAACCAGGGCTACACCATGGACCCGTTCGCGCCGTTCGGCGGCGTCAAGGCCAGTGGCTACGGACGTGAACTTGGTCCCGAGGGCCTGGACGCGTACCTCGAGACCAAGTCGATCGCGGTCGCTCCGGGACTCTGACCACGCCGGAGGCGCCCATAGCTCAGATCGGTTTGGCGTGAAAGGCGGCTTCTGGGCCTGGTCATAGCACTGCCTCGATTACCTGGTATCCGGACGTGGCCGACACATTGCGGACGAAACGCAATCCACTGTCTGGTTGGGCCAACCTCATGGCGCCGGACGATTCGCGCGCGCGAGATGCCTATCGAACCAATCACCGAGAAGTCCCGGCCGCAATGCGGGTCGCCAACAGCCCGTTCACGCCAAACTCGCTCCAGGCCGGCAACGGCAGCTCCGTGCGGGGGTCTATCCCGCTCATGCTAGCCAGAATGCGGCTTGCGGTCCGTGTCCCGGCTCGGCTGCACCCTCTTCGGCTCCCCCGGCATTTTCGGGTAGTTCGGGGGATACGGCATGTCCCCCAGCCCGCGTTCCTGGTCGGCCTCCACCATCGCCAGTAACGGCGCCAGTGACTGCGCGTGATCGTCCATGCTCGCCCACGGGTCGTCGCGGGCTGAGACAAGCTCCGGCACGGTGGCCATGGTGTAGTCGTCCGGATCGGCACCGGCAAGTTCTTCCCACGTCAGGGGCATCGAGACCGTCGCGATCGGGGTGCGCCGCACCGAGTACGGCGACGCCATGGTGCGGTCGCGGGCATTCTGGTTGAAGTCGATGAAGATGCGCTCACCCCGCTCTTCCTTCCACCACGACGTGGTCACCGCCTCGGGTGCACGGCGCGCGACCTCGCGGGCCAGCGCGATCCCCGCCCGACGCACCGCGATGAAGTCCCAATCGGTGGCGATCCGCAGGTAGACGTGCACGCCGCGACCACCCGAAGTCTTCGGGTAACCGACCAAACCAAGCTCGTCGAGCAGCGGCCGCAGCACCTCGACAGCCACCGTGCGCGCCTCGATGAACCCGGTGCCGGGTTGCGGATCCAGGTCGATGCGCAGCTCGTCGGGGTGATCGGCGTCCGGGCAGCGGACCTGCCACGGGTGCAGCGTGACGGTCCCCAGCTGGGCCGCCCACACGATCGCGGCCGGATGCGTCACCTTAAGCGCGTCGGCGGTGCGCCCAGATGGAAACGTGATCCGGCACGTCTGCAGGTAGTCGGGGTGATGCTGCGGGACCCGCTTCTGGTAGATCTCCTCGCCGTCGATGCCGTCGGGGAACCGCTGCAGATGGGTGGGCCGGTTGCGCAGCGCCGTCAGCATCGGGCCGGCGGCCACCGCCGCGTAGTAGTCGATCAAATGGCCTTTGGTGCCGGCGGCAGCCAAGGCGGGGAAGTACACCTTGTCCCGGTTCGTCACCCGCACCGCGATGCCGTCGACGTCGAGTTCTTCTGCTTTGGCGGCCATGTCTGGCTACCAGCATGCCGCACGACACAATGAACCAATGGATTTGCCTGTCATGCCGCCCGTGTCGCCGATGCTGGCCAAGTCGGTGAAGACAATCCCGAAGGATGCCTCCTACGAACCCAAGTGGGATGGTTTCCGGTCCATCTGCTTTCGCGACGGCGACGAGGTCGAACTGGGCAGTCGCAACGAACGGCCGATGACGCGATATTTTCCCGAACTGGTCGCCGCGGTCAAAAGCGAACTCCCAGCACGGTGCGTGATCGACGGCGAAATTGTAATCGCCGCTGCGCACGGCCTGGATTTCGAAGCGCTGCAACAACGCATCCACCCGGCCGATTCCCGGGTGCGGATGCTGGCCGAACATACCCCGGCGTCGTTCATCGCTTTCGACCTCCTCGCGCTGGATGACGAGGACTACACCGCGCGCCCGTTCAACGAGCGGCGCGCGGCACTGGTTGAGGCGCTCGCGGACTCGGGCCCGTCGTTTCACGTCACGCCGGCCACGACCGATCCCGAAGTGGCCCAGCGGTGGTTCGATGAGTTCGAGGGAGCCGGTTTGGACGGGGTGGTCGCCAAACCGCTGAGCGTCACCTATCAGCCGGACAAACGGGTGATGTTCAAGATCAAGCACGAACGCACCGCCGACTGTGTGGTCGCCGGGTACCGCGTGCACAAATCCGGCGCAGACGCGATCGGGTCGCTACTGCTCGGGCTGTACCAGGAGGACGGGCAACTCGCCTCGGTCGGTGTGATCGGCGCCTTCCCGATGGCCGAACGCAGGCGCCTGTTCGCCGAATTGCAGCCGCTGGTCACCGACTTCGCCAGTCACCCATGGAACTGGGCCGCACACGAGGCCGGCGAACGCACGCCACGCAAGAACGAGGGTTCGCGATGGAATGCGGGTAAGGATCTGTCGTTCGTGCCGCTGCGTCCCGAGCGGGTGGTGGAGGTCCGCTACGACCACATGGAGGGTGCGCGGTTTCGGCACACCGCCCAGTTCAGCCGCTGGCGACCGGACCGCGATCCACGCTCGTGCACCTACGTACAGCTAGAAGAACCACTCAGTTTCAGATTGGGTGACATCGTGCCTGGTCTTCTGAGGGAAGATACCCACTAGCGGACCCTCAGAAAGGGGGCAGGTATGCAGCCGTCGCACAACCCACCTAAACCAGATGCGCTACGCAGTTCCGTACCTGCCGATATCCGGGACCTGGTCATGCCGGCCGTGCTCGATGAGCTGGCCCACTGGGGAGTAGAGCGGTTCAGCATCGAGGCGCTCGCCGAGCGCCACAGACTGGACGCGGGCGCGATCTACCACTATTGGGGCACGCGGCAGCGGCTGATCGTCGATGCCGCTCTCGGAGATATTGACGTATTGCGGTCGATCACAGATACCGGCTCGCTACGAGGAGACCTGATCGCGCTGGCCCGCAGCGTCGCCGCGCAAATCAACACGTCAGTGGGTCGCACCTTCCTGCGCGCGCTGGTTATGGACAGTCGAGGCCATCACGATAACGAAACCCGAATGCTTTACTGGCGGGGACGCTTCGGCGTCGTCCGCTCGGTAGTGGATCGCGCCCGAGAACGCGGCGAGATCCGCGATGGAGTCAACACCCTTGCCGCGGTTCAGATTGTGCTGGCGCCGCTCAATGTCCGCGCGCTGTATTCAGAGGACCTCATCGACGACGACTACTGCGTCGCCATCGCGGACCTGGCCTGGCACGCGATGGCTAGCAAATGACGTCTGAATGGCGCGGCCACAGCGGGGATTACGCGGCGCAGCCTTAAGATGTCTTGATGCTGCACGTAAGTTCACTGTTCGTTGCACGCACCGCCGCGTTCGACGAATATGGCGCGATCAACGCCACTTCCATTCCTATGGCGTGGTTTCAGGTCGACCAAATGCCCTTATGGGTAAAGGTTCCGGTGGTGCTAGTGGTGCACGCGCCGGCCGGCGGCGACTACGACCCGGACCTGCACGTCGTCTGTAAGGACCCGGCAGGCGAACCGCTGGGATCGCTGCGCGCGGCGTGGCACTGGCCCGATGACGGAAAGCTGCCCTCGAAGTTCCGGTGTTTTACCCAGGAACTCACATTTCAGGTGGAGACCGAAGGCGAATACACCGTCGGCGCCTATTACGACGCTGACGGCAAATTCGAGTTGTCCACACCCGTGCCGATGTCAATCGTGCAGGCCGAGACCAGCCCCGCTGTCGACGGCGACGCCGGCGAAGCAGCAATATGAGTTGATTCGATCGGTACTGCGAACACCGAGTTTTCGCCAACCTCCCCCGGTTAAGCTGTCGGGATGCATGTAGCCGCACTGCTGGTGGCGGGGTCCGCCAACATTGACGATTCCGCGATCGATGCCACCCGCCTCCCGACAACCAGTTACGACGTCAACCAGGTTCCGTTATGGCTGACGGTTCCACTGGTGCTGGTCGTGCATGCGCCGGCCGGTGGGGATTTCGACCCGGAATTGTTCATTGTCGCGAAAGATCCCGGCGGAGCCATACGCGGCACACTGCGTTCGGCCTGGCAATGGCCGGACGAGGAAAGCAAGCCATCTAAGTATCGTTGCTTCACACCCCAACTCTCGTTTGCAATCGAGACCACGGGTGAATTCACGATCGGCGCATATCACGATGCGGAAGCCACCCGACCCATTGCCACACCGATTCCGCTGCTGATCAATTTGGCCGGCGGTCGGCTGGGCCGCAACAACGGAAGTTAGACGGCGACCGTCAGCGTCGACAGACCTCGCAGAGTGAGGTTCGGCTTGTAGACCGGTTCGCCGGACAGTCGCGCGTCGGGGAACCTCGCCGTCACGGCCGCTAGCGCCGCGCTAGCTTCGAGGCGGGCCAGCGGGGCACCGAGGCAGTAGTGGGCGCCGCGTCCAAAACCCAGGTGTCGCACCGTAACACGGTCCGGGTCGAAGATGTCGGGGCGGTCAAACTCGGCGGGATCCCGGTGGGCGGCCGCCACAAGCAGCGTCATCATGTCGCCCTTGACCACGTGAGTGTCGCCAATTCTCATGTCTTCGAGTGCGATTCGGCTGAGCTGCTGCACCGGCGGGTCGTAGCGCAGGGTCTCCTCCACCACGGCTGCCGCTCGGGATGGATCGTTGCTCAACGCCGTCCATTGCCGGCGATCGCGCAGCATCGCCAGGATGGCGTTGCCAATCAGGTTCACCGTGGTCTCGTGCCCAGCGACAAGCAGGAGCAGACAGGTCGAGACGATCTCCTCTTCGCTCAGCTGGTCGCCGGACTCATTCACGGCCACCAATCCCGACATCAAATCCTCGCCCGGGGTCCGGCGCCGCAGCTCGATCAGGCCGTGCAGGTACTCGCGCAGGCTCGCACCGGCGTCGAGTGCGCCGTCGATCTCTTCTGGTGGGCCTTCGGTGAAAAACGGGTCTAACGACTTCGCGAGCACCGCCGACGCGCGGCTGAACTTGGGCTCGTCCTCCAAGGGCACCCCGAGCAACCGACAGATCACCGCCACCGGCAGCGGATAGGCGAAATCCGCGACGACATCGAAGCTGCCCTTTTCGGCGATCCGGTCCAGGAGCCCGTCCACCAGGGCATCAATCTCGGGCTGTAGCGCGCTGACCACTTTCGGCACGAACGCCTTGCTGACCAGTTTGCGTAGCCGGGTGTGGTCGGGTGGGTCAAGGAAGAGAAATCCCGGCGGTGTTTGGGCACGCGCCGACCGATCGGCCTCATCCCGCTGCTGAGCGGAGGTGGAATTGAGGTGGTCGCTGCTAGAGGATGGATGACGTAGCACCTCGTCGCAATCCCGGTATGACGAGAAGATGACGAAGTTGCTGCCGGGCAATTCGACCGGGCCGAGATCACGCAGCTCCGCACACACTGGATAGGGGTCCGGCCGATTCGCGGGGTCCAGCAACCGCAGTAGCAGCGCCTGCGGGTCGGCCTGCACGGTGGACTGAGACGGCAATATCGGCATGGAGCCCATTGTGCCTGTGCCAACGAGGGAGCCGGCCGGCTCACAAACCCGCTATGCCGGAGTGCGCCCTCAGGCGATCCAGGAACACCCGCTGGCCCTTCAGCAGCTTGATCTCGGCCCGCGCCATTGGAACCCACTCCACGCGATCGACTTCGGGGAATTCACGCAGTTTTCCCGACCCACGCGGCCACTCCATCTCGAAGGTGTTGCTGCACGCGTTGGTGATGTCCAAGTCGCCCCCGACGGCAAAGGCGGTGACGAGCTTGCCACCCGGTTGCTTCACCTCGCCGAGTTCAATCCGGGTCCCGTCGGGTGGCGGCAGCCCGATCTCTTCGGCGAACTCGCGTCGAGCGGCGGACCATGGGTCGTCTCCCTGCGCGTACTCACCTTTCGGGATCGACCAGGCGCCGTCGTCCTTGCGCGCCCAGAACGGACCGCCGGGATGAACGATCAGGACCTCCATTTCGCCCAAGTGTGTCCGGTACAACAGCAAACCCGCACTGAGCTTGGGCATTCAGGCTCCCACGGCCTGCTCCAGGTCTGTCAGCGACGACTCCAAATGCGCGAGTAGGCGCTGCAGATGGGGCACGCTGCGACGGCAGCCGACCAAACCGAAGTCCAGGTTGCCAGCGTTGTTGACCAGCGTGATGTTCAGCGCTTGGCCGTCCGGGATGTTGGACAGCGGATAGCTGCCGTCGAGTCGTGCGCCGCCGTAGTACAACGGCTCCCCCGACCCAGGCACGTTGGAGATGACGATGTTGAACGGCGGCGGCACCGCCGAGAGAAAGCCTGGGACACCGGCCAGCAGCAGCGGCACCATGTTCAGCGCCGACAACGCCAGCACCTCATAGGACGGCAGGTCGGCCAGCACCTTCTTGTTGCGACGCATCGACTCCGCGATGATCTCGATCCGCTTCGCCGGGTCTTCGACAGTGGTGGCCAGATTGCACAGGATGCTGCCCACCTTGTTGCCGCCACTGTCGGCGTCGGCCTCCGAACGCAGGCTCACCGGGACCATCGCCACCAGCGGGGTGTCGGGGAGCGCATCCCGCTCGAGCAGGTAGTAACGCAATGCGCCGGCGCACATCGCCAGCACGGCGTCGTTGACCGTGACACCGGCGGCCGCCTTGACCCTCTTGACTCGCTCCAGCGGCCAGGATTGTGCCGCGCAGCGCCGCGCTCCCCCGACCTTGACGTTGAGCATGGTGTGCGGCGCGGCGAACGGCAGCGTCAGCTGCTGCTCCAGCAGCGCGGCGCGGGCCAGCCTTAAAGTCGACGGGGCAACTCCCGCAACAGCTTTGAGCGAACCCGCCAATCCGGCGAGGGATCGTAGCGGACTGCTACCGCCGCTCGGTGGCTTCGCTGAGGGTAGCCGCGGCAAGCTCCACATCGCCTTGACGTGCGTGTCGTCGGGGTCGGTGGACAAGGTGCGCTGCATCAGCTTGACCGCTGAGACGCCGTCGATCAGTGCGTGGTGCATCTTGGTGTACATCGCGAACCGGCCGTCCTTGAGGCCCTCGATCACGTATAGCTCCCACAGCGGGCGGTGCCGGTCGAGCAGGGCGGTGTGCACCCGCGACGTCAGCTCGAGCAGGTCGCGCACCCGCCCCGGCGACGGCAGCGCCGAGCGTCGCACGTGGTAGTCGACGTCGACTTCGTCGTCGTAAGCCCAAGCGAGAGTGGCTATTCCACCCGCGATCTTTGCCGGATGCTTACGGAAGGTGGGCTGGAATTCGTCGTTGGCGATCAGGGCTTCGTAGAACTCCCGGACGAACTCGGAGCCGGCCCCTTCCGGGGGCTCGAACAGCGACAAGCCGCCGACGTGCAAAGGATGCTCCCTAGATTCGTTGAGCAGAAACATCGAGTCGGTGGGCACCATGAGTTCCATCCGGTCATTACACCCCGGAGATGGGCGCGGACGTAATGGCCCTGCACGAAACGAGGGCGTTGGTGCCCTGATTGGATGGCCGCTATGCCCAAGCGTGTCAGCCCCGTCAGTGTTCTGACCATCGTCGCCGCTCTCGGCAACGCGGCCGTCGGCGGCCTGTTCTTCGCTTTCTCCACCTTCGTGATGCGCGGACTTAACCGCATCAACCCGGTTGACGCGGTTGTTGCGATGCGCGCCATAAATGCTGAGGCACAGGCCAATCCCCCGTTCTTGATCTTGTTCTTCGGGGCGGCGGTCGCGGCATTGGCGGTCGGCATCGTCGCGGTGACACAGTTGCAGCGGCGCGGCAGCGGATACCTACTGGCCGGTGCGGTGCTCGCGGTCGTCGCGCTCGTCATCACCGCCGCATGCAATGTGCCGCTCAACGAACAACTGGACCGAGTCCGCCTCGCGACGGATGCAGGTCTGGCCTGGCAGGCCTACTCCGGGCCCTGGACGGCGTGGAACCACGTACGCACCATCTGCCCCCTGCTCGGTGCGGCACTGCTCGGCGTTGGCTTGCTACGCCGCTGACGCCAGGTAGGTTCTCAGCAGAGCACGAGGAGACGAGGCGACGTGGGCAATGGATCCGGCATCCCGACGCGTTTGATGCATAAGGCGGGCACCGCCGGAGTGACCGCCGCGCGACGATGGGCCTGGGCGAACCCCGCCGTGCCCATAACGCTGGCCGGCGTGGCGCTGGCGGGATACCTGGTACACCGGGTGGGCGGTCACCGCCGGCTGGGTAACGCGCTGGATTCCACGGTGGTGACCGCGGGTAGCGTCCTCGACCCCGATCCCACCGACACCGCCTCGCTGCGCCATCCGGTGCGAAGGGCCCGCCACGCCGTCATTGACCGGCTCACCCGCGGCGCCGCTGCCCGGCGCCGCAACACAACTTAGGGTCGGCTAACAAGCGCGATCTGGGACTCCGATACGCTCGGTGCGTGTCCGAGCCGAACCCCGATACCGTGCCCGCGTCCGCGAACGCCGGGTTCGACGCACCGAAGAGCCTTCGCGAATACGCCCTGACCACCGTGATCAACACCGTGCCGCCGGTTTTGACGTATTACGGCCTGCGTTTGTTCGGCGTCACGCCCTACCTGGCCCTGGTGGGCGCGATCGTCGTCGCGACCCTGCAAGGCCTCTACACCGTGGTGCGCAAACGCAAGATCGAATTCGTCAACGTGGCGGTGCTGGTCTGCGCCGCGGTCTCGCTGGCCGTCGCATTCACGACGAAAAATCCGCGCATTGTGCAGGTCACCGAACTCATTCCGGCGACGTTCTTGGTCTGGTCGGTGGTGGCCAGCGGCGTGGTGCGCAAGCCCACCTCCAAGATGATCGCCGGTGCGATCGCGCCCAGCCTCGCCGACGCGGCGCTCCCGCAGCGGGGCTGGACCGATCAGGACATCCGCGATTGGCACAGCCTGCATACCCGCCTCTGTGTGCGCCTCGGGCTGATTTGCGGCATGTTCCCGGTCGCCGCGGTCGCGTGCATCTTCACGCTGTCGGTCGACATCTCGCAGATCCTGATCGTCACGGTCGGTCCGACGCTGCTGGTGGTCTGCATCGCGAGTGCCACGACCCTGTTGCGCCGATTCATCCGTCGCACCGACCAGGCGGCCGCCCATCGCGCCGCTTCCGTCAGCCGACCGGCGTAACGCCTGAGCTGGACAGGCTGAATCCTCGGCCCGAGGTAACCGTGCAGGTGACACCGCTGGATTCGGAGCGGCAGGTGAAAGGACCCAGCGCGGCGGTTTGACCATAGGCGAGCGTCGGGGTGCCCTGGCCCGAATTACCCAGGCAGGTCTCCCCCGAGCAGCTCTTGAACGAGCCGTCGGGGCTCATATGTACCGACTGCGGCGGCGAGTTGGTCTGGCAGTACGTTTCGTCGGCGATGCCGCTGCCCCGGTGGTAGTCGATCTCGCAGCCGATGTTGCGGGTCGGCGACAAGAACGAGCACCACGTACTGGTACAGACCGGATTGTCCGCGGCGGCCGGAGGTGTCGCCGTCCACCCGGCGGCGACCGCTGCTGCTGCTGCTGCTGCGATGACTGTCTTGCGCACCTGTTGTCCTTCCTGCTGAAGCTGGGAAAAGTATCGGCCTTTCCCGGTGCATGGACGCCGGTTTCAGAGATTCCCGTGCATTCGTTGACAGTCACTGCCAAATAGTCATACGTTGCCATCCGTCGCATCACTCGTCCCGTCGGAAGGTGACCCATGACCACTGCGCCCACACTTCGAGTCATCCAGTGGGCGACCGGGGGGGTCGGAAAAGCCGCCGTCGAGTGCGTGCTGAATCATCCGCAGCTCGAACTGGCGGGGTGCTGGGTGCACTCCGCGGACAAGAGCGGCCGCGACGTCGGCGAGATCGCGGGTGTCGGTTCCCTCGGCGTCACCGCCACCAACGACATCGACGAGATCCTGGCGCTGGACGCCGATTGCGTCGTCTACAGCCCACTGGTGCCCAACGACGATGAAGTGGTGGCTATCCTGCGGTCTGGCAAGAACGTAGTCACTCCGGTCGGTTGGGTCTACCCGGACCTCAGCCACCCCCGCCACCGGGCCGTCGCCGACGCCGCACTCGAGGCTGGCGTCACGCTGCACGGGTCGGGAATCCACCCAGGCGGCATCACCGAACGCTTCCCGCTGATGGTGTCGGGACTGTCCTCGGCCGTCACCCACGTGCGCGCCGAAGAGTTCTCCGACATCCGTACCTACAACGCACCGGACGTGGTCCGTCACATCATGGGCTTCGGCGGTACACCCGAGGAGGCGGTGCAGGGGCCGATGGCCGCGCTGCTCGAACAGGGATTCAAGATGTCCGTGCGAATGATCGCCGATCACATAGGTTTTCGCATCGATCCCGATATCCGAACAATCCAGGAGATCGCGGTGGCAACCGCGGACATCGAATACGGGCCGTTCGCGATCACCGCGGGTACCGTGGCCGCACGCCGGTTCCGCTGGCAGGCGCTCGTCGACGGAGAACCCGTCATCACCGCAGCGGTCAACTGGCTGATGGGTGAGCACAACCTGGAGCCCGCATGGAACTTCGGCGGCGAAGGCGAACGATTCGAGGTCGAGATCACCGGCGACCCCACGGTGAACCTGACTTTCAAGGGACTGCAACCGCCGACCGTCGCCGAAGGGCTGGTCCGCAACCCCGGTGTGGTGGCCACGGCCAACCACTGCGTCAACGCCATCCCCGACGTATGCGCCGCCGCACCGGGCATCAAGACCTACCTGGATCTGCCGCTATTCGCCGGACGCCCGGCGTGCCAGCTTTCGGGCGGGGCCCGGTGAGTTATTCACACCCCGCATCGCTGCGGGAGCGCGTCGCCGTCGTCACCGGCGCCGCACAGGGCGTCGGCAAGGAGGTAAGCGCCGCGCTGCTGGAGCGCGGAGCCTCGGTGCTGTTGGTCGACATCCAGCAGGACAAGCTCGGCGCAACCACCGCTGAGCTTCAGACGGAATTCGAAGCGGGACAGCGCGTCTCGTCGCTGACGGCTGACTTGCGTCGCCCAGACAGCGCGCAGCGGATCGTGGCCGCGGCGGTGGAGGCGTTCGGCACGGTCCACGGCCTGGTCAACAACGCGATCGCCACCAACGAGCCCAAGGCGTTCGTCGACATCACCGTCGAGGACCTCGCGCTCGGCTACGACGTCGGTCCGCGAGCGACGTTTCTGCTCATGCAAGCCGTGCACCCGTTGATGGTCGCCGCCGGCGGCGGCTCGATCGTCAACCTGGGCTCCGGGACGGGTACCGGCGGCGAGCCCAAGTGGGGTGGCTACGCGGCGGCCAAGGAAGGCATCCGCGGCCTGTCCAAGGTCGCCGCACTCGAATGGGGCCGCGACAACATTCGCGTCAACGTGATCTGCCCGTTCGCCGAATCGGACGGCGTCAGACTCTGGAAACAGTTCGCCCCCAACGACTATGCGAAAGCGGTGCGGCGCGTTCCGATGAAGCGGATCGGCGACGGGCGCACCGACGTCGGGGCGCTGGTCGCGTTCCTGCTGGGCTCAGACGCAACCTTTATCACCGGCCAGACCATTCACGTCGACGGCGGGATCGGCAGTTTCCGGTGACCGGGGAGTCGCTGCGCGACCGTCAGCGCGCCCAGATCCGTGCTGACATCCAGCGAGCGGCCTTCCGGCTGTTCGCCAGGCGTGGCTACAACACGGTCACCACAGACGAAATCGCGGCTGCCGCAGGCGTTTCTCCACGCACATTGTTTCGGCATGTCACCACCAAGGAAGAGTTGCTGCTGGCGCCCGCCCGTCACGGCGGCGCCGAAGTGATCAGCCTGCTCGAAGAACGCCCGGTCGGCGAATCACCGGACGTCGCGCTGGCCAACGCGATCATCGCCCGCACCCGATCCTTCGGCAAGACCGACACCGAAGAGTGGCGCGCGGCGTTAGTGGTGGCACCACAGCTGTTGGAGCGGCTGAAATTTCACACTGCCGCGGACCGGGAGCGGGCGACCGGGGTCACCGCAGCAAGGATGGGCGTGGATCCCAATCTCGACATTCGTCCAGGATTGTTGGTGCACTTGAGTTTTGCCGCAGCCGATTTCGGCTTCCAGCGCTGGGTCAGGCAGGATTCGACGCGGCCGTCGTTGGATCGCTGCGTGGCCGAAGCCCTGGACGCGGTGCGGAGCCCACGCTGGAGCTCCAAAAGCGGATGACGGTCATCGCAGCGCTTCGGGGTTGGCGATCCGGGCGGGCCTGCCGTCCAGCCATGCAACCACGCCTTCGATGGTGTCGGAATAGAACGCGCCCAGCATTTCCCGGGTGACATAGCCCAGGTGGGGCGACAGCGTCACGTTCGACAGCTTTCGCAACGGATGGTCGGCTGGAAGCGGCTCGGTGTTGAAGACGTCCAGCCCCGCCCCGGCAATCCGCCCGTTGCTCAACGCTTCGACGAGCGCCGTCTCGTCAACGAGCGGACCGCGAGAAGTATTGATCAAGAACGCAGTTTGCTTCATCGCCGCCAGCTCACGCCGGCCGACGAGCCCTCTGGTGCGCTCGGAGAGCACCAGGTGGAGGGACACCACGTCAGAGTGCTCAAACAGCGCCGACTTCTCCACCCGCCGCGCGCCCACCTCAGCCGCGGCTTCCTCGGTAAGGTTCTGACTCCACGCGAGCACTGGCATACCGAATGCTTTCGCGTATTCGGCCATCCGTTTGCCGACCCGGCCGAGACCGAGCAGTCCCAAGGTCTTGCCGGACAGCGTCATACCAGTGGTGGTCTGCCACCCTCCATCCCGCATCCGACGGTGTTCTTCGGCCAGATTGCGCACCGTCGCAATCATCAACCCCCAAGCCAGTTCCGGCGTGGCGTCCCGGACCGCGCGGAAGAGGGGGTGGGTGAAATTTGAGTGGACGACCAGTACGCCGTACTCGGTTGCGGCGGCCATGTCCAGATTGGGCAAGCTGCGGCCGACAATGGTGATCAGCTTGAGGTTCGGCAATCTGGCGATGAGGCCGCGTCCAAACGCCATTCGCTCGCGCATCGTGCACACCACATCGAAGGGCAGCAGCGCCTCGGCGGCCTCGTCTTCGGATAGGTGCCTATCGAAAACAGTCACCTCACAACGCCGCGCCACCTGCGACCAGTCGGCCAGATCGAGTGCCACGCCTGCGTAGTCGTCCAGTATCGCAACCCGTGCGCTGCGGTTGTCCATCCGGCCTCCTATTGCGCCGCAGTTGGTTTCGCGCCACGCTGGGGTCCGGCGTAATGCCGCCACGCTTCCCACGTCGCGCTGTAGAGCCCGTTGACCACATGCGGTTCCGGCCGGTCGATCACGACGGCAACCTCGTCGTCTGCGTAGACGGGCCAACCTGGGGTGCCCGTCCGGGCGAACTCGACCCAGCGTCGCTGCACCCAATCGCTCATCGCCCGGTACTCTGCGCGTCCGCCGATCGCGAGGGGCTGGACAGTTTGCATGCCGAAACCGAACACCAACGGAACGTCGGTGGCGTGAATGGCACCCATGCCGATCCAGCGCAACAGCGGCGGGGCGTAGTCGAGTCGGTAGAGGTAGGTGGGCGCGTGACGAGCATGGGCCTCAGCCGCGGCGATCATCGGCCGGACGAAGAAGCAATCGGTGGCCAGGCGGGTCAGCGCACTGCTACGAGGATAGTCCGGATAGTATTGGAGCACAGCGGGTTTAGCGTTGGGGTCGGTGGCAGAGAACATGCGATCGACCCGCTGCGGGGTGGTCGGGAACAAGTCGACGAACTGCCGAATGGGCCCCCAGCCAGCGTGACCCATCTCGTTGCGCATGGTCCCGATGAGCAGCGGCACGCGGTGCGCCCGGCCGGCTGAAATCGCGGCGGTCGGGTCCTGCGGCAGCAGATCACCGTCGATCACCGGGGCCAGCGACATCTGGCACGGGACTTCGCGTCCGGTACGCAGCATCACCCGGATCGCTGCCCCGGTGATCGCTTTGGCAGGCGCTTTGCGCAGAGCGGCGGCGGCATCATCGGAGTCGATACCGAGTGCCTCGATGACCCTGCGGGCGGTTTCGGCGGCCTGGTCCGGGGTGCGCACCGCATCGGGTACCGGGCTCTGCGCAATCGCGCGATGGAACAGGCCTTTCGCGGACGGCACGGCGAGGTGTGTGAGGACGGCACTGGCGCCGGCGGACTGGCCCCACACGGTGACACAATCCGGGTCACCGCCGAACGCCGCGATGTTGCGCCGCACCCATTGCAGCGCGGAGAGTTGATCGCGCAGACCGACATTGGAATGGAAGTCCGGCGAGTACTGCGAGAAATCGACGAAGCCCAACCCGCCCAGCCGGTAGTTGATCGTGACGAGCACGACCCCGAACCGGTGCACCAGCGGCTCGGGGTTGTGGACGGGCAACGCGGAGCTGCCCTCGAAAAAACCTCCGCCGTGGATGAACACGAGCACCGGCCGGGGCGGACCGCCGCCAGCGGGCGCGCACACGTTGAGCGTCAAGCAGTCTTCGTCCTGCATCTGCCGCTTCACGAGGCCCAGGGGGGAGCTGAACAGGTGCGAATGCGCGGCGTTGCCGAACTGGGTCGCGTCCCTGACACCGGTCCAGGGCGCCACCGGTTGCGGAGCCCGGAAGCGCAGCGCGCCGACGGGTGCGGCCGCGTACGGGATGGAACGCCACAATGAGACGTCGCGATACCGCTGCCCGCGGACGGTACCCGAATCGATGGTCACCTCTGACGCAATGTCCCTCAAAGACTCACCTCCCTGCCGGGCGACTTAACCCCCTGCAGGAAGTGTGCCGCAAAACTGGCTCGCGGCTACACCGTGTCGAGGATCTCGCTGGCGGCGCGGCGGCCCGAGGTGATCGCCCCGTCCATGTAACCGCTCCACTGCTGGGCCGTTTCGGCGCCGGCCCAGTGAATCCGCCCGACGGGCTCGGCCAGTGCTTTGCCAAAGTGCGTTAGCGCACCCGCGGCTAGCCGCCCGCCGTAGCATCCGCGAGTGAATTCCTCTGCTGACCAATCTTTTTCGAGGATGTCGAACGGCTCGCCGGCCTGGGGTCCAAAATACTTCACCAGGGCGTCGAGCACGAGCTTGTGCCGTTCTTGGGTGGACAGCTGGGCAGCTTCCCGGGCGTGGGCGCCGTCCAGGAACCCGACCAGGACACCGCACGAGCCGTCGCACGGAGAGTTGTCCAACACCACGTTGAAGGCGTCGTCGAGGCTGGTGACGAATCCGCTCAGGCCGGCGTCGCGCCAGAATGGCGTCGGGTAGCCGATCTGGAATTTGATCACCGACCCAGCCGGGAACTGCTGGGTCAGCGAGTCCCGAGCCGACGGCAGCGGCGGCAGGTAGCGGATCCGGCCCGCCAGGGTCGGCGGGATTGCGACGATGACGTTGCGGGCGGTCACGGTGCCAGTCTCGGTCCCGTCGTGGTTCTCGTAGGTGACTGTGACGGCGCTGTTGGTTTGCGAAATCGTGCGGACCACCGCCCCGAGCTGAACGCGGTTACCTAGTTCGGTGGCCATCCGTTCGGAGATCCGGTGTGTTCCACCGACGACGCGGAGTTCCTGCGCGCCGCCGGTCACGGCCAGCATGCTGGCCAAACCATTGCCCGCCCGGACGTAGAACAACAAGTGCAGCAGCGAGACTTCGGGGGTTTCCGCGCAGAACAAGGTGGGCATCACGACCCGGAAAAATCGCAGCGCCAAGTTGTCGGTCGTGTTGGCTGAGAGCCAGTCGTCGAAGGTCTGCCGATCCCACTCGGCCGCAGATTCCGCCTGCCAGGGCGCTTCGAGTGGTACCGAAGCAGCGAGCATTTCGAGTTGGCCCCACACCCTTGCGATCTCGGCGAGGCTTTCGACAGGCAGGCCGAATGTCGCGTCGGAGTAGCGGATCTTCTGGCCGTCGAAAACGGTGAGTGCATCCCCGGCGTCGTAGGTGGGGAACGTCTCTAGGCCGAGCTCGTCGATCAACGCCAGCACTGTGTCCTGCCCGGGTCCCACCCATTGGCCACCGAGCTCGACGGCCACTCCGTTGTTCAGAGATCCGCCGAAATTCCGTCCCGCGACGCGGTCCCGAGCTTCCAAGATCCGCACGGTCTTGCCGGCAGCGACCAACTTGCGCGCCGCCGAAAGCCCGGCCAACCCTGCTCCGACAACGACTACATCCACGTCCGTCATGTCCGCTCCTCACGACTCATACAGTCGTATGACTTAGTTCGCATGAGCGTAAGCCACCGTTGCCCGGTCAGGCAAGGGTCAGTCCTGGGCGCGGACCGTCGCCAGGGCGATCACGGTGTCGGCCAGCACATCGAGATCGGCGAGTGCGCGCTCGGTATCCGAGCTGATCACGTGCTGCAGAATCAGCCCGTCGATGCCAGCGACCAGAACACGTGCCAGTCGGTCGAAGGGAATCGCACTCGTCTCGCCCGCCTTCGCCGCGGCCGTCTCACACCAGTGCGCAACGATTTCGGTGTACTGCTCGTACTGCCAGCGGGGTAGCTCCTCGAGGCCCGGCGTGCGCAACGCGTGAGTGACGAGTTCGAGCTGCACCAGCTGCAGGTCGCGGTGGTTGACCACCAACTCCGCCCAGAAGCTGCGCAAACCGACTCGAATCGCGCGTGCCAGACCGGCCTCCAGCTCCGCTGAGTTTCGCAGTAGCTCGGCGATCTCCGCGACGATGTCCTCGAACACCGCCCGCAGCAGGCCCTGCTTGGTTGGGAAGACGTACTGCAGCGTGCCCAGCGGGATGTTTGCCTCGGTGGCGACCGCACGCATCGTCAAGCCGCCGACCCCATCGCGTATCAGCACCGCGCGCGCCGCGGCCACAGCCTGTTTGCTGCGCACCGCGGACTCGACGTAGGGCATCGGATCTCCCGTCTCGACCTTGGAAGATTATGCCCCGCTGATCAGCGCCGCACGCGCCAGCGTCTGTTCGGCCATCTTGACGTGCGCCGCGTCCACCAACACACCGTTCACCCCGACCGCGCCGCGACCATTCGACGCCGCCTCCTGGTAGGCCGCGACATTACGGTGCGCCAAAGCGATTTCGTCGGCCGTGGGTGCATAGACGTTGTTGGCGACCGGCACCTGGCCCGGGTGGATGGCCCACTTGCCGGTATACCCCATCAAGGATGCCCGCCGCGCATCACGCTCGTATCCGAGGAGATCCTGATAGTCGGGGTAGGGCGCGTCGATCGCCTCGATATCCGCAATGCGCGCCGCGACAATGACCTTGTTGCGCGCGTATTGCCAGAAATCACCGGGGTATTCGCCGAGTGGTACGAAGTTGGTGTCCACCCGAGCGCCCTGGGACAGCGAGAAGTCACCCACTCCGAAAATCAGCGCGTCCAGTCGCGGGCTCGCCGCCGCAATGGCTTCAGCGTTGGCCAGGCCTTCGACCTCTTCAATGAGCACTTCGAGGCGAATCTGGTTGCTCAGAGCTAGTTTCGCTTCCAGTTGGGTGATCAGTACATCCACCCACCACACGTCGCGAGCGGTGCGCGCTTTGGGGATGATGATGGTGTCCAGGTTGGCTCCGGCCCTACTCACCACATCGATCAGATCATCGTGGCACCAGGGGGTGTCCAAACCATTGATCCGGATCGCCCGCGCGGTGCGGCCCCAGTCGATCTCGTTGAGCGCAATGATCGCCTTGGCCCGTGCCGACTCCTTGAACGCCACAGGCACCGCGTCCTCGAGGTCGAGGAACACCAGGTCGGCGCCACAACCGGCGGCCTTGTCGAACATGTCGTCATTGCTCGCGGGTACCGCCAGCTCCGAACGGCGAAGCCTCACTTGTTTCCCTCTCTCACAGCACGCCTTTGGCGCGCAGATCGTCAATGTCGTTGTGGCTCAGACCAAGTAGTTCCCCGTACACCTCAGCGTTGTGCTCGCCGAGGCGCGGGCCCAGCTGCCGTACCGTTCCGGGCGTCGAGGAGAACCGCGGCACTGGGGCCTGCACCGTCATCGGCCCGAGGTCAGCGTCGTCGACCGAGACGAACACCCCCCGATGCGCAAGCTGCTCATCACCCACCAGGTCGGCGATGTCGTAGACGGGTGCAGCGGCCACGTCGTGCGCCTCGAAGACCTGCATTGCCTGCGAAAGTGTCTTGCCGGCAACCCAATCCGCCACCACCGCGTCCACCTCGCGGGCCCGGGCCAGCCTTCGCTGCGGATCGGAGAAGTCGGCGTCGTGCACCAGGTCGCCACGCCCGATCGCCCGGAACACCCGGAGCGCCAACGTCGGCGAACTTCCCGACATCGCCAGCCACCGCCCGTCGGCGGTGCGATAGGTGTTGCGCGGCGCCGAGATGTCCCAACGGTTACCAGAGCGCTGGGGCACCAAACCGAGTTGGTCGTACCCCAACAGCGTCTGCTCTAGCAATCGCGCCAGCGGGTCAACAAGATTGACGTCTATAAGCTGGCCCGGCCCGCCGTGTACGTCGCGGTGGTACAGCGCCATCATCACGGCGTACGCGGCATTCAGCGACGCGACCCCGTCTGCCAACATGAATGGCGGCAGGGTCGGCGGCCCGTCGGCCTGACCGGTGATGTGCGCAAAGCCGCTCATTGCCTCGCCCAACGTGCCGAAGCCCGGCCGCTCGCTCTTTGGCCCGGTCAACCCGTATCCGGTGATGTGCAGCATGATAATTCGGTCATTGACCGCGCGCAGACTCTGATAGTCCAAGCCCCACTTGCGCAGCGTCTGGGGCCTGGTGTTGAAGATTGCGACATCGGCGCGCCTAACCAGTCGGCGCACCAACTCCTGGCCGTCACTGCAGCGCAGGTCCAGTGTTATTGATTTCTTGTTGCGGGAGATGGATTTCCACATCAGGCCGACGCCGTCACGCTGGTTGCCCCACGAGCGGATGGGATCGCCATTGCGCGGGTCCTCTACCTTGATCACCTCGGCGCCGAACTCACCCAAATAGGTGGCGACTAGGGGTGCAGCCGCCAGGGTGGCCAGATCGAGCACCCGCAGTCCGTCAAGCATTGGTACCGACGGGTCGTTGTAGACCCAGATGGCCCCGCAACGTCGACGACTCGTAGGCGGTGCGGAACATGCCGCGTCGCTGCAGTTCCGGAACAACCATGCGCACCACATCTTCGAATGCGCCGGGTAGATGCGTTGCGGCCAAGACGAATCCGTCGCATGCGCCGCTTTCGAACCAGTCGACCATCTGGTCGGCTACCTGCTCTCCAGTCCCGACGAACCGTGGCCCCTGCAGGAGGGTGGCGCGGTGGCCGGCCAGGTCGCGCACCGTGACCGTATCGCCGCCGATGTGCGTGCGCAGGTTCTGCACCAGTCCCCGGATACCCGAGACGGACGCAATCAGCTCGTCGGTGACGGGATCGTCCAGATCATGTTGGGCGAAGTCGTAATTCATCAACTCCGACAGCAGGGTCAGCGACGCCATCGGATGCACCAGATCGTTGAGGAACATCGCTTCGCGGTCCTTGGCGTGGGACTCCGACTCCCCCACCACCGCGTAGGCCATCGGGCAGATACGCACCGCGGCCGGGTCACGTCCGGCGTCGGCGATACGATCCTTCTGGTCGGTGTAATGGCTGCGGGCCACCTCGATTCCCGGGTCGCCAGTGAAGATTAATTCCGCCCAGCGCGAAGCGAATTCGCGCCCGCGACCCGACGAACCGGCCTGGATGATCACCGGGCGGCCCTGCGGGGTACGGGGAACCGTCAACGGGCCGCGCGCCGAAAAATACTGCCCGACGTGGCGGAGCTCGTGCACTTTGGCTGGATCGGCGTAATGGCCCGACGAGCGGTCGTGCAGGACGGCGTCGTCCTCCCAGGTGTCCCAGAGGCCGGTGACCACCTCCATGAATTCGTCGGCACGGTCGTAGCGTTCGTCGTGACCGAGGTGGGCCTCGACGCCGAAGTTCTGTGCCTCGCTGTCGTTGACCGAGGTGACGACGTTCCAGGCGGCGCGGCCGGCGGACAGGTGATCCAGCGAGGCGAAGGTGCGCGCGACGTGGAATGGTGGGTAATAGGTCGTCGAGTAGGTCGCACCGAGCCCGATGCGCGACGTTGCCTGAGCCAGAATCCCCAGCACGACACTCAAGTCGAGCTTGACCGGCCGGGCGCCGTATTGCACCGCCTCCTGCACCGAGTTGCCGTAGACCCCAGGCATGGCCAACCGGTCGTCGAAGAACATCAGGTCAAAACAGCCCTCTTCGAGCTGACGGCCGATCTTTGCGTAGTAGGACGCGTCGAGATACCCGTGCTCGGTCGCGGGGTGCCGCCAGGATCCGGCATACACCGAGGTGCTGCCTGCCTGCATGAAGGCGACCAGAGACATCTTGTCGGTTCGCATGGGTTGAGAATCTAACATCTGATATTTTAGATTTCAAATGCTAGATGTGTAGTTTGGTACGCTGCCCCAATGGCGAGGATCGACATCTCCGGGACCGTGCGCGAGCGCGCCGCCCGGGAATTGCGCGACCGCATCCTCACCGGCACGCTTCCAGCCGGAGCGCGGCTGGACCTCGACGCCATCACCGAGGAGTTCGCCACCAGCCGCACCCCGGTGCGCGAAGCGCTGCTGGAACTGTCATTCGAAGGCCTGGTCCGCGTGGCTCCGCGCAGTGGCGTCACCGTGATCGGCATCAGTCCTGAGGACGTGCTGGACAGCTTCACCATCCTGGGTGTGCTGACCGGCCAAGCGGCCGCCTGGGCTGCGCAGCGGGTGGAACCGGACGAGCTGGCCATGCTGCGCGAACTAGCCGCCGACGTGGCCGCCCGCTCTGGTGACGACAGCATTGGCGAGGCGAACTGGCACTTCCACCAGAAGATTCACCGCGCCGCGCATTCCCCGCGGCTGATGGCCCAGATCAAGCAGGCGGCGCGCGTGGTACCAACTAACTTTCTGACGCTGTTCCCGGACCACGAGAAGCACTCGCTCGACGATCACCAGGCGCTGCTCAACGCGTTCGCGGACACCGACGCTGAGCGTGCCCGCACCATCGCCGAACGGCACGTGCTGGACGCCGGACGGTCATTGGCTAAGTGGCTGGAACAGCGCGGCTAAACCCATCTGGTCCGCGGGTTCGCGCAATGGTGAAAACTGTTGCGGGACCGCAATAGTATTTCCCAGGTCGGCGAAATACGTTGCGCAGCTGTGATATACCGAAAGCGGATTTCTCCACCGACCACACTGGTCTACTCGCGGCCACAAGTCTTCGGATAGCTGAGGGATTCTCGGGATGAACTTTTCTCCTCCGATCGGGGGAGAAAGCCTGCCCACCCAGCCCCGAACACGGCGTGCAAACCCGAGCTTGTGATGTTGAAAGCTATTGATACTTAACGCTTTAAAGAGACTCCACGGTTCGCCCTCGGCCGCGGACCACCGTTTCGGCGGAGTTGTCCGTGGCTTGGCAAGGACCCGTGACTGGCGATCGAATGTGGTTACTATCGCCTTCCACGATACCGACGAGGGCAAGGCTGCAGCTTTCGTGAGTCAGAGATTCGCACAGGTCTTCACCGCCGACGAAGGTGCGGGCAACCCGGTCCACATGCGGCGTCGGCAGCTGGGTTCGATGAGCTTCGACGAGCTTGAACTCGACTCCGAAATCCGCTACCGCATGGCTCCGCTGGACCGAATCGTTCTGACCCGGGTTCGCACCGGCTACATCGAGCTAGACCGGGCCGGCGGTCAAACCGAAGTCCTGACACCTGCTGACCAAGTGGTAGCCCTCCCCACCGAGAACCTAACCGTCGGGATGCGCGGCAGCTACGAGATGGTGACATTCAAGACGGCGGATCTGACCAAGGTGGCCGCCGCGGGAGCGACGGACCGCGGACCGGTGCGGTTGTTGTCCCCCCGCCCGGTGTCGGCTGCGACCGCCCAGCAACTCAGCTCGCTGATTGACTACCTGCGCGATCACATCCTCAGCCAGCCCGAAGCATGCGACTCGCCGGCCATTGCCAGCAACGCCGCGTCACTGCTGGCCGCCAGCGTGCTCAACACCTTTCACAGCACCGTGTCGACCAAGGCCGACCCGCTCGACCCAGTCAAGTCGAGCCTGATGCGGCGGGCCATCGCGTTCATCGACGAACGCGCGCACACCGACATTGCGCTCGACGACATCGCCGCCGCCATCCACGTGACCCCACGCGGACTGCAGCACATGTTTCGTCGACAGCTGGGCTGCACGCCGATCAGCTATTTACGCCGGGTGCGCCTCAGCCGAGCGCACGAGGAGCTGCTGGACGCCGATCCTGCCACCGTCTCGGTCTCAGCGGTCGCCAGGCGCTGGGGATTCGCCCACGGCGGGCGGTTCGCGGCCTACTACCGACAGCACTACGGCCAGCACCCACGGGTCACCCTGCACGGCCAGCCGGCGCCGCCTTCGCCGCCTTCGCCGAAGCCAAGGACTTCGGCATACGACGATATGCGACACTGAATACCTCAGATTCCAGCGCGGACGAAATGCCCGTTTAGCGCAGAGGCTTTGTGGCCACTGCGTCACCGACATTCCGTGACGCAACAGCTTTATCGGACCCGTCGCATTTGCACCCAGACAAATGTCGTCGTTGGTCGAAATCGCTATCGCTGCATTCAGCGATCATTCGCTTTTTCTTATTGAGGACACCGAATCCCGGGTACACATTTCACCGCTGAGATTTGCGGTGAAATGGCTCCCGGGATTCGGTCCCGTCGCCCGCGGTCCGGCGCGAGTCCCGCCTGGGGCTACGGCGTACCGTCGGTCCCCGGTGTGCCGCTGCTGCCGGTTCCGCTACCAGCACCGGCGGTGCCGCCGGTGCCGCCCTGTGCGTGGGCACCGCCGGGGGCAGATGCGTTCCCGCCGTTGCCGCCGTTCCCGCCGGCGCCGTTCTGCTGGCCGCCGGCTCCGCCGGCGCCCCCGTTACCGCCGACGACCGTAGCGGTCGATGCGGTGTTGGTAGCGGCCCCGTCGCCGCCAGTGCCGCCATTTCCGCCCTTGCCGGCCCCGCCTCCGGCACCGGCGTCACCGCCACTACCGCCGGTCACGTTGCCCAGGCCATTGCTGGACGCGCCGCCGCCGGCGCCGCCGTTACCACCCCATCCGGCCTGGGAGGTGGCGCCGCCGCCCGTGCCGCCAGCCCCGCCAGTGCCGCCGGCACCACCGGTGGCCGCGGCCTGGGAGGCGGTATTGGAGACGGTCGCTAAGCCGCCGGCCGCGCCATCGCCGCCGCGCCCAAAGTTGATGCCTTGGCCACCGTTGCCGCCGCCCCCGCCGGTGGCGCTACCTGTGCCGTACGCCTCTGCGTTGCCCCCCAGGCCGCCGTCTGCGCCGTCGGAGATACCGCCTGTGTTGAGTACGCCGCCGTCGCCACCGCGTCCGCCGACCGCGCTCCCGCTGCCGTAGTTGAGTGCCCCTCCGCCCCTTCCACCGACAGCGTGCGAACCGTTGTCAGACGAATAGCCGCCGGTGCCGCCTTGACCGCCAACGGCATTTGCGGCGGAGCTGGACGAACTGACGGTAGCCCTCCCGCCGTAGCCGGCGGCCCCACCGTCAGCGCCGGCACCTCCGTTACCGCCCGCGCCACCGGTAACCGTGCCGGCGGCGGTCGTGGTCGAACTGTTGGCCTGGCCCCCGGCACCGCCGCGGCCGCCGTTGGCGGCTGCCGCGCCGCCGTCCCCGCCGTGGCCGCCGGTGGTCGCACCCGTGCCCGCGTTGTACGCATTGCCGCCGACGCCGCCGTCGCCGGCCGGGTTGCTGCCGGTGCCGCCACTGCCGCCATTGCCTCCGGCGCCGCCGGTCGCGCTGCCGATACCCCCGGGGTCGTTGATGTTGGCGTCACCGCCCGCACCGCCGGTGCCGGCGAAATTGTTACCAGCGGCGCTGCCACCCACGCCACCCTTACCGCCGGTGGCATTCAGGGTCCCGGAGCCGAAGGACGCGCCACCCTTCCCGCCGTCGCCGGCGTGGCCGAAGCCATTACCAGCGCCGACGCTGCCGCCGTCGCCGCCATTGCCACCGACGCCGCCGTTGCCGGATTGACCGCCGTCGCCGCCGTCGCCGGCGGTGTAGTTCGGGAAGTTCAAGTCGCCGTAGCCGTTGCCGCCGTTGCCGCCGTTGCCGCCCGCCAACTGCCTGCCAGAAAGGCCATCAGCGCCGGAATTGGCTCCGATGCCACCGGCAGCGCCACCAATGCCACCAGCACCGGCAGCGCCGGGATTGGCGCCATTGCCGCCCAGCCCGCCGTTGATGTTGCTCGCGTCGCCGTTGCCGCCGTTGCCGCCGTTGCCGCCGGCTCCGGCGGCACCCCCGGTCCCGCCTGCGCCGCCGTCACCGTTGGCGCCGTCGGGGCTCAACAGCCAGCCACCCTTGCCGCCGGCGCCACCAGCACCACCGTTGCCGCCCGCCGCTCCGTTTCCGCCCAAACCACCCTGGCCTCCGGCACGGCCAGCGCTGGTGGTGCTGTAGCCGGCGCCGCCGGCACCACCCGCACCGCCGGTCCCACCGGCACCGCCCTCACCACCCATTCCGCCATGCCCCCACAGCCAGCCACCGTCGCCACCGCGGCCGCCGATCCCACCATCACCGGCAGCGGTGCCGCTGGTTCCGGCGCCACCAGTCGTGTTCTGCGGGCTGCCGCTGTTGCCGGCCCCGCCGTTGGTGCCGTCGCCACCCCCGCCGCCGATTCCACCGTTGCCCCCGCCGCCCAGTAGTGCCCCACCGTGACCACCGGTACCGCCGGTGCCGCCGACGCCCTGTGCGCTACCGAGCCCCCCGGCGCCTCCGTCGCCGCCATGACCCCAGATCCAGCCGCCGCGCCCGCCGGTGCCGCCATCTGCACCGTTGAGCATGCTGCCGCCCGCGCTACCACCGGAGCCGCCGGCACCACCCGAGCCCAGCAGGTACCCGCCGTTGCCGCCGGTTCCGCCGACCGCCCCGGTGCCACCGGCGCCACCGGTTCCGCCCTTACCGAACAAAGTCGCCGACCCGCCAGTACCACCGACCCCGTTCACACCACCAGCACCGCCACCCCCGCCGTTGCCATACAGCCAGCCCCCAGACCCACCATGACCACCCGCGGCGCCCGAACCCCCCGCGCCGCCAGCCCCACCATGACCGATCAATCCCGCAGATCCACCGGCTCCCCCGGTCTGGCCCGCGGCGCCGGACCCGCCACTGCCCCCGTTGCCCCACAGCAAGCCACCATCAGCACCGGCCTGACCCGTGCCGGCTGCACCATTAGCACCATTACCGATCAGCGGGCGACCGAACAAATACTCCGTCGGCGCATTGATCAACCCGAACAACTCGAACCCGCCACCACCCAGCGACGCCAGGTTCACCGCCTCCGCAGACCCGTATGTACTACCCGCCCCCGCCAGCGACTCCACGAACTGCGCATGAAACGCGGCCGCCTGCGAACTGACCGCCTGAAACTGCTGCCCGTGGCCCGAGAACAGCGCCGCAATCGCGGCGGAAACCTCATCGCCCGCGGCCGCCGCAATCTGCGTGGTCGAGGCCGCCGCGCTCGAACCAGCCTCGGCCAACGACGACCCGATGCCGGCCACATCCGACGCCGCCGACGCCAAGAGCTCCGGACCCACCAAGACAAACGACATTTCAAACCTCCCAGCAGAGCCCGACGAATTGCCAGGTGCGCGGTTACCTGATTGGCGAAGTGAAGCAATAAATCCCGCCGGGTGGCGACGTATTCGATATACGATGCCGCGGTCGGACAAAGATCGTCGTTCTCTGGATAAGCCTGCATTTCCTGTTGCACTTACGTACCGAATTGATTCCTGATATTCGTGCTGAGTTTCAGCCCCAAACAGGGGCGCCGACGGAACGGCGCGCCATGGTTTCCCGACGTCGGATCGCATCGCTCGGCCGCGACACAGCTACCGTCACCGCAGGCGCCGGACAGCGTGGCGTGAGTATTTTCGTAAGGTGCCCGAGACTCCCGCGCAGTACCTGCTGTCGGCGCACGCGCCGAGCCCGCGCACGCTTATCGACATCATCAACGAGACGGCCGCGCGCCATCCTGATGCCGCCGCGATTGACGACGGCGAGGTGCAGCTCACCTACCGCGAGTTACTCGAGGACATGGCCGACAGCGTGCGGTGGCTGGCCGCCCGGGGCATCGGCCGAGGCGACCGCATCGGCATCCGGATGCCCTCGGGCAGTTATTCGCTGTACGTCGCGATCCTGTCGGTGCTGGCGGCCGGTGCCGCCTACGTGCCCGTAGACGCCGACGATCCAGACGAGCGGGCCGAGTTGGTCTTCAATGCAGCCAATGTTGTCGCGGTAATCACCGACAAGGGCATCGAACGCACCCTCGGCGCTTCCCGCGGCTGGCGGGCCGGGGCACCGCTGGCCCGCGACGATGCGTGGATCATCTTCACCTCTGGCTCCACCGGCACCCCCAAGGGTGTGGCCGTTACGCATCGCAGCGCGGCCGCGTTCGTCGACGCCGAAGCGCAACTGTTCTTGCAGGAAAATCCGATTGGGCCGGGCGACCGGGTGCTGGCCGGGCTGTCGGTGGCGTTCGACGCGTCGTGCGAGGAGATGTGGCTGGCGTGGCGGCACGGCGCCTGCCTGGTCCCGGCGCCGCGGTCGTTGGTGCGTAGCGGGATGGACCTGGGCCCCTGGCTGGTGACTCGCGACGTGACGGTGGTGTCCACGGTGCCGTCACTGGCGTCCCTATGGCCCGCCGAAGCGCTGGAAGCGGTGCGGCTGTTGATCTTCGGCGGTGAGTCCTGCCCACCCGAGCTCGCCGCGCGGCTGGCAGTGGAGGGCCGCGAGGTGTGGAATACCTACGGCCCCACCGAGGCAACCGTGGTCGCCTGCGCCGCCCGGTTGGACGGCTCGGAGGTGAGCATCGGACTGCCGCTGGCGGGCTGGGATCTGGCGGTAGTCGATGACGAAGGCGAGCCGGTCGACTACTGCGCGACCGGTGAACTGGTGATCGGCGGGGTGGGCCTGGCGCGATACCTCGACGAGGACAAAGACGCCGAAAAGTACGCTCCCATGGCCACATTGGGCTGGCGGCGAGCGTACCGCAGCGGCGACCTGGTGCGGCTGGAACGCGACGGACTGTACTTCTGCGGCCGCCGCGACGACCAGGTGAAGGTTGGCGGCCGGCGCATCGAACTCGGCGAGGTGGACGCGGCGCTGGTGAACCTGCCGGGTGTCAGCGGCGCCGCGGCCGCGGTACGACGCACTAGCAGCGGCACCTCGGTGTTGGTCGGGTACCTGGTCAGTGCCCAGCCGGAATTCGATATCGCCAAGGCGCGCACCGAACTTGCCGAGCATCTTCCCGCCGCGCTGGTGCCCCGCCTGGTGCGCGTCGAGGCGTTACCGACCCGCACCTCGGGCAAGGTGGACCGGGATGCGCTGCCGTGGCCGCCACCGGGCGGCACCGACGACACCCCCGAGCTGGCTGGCACGGCCGGCGCGCTAGCCGCAATGTGGCGGGATTTGCTAGGCGCGGAAGTGGCTGGCCCGCAAGCGGATTTCTTCGCTCTCGGCGGTGGTTCGCTGGCCGCCGCGCAACTGGTCGCCACGCTGCGCAGGCAGTACCCGCAGATCACCGTCGCCGACCTCTACGACCATCCGCGGCTGGGATCGCTCGCCGGTTTCCTCGACGAGCAGGAGGCGCCGCCGCGAGTCACTGAGCGGGTGGTGCGGCCGCTCCCCCGCCGCACACAGTTGGCCCAGCTGATATTGGCGTTGCCGTTGGCAACGCTGGCCGGGCTGCAATGGGTTACCTGGCTGGCATTGGGGAATAACATCGCCCGTGCGCTGCATGTGGTGCCTTGGACGGTCGCAGTCAACTGGTGGCTGGTGGCTGCCGCGTTCATCCTGTTCGTCACGCCGCTGGGCAGAATGGGTAGCACGGTGCTGTGTGCCCGTCTGCTGCTGCGCAACGTCAAACCCGGCAGCTACCCGCGTGGTGGTTCGGTGCATCTACGCGTCTGGTTCACCGAGCGGATGGCCGCCGCCAGTGGGGCCGAAAACCTCGCGGGCGCACCGTGGCTGGTCTACTACGCTCGCGCGCTGGGAGCCGAGATCGGCAAAGGCGTCGACCTGCATTCGATGCCGCCGGTGACCGGCCTGCTCAAGGTCGGGCAGCACAGCGCGATCGAGCCCGAGGTGGACCTGTGCGGACATTGGGTCGACGGGGACCTGTTCCACGTCGGCACCATCACCATCGGCAACGACGCGACCATCGGCGCCCGGACCACCCTGCTGCCCGGCGCAGTCGTCGGCAAGAACGCCGATGTGGCACCGGGTTCCGGTGTAGTCGACAAGATCAAGAACGGCCAGTACTGGAAGGGCTCACCGGCCGCGAAATCCGGTCGGGTCAAGCATCCGTGGCCCGACGAGCGACCTCCGCTGCGATCCTATTGGGTAGCCGGGTACGGGGTGACGTCGATGTTGTTGGCAGGCCTGCCGCTACTCGCCGCTGCGGTCGGGTTGACCGTACTCGGATTGGCGGTGCACCACACCCGCAGCCTGCCGCAGGCGGTGCTGCCCGCACTGGCTTGGACACCGGTGGCCACACTCGTCGCGGTGGCCGTATACGCGGCGGCGACAGTGGTGTCGGTGCGCGCGTTGTCGATCGGCCTACGCGAGGGATACCACCCGGTGCGCAGCCGCGCCGGATGGCAGCTGTGGACCACCGAACGGCTGATGGACGCGGCCCGCAACTACCTGTTCCCGCTGTATGCCAGCCTGTTCACGCCGATCTGGCTGCGCATACTCGGCGCGCGGGTCGGGCGCGGCACCGAGATCTCCACGGTGTTACTCACACCCAAGTTCGCCGTCATCGAGGACGGCGCGTTCCTGGCCGACGACACCATGGTCGCTTCGTATGAGCTTGGGGGCGGCTGGATTTACGCCGCGGAAACCACGGTCGGGCGGCGCGCCTTTCTGGGTAACTCGGGAATCACCCAGCCGGGCCGCCGGGTGCCCGACGACGGCCTGGTCGCCGTGTTGTCAGCGACGCCGCCCAAGGCTAAGCGTGGCTCGTCTTGGCTGGGCAGTCCGCCGATGCGACTGCGTCGGCGTCCCGTCGAGGCCGACGAGGAAACCACCTACGCTCCGCCGACCCGGTTAAAGGTGATGCGGGCCGCGGTAGAGATTTGCCGTTTGGTGCCGATGATGATCACGGCCGCGATCGGCCTGGCGATGTTGGGCGGACTGCAGTTCCTTACGGCCTTCGGGATCTGGTGGGCAGCGTTGGGCGGCGGGCTGGTCATGCTGTCCGCAGGTGCGGTGGCCGCAGCGGTAACGGTGGCAGCGAAGTGGCTGCTGATCGGTCGGGTCCGCGCGCGTGAATATCCGCTGTGGTCATCCTTCGTTTGGCGCAACGAACTCGCTGACACGTTCGTGGAAACAGTTGCCGCGCCATGGTTTGCGCGCGCGGCCGCGGGTACGCCGGCATTGAACCTGTGGTTGCGGGGACTGGGTGCGGCGATCGGGCGCGGAGTCTGGTGTGAAACCTACTGGCTTCCCGAGGCCGACCTGGTCACCCTCGGCGCGGGCAGCACCGTCAACCGTGGGTGTGTGGTGCAGACCCACCTGTTCCACGACCGGATCATGCGAATGGACACCGTCGTGCTGGAGCCCGGTTCCACGCTGGGCCCGCACTGCGTTGCGTTGCCCGCGGCCCGGCTGGGCGCCGGCGCTTCCGTCGGCCCCGCCTCACTGGTGGTCAGGGGCGACGAGGTGCCCGGATCGACGCGTTGGCAAGGCAATCCGGTGCGGCCGTGGAAACCCACCCGGAAGAAAGGGCGCAAGAACGCCGACGTTGAAGGAACCGCGGCGTGAAATCACCAGCCAAGAAGGCCCCGAAGAGCGGGGTACTTGATCCGTATCTGCCGCAGAACGGCAATTTCGGCTACTCGGTGTCGCGTTACGAACTGGACCTGGAATACAAGGTCGGCATCAACCGGCTATCCGGTACCGCGACGATCACGGCCGTGACCCTCACCGAGTTGCAGGTGTTCACCCTGGATCTGTCCGGTGCCCTGTCGGTGTCCAAGGTGTCGGTGAACGGCAAGCGCGCCGAGCGGTTCGGTTGCCGGGCCGGCAAATTGCGAATCACGATGTCGTCGAAACTGGCGACCGGCGCCGCGATGTCGGTCGTTGTGCGCTACAGCGGCCATCCGAAGCCACTCCGAACACTTTGGGGCGAAGTCGGGTTCGAGGAGCTGACTGAAGGTGCGCTGGTGGCCGGGCAGCCCAACGGGGCCGCCTCGTGGTTCCCTTGCAACGATCATCCCAGCGCGAAGGCCGCCTTCCAGATCCAAGTCAGCACCGAAAACGCCTACCGCGTGGTGGCCAACGGCAAGTTGGTGTCGCGGCGGGTGCGGGCATCGCAGACGGTGTGGACCTACGAACAACCCGAGCCCACGTCGACCTACCTGATCACGTTGCAGATCGGCGTGTACGAGCTGACCCGGCTGACCAGGACGCCAGTGACCATCCGCGCCGCCCTGCCCGAAAGACTTACGAAGGACTTCGATCACGACTTCGGCCGGCAGCCCGAGATGATGAAGCTGTTCGTCGAACTGTTCGGACCCTATCCGCTGAGCGACGGCTATACCGTGGTGGTCACCGATGACTCGCTGGAAATCCCCCTCGAAGCACAAGGTATTTCGATCTTCGGCGCCAATCATTGCGACGGTACGGGTGACAGCGAGCGGCTGATCGCCCACGAGCTGGCGCACCAGTGGTTCGGCAACTCGGTGACCGCGCGCCGCTGGCGCGACATCTGGCTGCACGAGGGATTCGCCTGCTACGCCGAGTGGTTATGGTCCGAGCACAGCGGCGGGCCCAGCGCCGACGAGCTGGCCGACGAATTTCACGAGGAGCTTCGCGCCCAGCAGCAAGACTTGCTGCTCACCGATCCTGGACCGCGGCGCATGTTCGACGACCGGGTGTACAAGCGCGGTGCACTGACTCTGCACGCCCTACGCGAAAGGTTGGGCGACACGAAATTCTTTGCGCTACTGAAGGATTGGACGTCACGCTACCGGCACTCGACGGCCAGCACCGACGACTTCACCAGCTTGGCGGCCACCTATTGCGACGAATCGCTGAGGCCGTTGTGGGAGGCCTGGCTGTATTCGACGGCGGTGCCCTGAGCCGCGAGCGGGTTCAAAGCCCGGCCTTGGCGCCGAAGCGTTCCATGAACCGGCAGGAATGGACCTTTTCGCCATCCCCAGACGTCTAGAGGTTGGCCAGATCGTCGGGGACGTCCACGGCATGTTCCTGAAGGACCTCGAGAGGCACCACGTCGAGGGTGCGCTGATTGGTGGAGGCGAGCACCACCGGGGCGGCGCAGCCGTCGTTGTGGGCGCGCAGCCAGTTCAGCGCGGTGACACACCAGCGGTCCCCGGGCAGCAGCCCGGGAAATCGGTACTCGGGCACCGGGGTGGACAGGTCGTTGCCGATTGAGCGTTGATGCTCGAGGAACTCGGCGGTCACCACGGCGCAGATGGTGTGCAGGCCCCGATCCTCGTCTCCGGTGGAACAACAACCGTCCCGATAAAATCCGGTCATCGGCTCGGTGCCGCACGGTTCCAGCGGGCCCCCTAGCACGTTGCGATCGGGCATTAGCTCAGTATTACGCTTCGCGCCCTCGAATGGCGGGCAAATCATGGGCACGTGGGTGGCGGCAGCACCATGTCACGGTGACGGTAGGTTCATCGGCGTGATACTTACGGGTGCCTTCCTGGCCGACGCGGCCGCCGTCGTTGACAACAAACTCAACGTGTCGGGCGGGGTGCTGTCCCGCTTCGGGCTCGGGCCCGATCGCTCCGCCCGATTCGTCTTGGTGGTGCTGACGCAGTCCGAGCCCGGCAACACCGACCGGCAGATCAAGATTGAGATGCGGCCGCCCAATGATGACGAGCCGATCAAGCTCGAGTTCGACCTGCCCGAGGCGGCCGTCGCCGACTTTCCTGGGTTCGCGTTCTTCGAGTTGCAGCTGCAGTTGCCCACCGACGGCCGCTGGGTGATGGTGGTGACCGGCGGGACGGGGGCGATCTCACTGCCGGTGCTGGTCAGCGAGATGCCGCAACCATCAGGGCTCGGTCTCTAGGGTCCAGCCCTTCGCGGGTGCCAATCGGTTTCTTTCCCGCGCGAGCGTCCTCAAAATGCCGCTATTTGCGCGTGAAAACCGTACATTTGAGGGCGCTCGCGCGAAGGTTAACGAGACATTTGCGGGCGCCCGCGACACTTGAGGGCGCTCGCGCGAAGGTTAACGCGAGAAGCTAGTTGCGGACGGTGGTTGCGGGCCGGTTCAGCTCAGCACCGGCAGCACCTTATCGGTGAGTAACTGCACCGACTTCCAGGCTTCGTCCACCGGCATCCCCCCGACCAGCGGGTGCAGCACGATCGGCCCGTAACAGTGCTCCGCGCCGCGCACCTCGGCGATTAGCTGCTCGGGTGTCAGGAACCGGTATCGGCCGGAAGCCTTCACCTCGTCGAGCGTCTGCACCCCGGGCAGGTGCATGAGGGATCGCTCGTCGGCGGACCAGCCGCCGTAGGTGACCGCTTCCCACAGGATGTGTTCGCCGAGTTCGGCCCAGGCGCGATCCGGGTCCTCGTGCAGGTAGATCATGCCGCGGTTGATCGGTCCGGGCATGACGACGAACGGCTTAATGCCCGCTTCGGCGCACAACTCGCGGTAACGGGCCGCAACCTCGGGCAGATGGTCGGCCAGACTGAGCGGCAGCCTGAACCGCGCCGCGCGGCGCGCGGTAGCCAGCGACCCGCCACCCACATACAGCGGGGGATGCGGCCGGGTCCAGGTTCCGATGCTCGACCAGACCGCCAGCACCCGCTCCACCAGTTTGTCCATCAGCTTGCCGCGCTGGGCAAATTCGACTCCCAGCGAGTCGAATTCGACCGTTCGATAGCCCAATCCGACCGTGGTATGCAGCCGCCCGCGACTCATGTTGTCCACCAGCGCGATATCCTCGGCGAGCCGGACCGGATTCCACAGCGGCCCCAGTGCGCAGTCCACGCTCGCGATCAGGGTCGACGTGTGCGCCAGGAACATTGAGGCGGCCATGATCGGGTTGGGGCTCCAGCCGTGTCCGGTGGCATGGTGCTCGTCGACACTCACCGTGGTGATGCCGCGCGACTCACCCCACTGCGCAAGCTCGAGTGCGGCGTTGAGCAGTTCGCTCTGCTTGCGCGGATCACCCTGCGGGGAAGCGAAATTGAACCTCAGTACGGTGAGCAACATCGTCAGGAGCTTCTGGCGATCTGCTGGGTGAGCCAAGCGGATTCCCAGAAGTTGGTGCTGTCGGCCAGCAGGTGCTCGTGTGCCGCCCTGAGCACTTCGCGCGCTGCGGGTTGGTCGCCGAGCAGTTCGGCGAGGTGGATGGCATGCAGGGGGCGGCCCGCCTCCAGGTGTCCCCGGGCGCGGTCGAGGAGCTCGGCGGCGCCGGCGAGTTCGACGACGTCGCTGGCCACCGCATCGAATCCGACCGGATACAGTTCGGTGGTCGAGCGGTGGTGGAACCAGCCCGAGTAGTTCTCCCAGATGGCCCGTACATCCCAGGCGACCTTGCCGTAGCCCTGTCCCACTTCGTATTCCGCGGGCAGGGTGATCTCCCGCATCAACGTTTCCACGTCCTTGCCCTCGTTCATTCCGGTGACGGTCTGGTCATGGACGTACTGAATCGCGTTGCGCAGTCGCGTGAGTTCGGCCTCGATTCGCTCGGCGCCCGAGATCGGCTCGAAGTGACCGGTGACGAGCAAGTTGGGCTTCAGGTCGCGGACCCGGTCGACCGAGGCGATCGTCGTCAAAGCATCGCGATAGCGGTCGCCGCGCATAGTGACCAGGTTCGGGATGTGTCCAAGTAATGGACCGAAAGTGTTCCCACACAAACAGATTCGCTCCTCGGGCAGCCACACCACCAGGGAGTCGGTGGTCTCGCCGCCAGGCACCGAGATCAGCTCCAACTGGCGCCCACCGACCTCCAGCGTCAGAGTGTCGTCGAAGTCGAGATCCACGCTGGGAATGCTCTGCGCAGGCAGCCTCCTGGTGCCGAGCCGCCGTTGGATGTCCTGGATTCCGGTGGACAGCGTGTCCTTGAAGGCGAACGCGCTACGACTGGCCCGGTACGGGATGAGACGTTCGTTGTCATCGCGCCACAGCGTCCAGTTAGCCTGCGCGACAACGACAGTTTCAGGATCGCGGACGCTGTCCAACCCGCCTACGTGGTCGACGTGTCCCTGGGTAAAGATGACGTAGCGCACCGGGGACGGGTCGACGTCGTCGAAGTTGGCCCGGTGCACCGGCCCTTCGAATCCCATGCCGGTGTTGACGATCACCCGCCCGTCGTCGGTAGTCAGCAGGTAGGAGTTGGAGAGCCCGGGCGAACACCACACGCCAGGCGCGATCGGCTCGGCCCGATCCGCGGAGGCTGGACGCATCTCCTCGGCACCCGGCCGGCTGCGGTAGACCGGTTCGAATTTCACTGTGTCTCCCTCATTCGGCACGGACGTCGAACCTGTCGAAGTAGAAGCCGAATCGTGCGCGTAGGTCGTCGGCGCTGACCCCGAAATGCCGTTGCAGGTCGTAGCGGATGCGGCCGTGCTTGCCCCGCGGGTTGCTGCCGAGATACGCCTGGAAGCTGCGCGTTGCCTTGCCGGTGAGTTCGACGCCCCCGCGGTGGTACAGCTCAGTCAGCAACTGCATTTCATTGCCGTTCAGCTGATGGAAGCCGATGTCGATGCTGCGTTCGTTGGGCACCAAGCCACGATCACGCACGCAGGCGCTGAGTAATCGGTGTACCCGGTCGGTCCAATACTCCAGCAGCCAATCCGGGTTGATACTGGTGCGGCGCAGCCGATCCGAATAGGCCATCATCGTTATCGCGGACTGGATCACCGCTGCGGGATCGCGGTGGGTGAAAGCAACCGTCGCGTCGGGAAAGGTGGCCATCAAGGGGCCCAGTTGCTCACAGTGCTGCGGACTCTTGAGCACCCAGGTCCGTGGACCGCGCAGAAAAGTTAACGCCTGCAACACTTTACGCAGATAGCCATAGTGACGGCGCTGGTCCAGGCTCAGGTAGTAGTCGCGCCAACCCGGAACCCGCGCATGCCATTCCAGCACATAGGAAGCCAAATCCAGGTCCAGGACCTCGACCTCTTCTTCGATGGCTTCGGGGAACCGGTCATGCATGGCGGCAACCAACGGCGCGCTGGCCATCAGCGCATCGTGTTCCTGTTTGGTTCGCGTGTAGCGCGGATCCACACCGTAGGTGTCGGGGCCTTGGCCGCGGGCCGGTATCGGATCCTGGCTCTCCCAGTACGGCAGCGCGCGGCGACGCGAGTCTGAGGCGATGAGATTGACCAGGTGCGTGGTGCCCGATCGGGGCATCCCGACGACGATGAACGGCTGCTCGATCGGGATCGACTCTGTCTCGGGGTACCGCTTGACCAGATCGGTCAACGACAACCGGTTCCGCAGCAGGCGCACCACCCGTTGCCGCAGTGTGGCGCGGGTGAGTTGACGCAGGCCGTCGTCGGCTTCGATCGCGGCAACGTGAGCGCTCAACCGTTCGGTGAACCGGTCACCGTCGTCGAGATCGTCCACACCGGCCTGCGCGCGGGCCTCATCCAGCATCGTGTCGATGTCGAACTCGACGCGCCTTGACTCGGTGAACTTCAGGATCTGCCGCTGGGTCTCGGTCAACTCGGGCGAGCGCAGGTCGCTCAAGTCGATGTCCTCGACATCCTGACCCGCAACATCCACGCTTCTGACCTCCGTTGGCCGTCTCGCTGCCCGTCGCTGCCCGTGGCTGCCCGTCGAATATAAGCCGTCGCCCACCTGTGCCTGCCGGCACCGCAACGGTAGGTTCAGCGGGTGATAGTCGGGGCCTTCCTGGCCGAAGCCGCATCGGCAGTGGACAACAAGCTCAACGTGTCGGGCGGTGTGCTGTTGCGATTCGCCGTCGAGGCAGATCGGCTGGCCCAGTTCCTGCTGGTGGTGCTCACGCAGTCGGAGACCGGGAGCCCGGACCGGCGGGTCGAGGTCGAGGTCCGCCCTCCCACCGACGACGAGCCGCTAACCATCGGATTCGAGCTGCCCGAAGCCGCCACCGCAGCCGAACTCGGGTTCGCCATCTTCCCCGTCGAGGTGACCTTGCCCGTCAACGGGCGTTGGGTCCTGATGGTCACCGGCGGTGCGGGCCTGATCTCGCTTCCGCTGATTGTCAGCAGTTGACCGCGTGGATGACGGCGGCATAACGATTTTCCACCTCACTTGTCGCGGTCCGGTACGCCGCGCCTGAGGGGCCGCCCGCCGAAACTACCGTCGCGTCGTGCACCGCCGAACCGCCCTCAAGCTGCCACTGGCGCTGGCCGTGGGTACGGCCTTGATCCGTGCACCGCGCGCCGCCGCAGACGCGGGCCGGTGGCCCGCGGACCGCGCCCACAACTGGTATCAGGCCCAGGGCTGGTTGGTCGGCTGTAACTACACGACCTCGACGGCGATCAACCAGCTCGAGATGTTCCAGGCCGGCACGTACGACGCCGCGCGCATCGACCGCGAGTTGGGCGCGGCCCGCTTCCACGGTTTCAACTCGGTGCGGGTGTTCCTGCACGACCAGCTGTGGGCCCAGGACCGGCAGGGATTTCAAACCCGGCTCGCGCAGTTTGTCGGCATCGCTGCGCGGCACGGCATTAAGCCGCTGTTCGTGTTGTTCGACTCCTGCTGGGACCCGTTTCCGCGGATCGGCCGGCAGCGGGCGCCACGCCCAGGGGTACACAACTCCGGGTGGGTACAAAGTCCCGGCGCCGAGCACATCGACGACGCTCGCTACGCCGGTGTACTGCGCGACTACGTAACCGGCGTGCTGAGTCAGTTCCGCAACGACGACAGGGTCCTGGGCTGGGACTTGTGGAACGAACCTGATAACCCGGCGCGCGAGTATCGAAAAGTAGAGCGCAAGGACAAGCTGGACAAGGTCGCCGCACTGCTGCCTCAGGTGTTCGGCTGGGCGCGCGCCGTCGATCCGGCTCAGCCATTGACAAGTGGTGTGTGGCAGGGCAATTGGGGGGACCCCGGAAGCCGTAGTGCGATCGCCGGCATTCAGTTGGACAACTCCGACGTGATCACATTTCACAACTACGGCCCGCCGGCTCAGTTCGAGGGACGGATCAACGAACTCGCACCGCTGGGGCGGCCGATTATCTGCACCGAGTACTTGGCGCGGTCGCTGGGCAGCACTGTGGAGGGCGTCTTGCCGATTGCCCGGCGGCACAACGTCGGCGCGATGAACTGGGGGTTGGTGGCCGGAAAGACGCAGACGTATCTTCCCTGGACCTCGTGGGATCGGCCGGTCACGACGCCGCCGAAGCAGTGGTTCGCCGACTTGCTGCTGCCGAGTGGACAGCCGTTCGCCGACGTCGAGGTTCAGATGATCAAGAAGCTGGCCAGCGGGCAGAAACAGGATTGAGTCCTGCGGTTGCCCTACTGGGACCTGGGTGCGATATGGGTCGCCCGAAATTGCAGTCAGGCTTACCTGCGCGGGCAACTGTGGTGCAACAAATTTGGCGGTGGCGGAGGGATTTGAACCCTCGGACGGTTTTAGCCGTCACACGCTTTCGAGGCGTGCTCCTTAGGCCGCTCGGACACGCCACCGCCGAGCAGCTTACCGAACCACCCGCCCTTCACCCCAATCGCTGACGGGCGAAGAACTCTTCCAGCGGCGCCGCGCACTGCGCGGCGAGCACACCCCCTCGCACCTCCGGCCGGTGATTGAGCCGACGATCGCGCACCACATCCCACAGCGACCCGACCGCGCCGGTCTTGGGCTCCCACGCTCCAAACACCAGACGCGCCACTCGGGCCAGCACCAACGCCCCTGCGCACATGGTGCAAGGTTCGACAGTGACGGCCAGCGTCGCACCCTCCAGACGCCACCCATCTCCCAAAGCCAAGGCCGCCGCCCGCAGCGCCAGAATCTCCGCGTGCGCGGTCGGGTCACCCAACATTTCGCGAGCGTTGACTGCCCGCGCTAACTCGGTGCCGTCCGGCCCAACAACCACCGCGCCGATCGGCACGTCACGCGGGCCGGCCGTCCCGGCAACCGTCAGCGCGGCACGAATCAGCTGCTCGTCAGGCGGAGTCACCGACCTAGACGGTCGATCACCGCCGATAATTGCTCAGCGAAGCCCATCTCCCGCGCGATGCGTCCCAGCTGCTCATCGGCGTACAGGTCGGTCTCGTCGAGGATTACACTGAGCACTGCCTCGGGTAGCCCGATGTCGGACAGCAGCCCCAGGTCACCTTCCTCGAACGGGTCGGATTCCTCCAGGTCCTCCGGGTCGATCTCGGCGTCCAGGCTGTCCAGCACCTCGGCGGCGATGTCGTAGTCCAGCGCCGCGGTGGCATCGGACAACAGCAGCCTGGTCCGGGCGGGGGCCGGCCGCACGATGACGAAGAACTCGTCGTCGATATCCAGCAACCCGAAGACCGCGCCGGCGCTGCGCAGCTCACGCAACTCGGTTTCAGCAGCCGACAAGCTGGTCAGTGCCTTGGCACCCATCGGCGCGCAGCGCCACTTGCCCTCTTCGCGTACCACCGCAACGCCGAAGCCGTCCGGAGTGTCCGCGGACGGGCCTGTTGCTGAAGCCCGTTGTGCGCTCATGGGCGCCTACGCTAGTCCCTGACCTGGCCGGTGGCCAGACGAAGCTGGGACGGGCATCCCATCACCCGCAGGGCTATGCCACCCTTGATCCTGTGAGTAGTCCACCGGTGTGCGTACTCGGGCTGGGCCTGATCGGGGGATCGATTGTGCGGGCCGCCGCCGGCGCCGGCCGCGAGGTTTTCGGCTACAACCGCTCGGTTGAGGGCGCGGCAGGCGCCCGCGCCGACGGGTTCGACGCAACCACCGACCTCAGCGAGGCACTGACCCGCGCCGCCGGCTGCGGGGCGCTGATCGTGCTGGCGGTGCCGATGCCGGCGCTGCCGAACATGCTCGCCCGCATTCACGAGGCCGCCCCCGATTGTCCGCTGACCGACGTCACCAGCGTCAAGACAGCGGTCCTGGACGCGGTATCCGAGGCCGGGTTGCTGTCCCGGTTCGTCGGAGGACACCCGATGACGGGCACCGCGCATTCCGGCTGGACGGCGGGACACGGCGGACTGTTCAACCGCGCGCCCTGGGTGGTCAGTGTCGACGACCACGTCGACCCCGAGGTCTGGTCGATGGTGACGGCTCTGGCACTGGACTGCGGGGCCCACGTGGTGCCGGCCAAATCCGACGAGCACGACGCCGCCGCGGCCGCCATCTCGCATCTGCCTCACCTGCTCGCCGAGGCGCTGGCCGTCACCGCCAGCGAAGTACCACTGGCATTCGCGCTGGCCGCGGGATCCTTCCGAGACGCCACCCGGGTCGCGGGCACCGCTCCGGACCTGGTGCGCGCGATGTGTGAGGCCAACACTGATCAACTGGTGCCGGCCACGGACCGGATCATCGAACTGCTGAACCATGCCCGCGACTCGCTGGCTGCCAACGGTTCGGTGGCCGACCTCGTTGACGAGGGCCACGCCGCACGCACCCGGTACGAACGCTTTCCCCGCTACGACATCGTGACCGTCGTCGTCGGCGCCAAAGATTGGCGAGGCCAACTGGCCGCCGCCGGCCGAGCCGGCGGGGTGATCAGATCCGCTCTGCCAACCCTGGGTAGTCCACGATAAATCCGTCGGCGTCGACGGTCACCGTGGTGTCGGCCGCGGGCGAGCGGAGCCTGATCCCATCCAACCGACCCTCGCTGCTGTAGCTGACGGTGGCGGCGTCCACCGACATGTCCGGCACGTTCACGTAGACCATCGGCAACGCGATCACCTCGGCGCGTTCGTGAATACCGAGTCGCCGGATGGGCAGCGCGTTGAAGAACGGACTGAACACCAGGTCGACGTCAAGGGCGCCGTTGTAACCCGCGCGCCGCTCCCCCTGGTGGTCGGTGATCAACCACATGTTCTCCTCGTCACGGGCGATGGCGAGCTGGCGTTCCCGCTCGGCCAGCGTGACGGTCAACCCGAACCGCTTGGTGGCGCCGGACTCGTCGGTCTGCAATTCGTAGAACGCGCCGAACGCCGGGTTAGCGGCGGTAGCTGCCGCGACGATGCGGCCGTTGGCCTTGATTCGCTTGCCGGACAGCTGGATTCGTACCGATTCCATGCGAGACACGTCCTGGGCCCGCCAGGTCAACATCTGTGGCCAGACGCTCGAACTCGAATCAGAAGGGGCTGCGTTCACACGTCTACCGTAAGACGTGTCCGTCCGCCATGGCGGATTAGGCGACAACTGTGACGTTGGGTACTCGTCCGGTCCTGCTCAGCCGTCCCGATCCGGGTGCGGCCGCCCACACCGCCGAGGCCAGCAGCCCGTCCAGTATTAAGGCCAGTGCGGTCACCATCAGCGCACCGACCAACGCGATCGCGAACTGTCGCTCCTTGATCCCGTCGACGAGGTAGCGGCCCAGTCCGCCGAGACTGGCGTACGCGGCCACCGTGGCGGTGGCAACCACCTGCAGCGTCGCGTTGCGCAGCCCGCCGAGGATCAGGGGCATCGCATTGGGCACCTCGACGCGCAGCAGCACCTGCACCTCGGTCATACCCACCGCTCGCGCAGCGTCGACCACCAGCGGATCCACACTGGCGACGCCCGCGTACGTGCCGGCCAGCAACGACGGGACGCCCAGCAGCATCAGCGCGACGATCGGCGGACCCAGTCCGAGCCCAAACACCAGCACGCCGAACAGCAGCACCCCGAGAGTCGGCAGCGCTCGCAGGCCATTGACCACGCCCACCACCAGCAGTTGGCCACGGCCGGTGTGTCCGATGACGAGCCCGATCGGGACAGCCACCAGCGCAGAGGCCGCCACCGCTAGCGCGGTGTATTCCAGATGCTCGCCGACGCGCACGGCCAGTCCTGCCGGGCCGGTCCAGTTGGTGGCAGTAGCGAGGAAAGACAGCGCTTGCTGGATGAAGCTCATCGGGCGCCGCCCACCAGCGGTGTCGTCGTCCGACGGCCTCCCTGCCAGGGCGTGAGCACCCGCCCGGTCACGTTCAGCACGGTGTCGACCACGACCGCCAGAACGAACATCGCGATGATCCCGGCGACGATCTGGTCGCTCTTGTTCATTTGGAAACCGGCGGTGAACCAGCTCCCCAGGCCGCCGATGCCAATCACCGCACCCACTGAGACCATCGCGATGTTGGTCGCCACCACCACCCGCAACCCGGCCATGAGTACTGGAATCGACAGCGGCAGTTCAACTTTCACCATCCGGGCAACTGGCGAGTAGCCGATCGCAACGGCCGCGTCGCGTACCGCAGCGGGCACCGCATCCAAGGCTTCGAGCACCGCGCGCACCATCAGCGCGGCGGTGTAGGCGCTCAGCGCGACCACGACGTTGGCTTCGTCGAGGATGCGGGTGCCGATGATCATTGGCAGCACCACGAACAACGCCAGCGACGGGATGGTGAACACCACACTGGCGGCAGCCGTCGTCAGCCAGCGCAACGGCGGGGTGCGCTGCACCGCCAACCCAAGGGGCACCGCGATCGCCACGCCGATCAGCACCGGCACCAGCGACAGCCGCAGATGCACCACAGTCAACGCCCACGCGGCGCCCAAATGGGTCAGCAGGTAGTGCATCAGTCCGCCTCGGTGTTCCGCCGCGCTTGCACCGCGGCCAGCACATCAGCGGCCAACACACCACCGACAACCTTCTCCGCGCGGTCTACCGCGACTCCGATCGACGACGGCGAGGCCAGCGCCGCATCCAGCGCCTGGCTCAGGTTGCCGTCAACGTGGAAGACCGATCCGACCGACGTCATCGCCTGCGGCAGCGATTGTCCGTCGCGGTACCGGTGCAGACCGTCGGCGTCGATCCAGCCTGCTGCCGTGCCGCCATCGTCGACCACCAGCGCCCAACCCGCCGGCGGTTCGGCATTGCGCAGTTCTGCGGCGCGGATCCGCTGGATTTGATGCAGCGGTAGATCGGCCGCATCCATGAGTTGCAGCCATCGGTAGCCGCGGCCGAGGCCGATGAATTTGGATACGAACTCGTTGGCCGGGCGGGACAGCAGCCGCGCCGGTTCGTCGTACTGCTGCAACACGCCGCCCACCCCGAAAACCGCGACCCGGTCGGCCAGCCGTAGCGCCTCGTCGATGTCGTGCGTGACGAACACGATTGTTTTACGCAATTCGCTTTGCAAGCGCAGGATTTCGTTCTGCAGCGTGTGCCGCACCACGGGGTCGACGGCCGAGAACGGCTCGTCCATCAGCAGGATCGGCGGGTCGGCGGCCAGTGCCCGAGCCACCCCGACGCGTTGCTGTTCGCCACCGGAGAGCTGGCGCGGATAGCGGGTCGCCAGCTTGGGGTCCAGACCCACCCGTTCGAGCACCTGGTAGGCGGCAGCGCGAGCAGCCCGGCGAGACTGACCCTTGAGGATGGGAACCGTTGCGACATTGTCGATCACCCGCTGATGGGGCATCAGCCCGGCGTTTTGGATCACGTAGCCGATGCCGCGCCGCAACCGGACCGGGTCGACGGTTGAAACGTCAGCGCCGTCGACCACGATACGACCCGAGGTGGGGTCGATCATCCGGTTTATCATCCGCAGCGCAGTAGTCTTGCCGCAGCCCGAAGATCCGACAAACACGGTCAACTTGCCCTCGGGGACTTCGAAATTCAAGTTTTTGACGGCCGTCGCGCCACCGGCGAAGACCTTGCTGATGTTGTCGAAGGTGATCATGTCACTGCCCGACCGGATGGTCGAAACCGTTGTCGTGCACCCATTTGCGGGCCGCCTGGTCGGGGTCGACGCCGCTGTTGCCCGATACCGCAGCATTGAGTTCAGCGATACCTTTTGTGGTCAACTTCGCCGACACCGCGTCCAGCACGTCCTTGAGCCGATCGGACTTCTTCTGCGAATTCACCAGCGGCACAATGTTACCGGCTAGGAAATTGTGATCTGGATCCTCTAGCACCACAAGATGGTTCTGCAACACCGACGGGGAGGTGCTGAAAATGTTGGCGGCGGTGACATTTCCCTCGACCAGCGCCCGCACCGTCACCGGACCACCGCCGTCGTTGATGGTCACGAAATTGCCAGGGCTGACGTCGAGGCCGTACTTCTGCTTGAGGCCGGGCAGTCCCGACGGCCGCGTCGCGAACGCCGAAGGCGCCGCGAAACGCACGTCGGCGGAGTGTGCGGCCAAATCGGCGATGGTCGTGAGGCTCCACTTGGCGGCAGTCGCCGCGGTGACCGTGACGGTGTCGGTGTCGGAGGCCGGTGCCGGCGTGAGCAGCGACAGATCACCGGGCAGGCGTCTGTAGAGCGCCAATTCCACGTCGTCAAGCAACGTCGCGGTAGCTGTGGGCTCGAAGTAGAGCAGCAGGTTGCCGATGTACTCCGGCACCAGATCGACGGAATGGTCTTTGAGCGCGGGGATATACGTTTCGCGGCTGCCGATCCCCATCCGCCGACCGACCTCGAAGCCGTTGGCCTGCAATGCCTGTGCATAGATTTCGGCCACGAGCTGCGACTCCGGGAAATCACCCGACCCGACCACGATAGATTTCGTGCCGCCCGCCCCGGAGCCGAACGGGTCGGGATTGCTGCACGCGGCCAGTAGGCACACCACCGCCGACCACACCACCGCACCGAGAGCCACGCGCCGCAGCATTCTCACCTTGCCGACACTAACCGTTTCCGTCCGCCCGACAGCGCTTCCCGCGAGTTTCCCGCGTGGTTGGTTTCAATCCGCCCGGGATGGGAGAAAGATAGAAACATGAGCAGCAATATCCCGGGTTCGCCGTCCGAGAATCCCGTGCCCGACCAGCCGCCCGCGCTTACCCCGGAAGAGCGCTCCCGTCCCCTTCCCAAGGACAGGGCGTCCACGTTCACTCGCGCCGGCGCACTCTGGACTTCGCTGATCCTGGGCTTCTTGGTGCTGATCCTGCTGCTGATCTTCGTCACCCAGAACCTCGACCCCGTCAAACTGTCGTTCCTGGGCTGGCAATGGACGTTGCCGCTTGGGGTGGGGATGCTGGTCGCGGCGATCGGCGGCGGGCTGATCACCTTCGCGGTGGGGACGGCACGCATCGTTCAGTTGCGCCGCGCGGCCAAGAAGAACCTCGCCGCCGCCATTCGTTGACCTCAGCTCATCTTGGCGATCTCGCCAAGCCCGCGGGAGATCAAGGGCGCCACCACGTCGGGTGCATCATCAGATCCGTCTCGACCATCAGCTTGCTCGGACATGCGGCGGCGGAAGTCGATGCCCGCCGCGATAATCGCCAGCTTGAAATAGGCCAGCGCCATGTAGAACTCCCAGGGCCCCAGTGCGTGTCCGGAGACCAGCGAATACCGGTCTGCCAATTCGTCGGCCGAAGGCAGCAACGGCGATGTCCAGGCCGCCTGCGTGTCGATGATCAGGTCCAATGCCGGGTCGCGATACACGCACATCAGCGCTGCGTCACTGATCGGGTCGCCCAGCGTCGAGAGTTCCCAGTCCACGACGGCGCGCACGATGGTGGGGTCTTCGGCGTCCAGGATGGTGTTGTCGATGCGATAGTCGCCGTGCACGATCGACGTCCTGCTCTGCTTCGGAATGGCCTGCTGCAATGCGGAGTGCAGCTTGGCCACGTCACCGTCACGGCGGTCGTCGGGCAGCCGCACCAGTTCCCACTGCGAACCCCACCGCCGCACTTGGCGTTCCAGGTAGCCGTTGGGTTTGCCGAAGTCGCCCAGCCCAACCGATTCCGGGTCGATGCTGTGCAGATCGACGAGAACCCGGATTAGCGCGTCGACACAGCCGTCGATGGCGCGACGGCCCAGCGATTCCAGTTGGGTGCGCCGGCGCACCACCTGCCCAGCGACGAACTCGACGATCTGGAACGGCCCACCCAACACCGAGTCGTCCTCGCACAGCGCGATCGCGCGCGCCACCGGAACCGGGGTGTCCCGCAGGGCTGCCACCACTTTGTATTCGCGGCTCATGTCGTGCGCCGACGGTGTCAGCCCGTGCAGTGGCGGACGGCGAACCAGCCAGCTGGTCGCATCGTCGTAGACGCGGAAGGTCAGATTGGAACGGCCACCGGAGATGAATTCACCGTGCAACTCGCCGTCTCGGGCGATACCCAGTGAACGCAGATACCCGTCCAGCGCGGCTAGGTTCAAGCCGTCAAGTCGGTCCACTGATGTCACCGGACTTGTTTACCACCGAGGGTTGCTCGGGATTGAATCACCACCTTTGAATTAGTTCGCTCCTCCACACGGCGCAACACGCCGCGCATCGTCGACTCACCCCCGCCGAATTCGTTCGCTCCTCCACACGGCGCACCGCGCCGCGCATCGTCGACTCACCCCCGCCGAATTCGTTCGCTCCTCCACACGGCGCAACACGCCGCGCATCGTCGACTCACCCCCGCCGAATTCGTTCGCTCCTCCACACAGCGCACCGCGCCGCGCATCGTCGACTCACCCCCGCCCGAATTCGTTCGCTCCTCCACACGGCGCACCGCGCCGCGCATCGTCGACTCACCACCTTTGATTCCGAGGCAGCAGATCCCACACGTGTTCGGTGCCGTTGACGCTGGCCACTGTCCCCTGGCCGCTCCGGGAGAACAACAGCCGCGTCACCGACGCATAGTCGATCGGGAAGGACAACAACCGCGCGGTGCCCAACATCTCGTGTAACACCACGTTGATGACCCCGCCGTGACTGAACGCCGCGACGGTGTCGTCGGGCTCCGCCGCCGCGACGAGGTCCTCAATGGCGGCACGCACCCGCCCACGGAATGCGTCCTCGTCGACCGCGCTCGGCAGGTGTCCCTGCGCCATACGCGCCCATTCGTCGGGGAATTCGGCCTTGATCTGCTCGACGGGAATGTAGGAATGCAGGTCGCGGTCGTACTCGGCGAGTCGGTCATCGATCTCGATCTCTAGCTCCCGAGCCTGTGATACGGGCTCGGCGGTCTGGATCGCGCGCCGCTGCGGACTGGAGACCACCCGCCTGATGGGAAACCTGGCCAGCGCCTCGGGCAGACGCGCACCCTGCTGGACGCCCGTCTCGGAAAGGTCGGGGTCGGCCCCTTCGCCGGGTTCGCTGCGCAGCGGCAACGCGTGCCGCACCAGGATTAGTTGCATGGCCTAAGCTTCGCACGCTCATTTTGGCTCTTCCCACGGTCGCGGAGAATGATATTCTCCATGCAGAGAGTGGGGTGTGCACTATGGCCGATGCCGGCAAGCCGCAAGCGGGTGTAACGCAACTGGATGCAGGTGCGCTAGGTCGCTGGCTGGACGCCCAGGGCGCGCCGGGCAGCGGCGAAGTGCCGGTCGCTGAACTGCTCAGCGGCGGATCTCAGAACACCCTGTACCTGCTGCACCGCGGGAACGAGCGGATGGTCCTGCGGATGCCAGGCCCCCGCGCCGACGCCGCCCGTATCGACGGGCTGCTCCGGGAGATCCGGTTGGTGCGCGCCCTGTCCGGCACCGACGTGCCGCACGCGGAGTTGATCGCGGCCGACGAGACCGGCTCGGTGCTGGGTATGCCGTTCTACGTGATGAACGCCATCGACGGGTGGAGCCCGATGGAAGGCGGGTGGCGCGCGCCGTTCGACTCTGATCTGACGTCGCGACGCGAGCTGGCTTTCCAACTCATCGACGGTGCTGCGCGGCTGGGCCGGGTGGACTGGCGTGCTCAGGGCCTGGAGGGTTTCGGCCGCCCGGACGGATTTCATGAACGCCAGGTCGATCGGTGGCTGCACTTCCTGGACGCTTACAAGGTGCGCGAACTGCCTGGCCTGGAGGAGGCTGCGGACTGGCTGCGGCGGAACCGGCCCGATCACTACAAGCCCGGAATCATGCACGGTGACTATCAATTCGCCAACGTGATGTTCGCCCACGGTGCCCCGGCTCGGCTGGCCGCGATCGTGGACTGGGAGATGACTACGGTCGGCGATCCGTTGCTCGACCTGGCGTGGTCGCTGTTGGGTTACGACGGTGAGGAGCCGCGGGCCGCCGGGTTCTATCTGGACATGAGCGGCATGCCCAAGCGCTCCGAACTGCTGGAGCATTACGAGAGAGTCAGCGGGCTGTCCACCGAGAACATCGACTACTACCTGGTGTTGGCCAACTGGAAGCTGGGCATTGTGCTGGAGAAGACCTATGCCCGTGGGGTCCGTATGGGGACCGAGAAAGGCGGCGTCGATCCGAAGATCAAGGACGCGTTCGGAGCGATGATCCCGCAACTGATCGCCACCGCAGCCGAGATGGCCCGCACGTTGCCCGCCAAGGTGCGATGAAATGGGTTATGCAGAACAGCTTTTCGATCTCACCGACCGGGTGGTGCTAATCACCGGGGGCAGCCGCGGCCTGGGCCGCGAGATGGCTTTTGGCGCGGCCCGTTGCGGCGCCGACGTGGTAGTCGCCAGCCGCAACCTGGACAACTGCGTGGCCGTCGCCAAAGAGATCGAGTCCGAAACCGGCCGCACCGCACTTCCGTACCAGGTGCACGTGGGCCGGTGGGATCAGCTTGACGGGCTGGTCGAGGCAACCTACGACGCGTTCGGCAAGGTCGACACCCTGATCAACAACGCGGGCATGTCGCCGCTGTACGACAAGCTCACCGACGTCACCGAGAAGCTGTTCGACTCGGTCGTCAACCTCAATCTCAAAGGGCCGTTTCGGCTGTCGGCACTGGTGGGCGAGCGGATGGTGGCCGCAGGGCGCGGCTCGATCATCAACGTGAGCACTGCCGGATCGATACGCCCGACACCCGACATCATTCCGTATGCTTGCGCCAAGGCCGGCCTGAACGCGATGACCGAAGCACTGGCCAAAGCGTTCGGGCCGACGGTTCGGGTCAACACCCTGATGGCTGGGCCTTTCCTCACCGACGTCAGCAAGGCATGGAACCTCGATCAGGCCAACCGAAACCCGTTCGAACAGCTCTCACTCAAGCGCGCCGGCGATCCATCCGAAATCGTCGGCGCCGCACTGTTTCTGGCGTCCGACGCATCCAGTTTCACCACCGGCTCCATCCTGCGGGCCGACGGCGGCATCCTCTGACCGGCCCTCAGCAGAAGGAGATTCGTTATGGCGTGGGACTTTTCCACCGAACCAGAGTTCGAGAAGAAGCTGGAATGGGTGCGCCAATTCGTCCGCGACGAGGTGGAGCCGCTGGAGGTGCTGTTCCCCGGTTGCGAGTTCCTGCCGCTGGACGATGAACGCCGCCGCATCGTCGACCCGCTCAAGCAGCAGGTCCGCGACCGGGGCCTGTGGGCACCGCATCTAGGACCCGAACTGGGCGGGCAGGGCTTCGGCGCGGTGAAACTGACGCTTATCAACGAGATCCTGGGCCGTAGCCCTTGGGCGCCAATCGTATTCGGAACCCAAGCCCCCGACACCGGCAATGCCGAGATCATCGCCCGGTTCGGCACCCAGCAACAGAAGGACCGCTACCTGGACGGGCTGCTGTCCGGTGAGATCTTCTCCTGCTTCTCGATGACCGAGCCGCAGGGTGGAGCCGATCCGCGGGTCTTCACCACCCGGGCCGTGCGCGACGGTGACGACTGGGTGATCAGCGGTCGGAAGTTCTTCTCCTCCAACGCCGCCGTCGCATCGTTCTTCATCGTCGTGGCGATCACCGATCCTGACGTGCCGGTGCACCACGGCGCTTCGACCTTCCTGGTCCCGGCCGGGACACCCGGCCTGACGATCGAAGCCAACCACCACCTGGTTGGGGCGGATCCCCACGAGCCGGGACACTCGCTGGTGCGCTACGACGACGTGCGGGTGGGTCCCGACGCACTGCTGGGCGACGCCGGCCAGGGGTTCTTGATCCTGCAGACGCGGTTGGCGGGCGGCAGGCTGCACCACGCGATGCGCTCGCTCGGGGTGGCGCAGCGGGCAGTCGAGATGATGTCGCGGCGCGTGAAAAGCCGCTTCACTCAAGGCGGTTTGCTGGCCGAGAAGCAGATGGTGCAGGAGTTCATCGCCGACTCCTACACCGAGTTGACACCATTTCGGCTGACCGTACTGCACGCCGCGTGGCTGATCGACAACGGTAACGAACGCGCCGCTCGTGCCGAGATAGCAACCTGCAAGATCTTGGCATCTCAGGTACTCAAATCCATTGGCATGCGCGCGATCCAGGTCCACGGGGCGCTCGGGCTCAGCGACCAGCTACCACTGGTCAACACGCTGCTGGGGGGTATCGCGCTGGGACTGGCCGACGGACCGACCGAGGCTCACAAGGTGAACCTGGCCCGGATGCTGCTCAAGGGCTACCAGGCCGAGGAAGGTGAGTGGCCCAGCGAGATGCTGGACGTTCGCCGCGAGGCGGCCCGCGAGAAGTATGCCGGATTGATCGATCGCGTTCCGGCGCTTCCCGATTCGCCATGAACAGCAGGGTCGCCGCGGCCGTCGAGCGGGCCCTCGATGACCGGCAGCGCGGTGCGACCGAGGAGGTGGAGCGCATCCTGGCCGCCGCGGTGCGGGTGATGGAGCGGGTAGCCCCCGAGCCGCCGCGGGTCAGCGACATCGTGGTCGAGGCCGGCTCGTCGAACAAGGCGTTCTACCGATACTTCGCCGGCAAGGACGATCTGATCCTGGCCGTGATGGAGCGCGGGGTCGGGATTGTGGTGTCTTACCTCGAACATCAGATGGCCAAGGAAACCCGGCCGCGGGACAAGATCGCCCGCTGGGTCGAGGGTGCGCTCGCTCAGGTCGCTGACCCTCATCTGATCAGCATGAGTCGCGCGGCGGCCGGACAGTTGTCGAATTGGCATGCCGCCGAACAGGAAATGATGCGGCCGCTGCGGGGACTGCTGGTCGACCCGGTGACCGCGCTGGGCAGCGCCGACGTCGAGCGCGACGTCGAGGCCGTCTACGGTTGCACGGTGGCAATGATGCGACGTTACGTGGGGTCGGGTGACCGGCCGGGGCCGGACGACATCGGGCATCTAGTCCGGTTCTGTCTGCTCGGTCTGGGAGTCAGCTGATGCGCGCGATCGTCTGCAATGCCTACGGGCCCCCCGAGGATCTCGCGCTCACCGAGGTGGCCGACCCGGTGCCGACGCCTGGACAGGTGCTGGTGCGGGTGCACGCCGCGGCCGTCAACTTTCCCGATGTGTTGTTCGTCGCCGGCAAGTACCAGGTGAAGATCCCGCCGCCGTTCATACCCGGCAACGAGATCGCCGGAGAGGTGGTAGCGGTCGCCCAAGGCGCGGCGTTCGACGTGGGCCAGCGGGTGTTTGGCACCACGTTCGGCGCGTTTGCCGAGCTCGCACTGCTCGACGCGTCCGTCGGCGAGCTGATCCCCGACGGCGTCGACTTCGGTTCTGCGGCAGCATTCGGCGTGACCTACCGGACGGCCTATCACGCGCTGCGCTCGGTGGCCGAAGTAAAGGCCGGTGACTGGGTTGTGGTGCTCGGAGCGGCTGGCGGGGTGGGCCTGGCCGCGGTAGACCTGGCCGTCGCAATGGGTGCGAAGGTACTGGCGGCGGCGTCCAGTCCAGAGAAGCTGCAACTGTGCCGGGAGCGTGGCGCGCACGCCACCGTCGACTACGACCGCGAGGACCTGAAGCTGCGCATCCGGGAACTCACCGGCGACAGCGCCCGGGTGGTCCTGGACCCCGTCGGCGGCGGCTACGCCGAACCGGCGCTGCGCGGGCTGGCCCGCGGCGGCATGTTCGTCACCCTCGGCTACGCGGCCGGGTCCATCCCGGCTATCCCGCTGAACCTGGTCATGCTCAAAGACGTCACCATCCGCGGCATGGAGATCCGCACCTTCATGAGCGATTACCCCGACGAATGCGCACGCGACCTCGCCGAGCTGTCGCAGATGTTCGCCGCGGGCAAGATCCGGCCGTATATCGGCGCCCGCTTCCCGCTAGCCGAAACGCCTGCGGCACTGCGCTATGTAGCCGACCGCAAAGTCCTCGGCAAGGTCATCATCGACGTCCCGTAGTTGCGCGAGCAGACGCAAAAGCACCGTGGAGCGCACGCTCCCACGTGCTTTTGCGTCTGCTCGCGCTCAGGGGGTGACGATGTTGAAGCTGGGGTTGGGTGCGTCGAGCACACCCAACAGTGCTTGCAATGCGCTCTGGTCGCCGGACAGCTCGAGCCCCGGTGAGTTGAAGTCACCGAGCGCCACGAGCAAGAGCCGAAACTTGTTGGCCAGCTTGACCGTAACGGTGGCGGTGGCCGGATCGGCTGGGACACGGCGGTGTATCAGCACACCGTTGCGCAAGGCCAGGCGGTAGTTGGCGTCCATATCCTCGAACGTGACGTCGACGCTGATGTCAAGATCCCAGCTGCGCGGCCCGTTCACCCGGATGGCCAGGCCATCGAAAACCTGCTCGGGCGTCAACTGCGCCAGCAATGTCGGCGACGTGACCTGCGTGGCCGTCCCGAAGTTTCCCGACCGCAATTCGGTGGCCCCGCCGAGGAAGAAGTTGCGCCAAGTCGCGTTCTCGGCGCCGTAGCCCAGCTGTTCCAACGTGTCGGCGTACAGCTCGCGCGCCCCCGCGTGGTGCTCGTCGGTAAATATCGCGTGATCGAGTAGCGTTGCTGCCCAACGGTAATCACCTTCATCGAAGGCGGCCCGGGCGAGTTCGACCACCCGGTCGACGCCGCCGATGGCAGCAACATAGCGTGGCCCCAGCACTTCAGGGGGGTGCGGCCACAACCGGCCTGGATTGCCGTCGAACCAGCCCATGTAGCGCTGATAGACCGCCTTGACGTTGTGGCTGACCGAGCCGTAGTAGCCGCGGGCGTGCCAGGCCTGCTCTAAAGCCGTTGGCATCTGGAACATTTCGGCGATCTCGACGCCGGTGTAGCCCTGGTTCAGCAGCCGCAACGTCTGGTCGTGTAGATACGCGTAGAGATCTCGCTGCAGCGACAAGAATTCCACGATGCGCTCGCGTCCCCACGTTGGCCAGTGATGAGACGTGAACACCACATCGGAGCGGTCGACGAACGTGTCGATCGCCTCGGTCAGGTAACCGGCCCAGGCATGCGGATCCCGCACCAGCGCACCGCGCAGCGTCAGCAGATTGTGCAGGTTGTGGGTGGCGTTCTCGGCCATGCACAGCGCACGGAATTGCGGGAAATAGAAATGCATTTCGGCGGGCGCCTCGGTGCCCGGCGCCATCTGGAACTCGATCTGCACACCGTCGATCACGTGCGTCTCCCCCGTCGCCCGGATGTCGACCGTGGGGACGATCAGGGCCACCTCGCCGGTCGAGGCGACCTGACCGAGACCGCACCCCACCTGTCCTTGCGGGCCGCGGTCCAGCAGCGCACCGTACATGTAGCTGGCGCGGCGTGTCATCGCCGGGCCCGCGTAGACATTCTCCTGCACGGCGTGCGCTGTGAATCCCTCCGGAGCCAGGATGGCGACCTTGCCGGCGTCGACGTCGGCCTGCGAAGTGACACCGAGAACGCCGCCGAAGTGATCGACGTGGCTGTGGGTGTAGATCACCGCGACCACCGGACGTTCACCGCCGCGGTGGGTCCGGTACAACTGCAGCGCCGCGGCGGCGGTCTCGGTGGACACCAGTGGGTCGATGACGATTACCCCAGTGTCGCCCTCTACGAAGCTGATGTTGGAGATGTCGAATCCGCGGACCTGGTAGATACCCGGCACCACCTCATAGAGGCCCTGCTTGGCCGCCAGCGTGGACTGTCGCCACAGGCTGGGGTGTACCGACGTGGGCGCCGGCCCGGTGAGAAATGAGTAGGCGTCGTTGTCCCACACCACCCGGCCGTCGGCCGCCTTGATCACGCATGGGGACAGGGCGGCAATGAAGCCGCGGTCGGCGTCGTCGAAATCCCGGGTGTCGTGCACCGGCAGCGAATAATTTGCGTGTGCTGACTCGATGGCGGCGGAAGGTGATTTGTGGTCCACCGCCAATACCTTGCCACCATCGCGGTCCGTCGAGTTAAGGAACTATCGAGGAATTTTGCGCGGTCTCTAGACCCCGGGTCCGGTTCAACCGCATACTGCCGGGGCGGTCCTCAATGGTGACGGATCGTTACCTCGGGCAAAGGAGCACAGGTGAAGCGTGGACTGACGGTTGCGGCGGCCGCGGCGGCCATTCTGGCGGCAAGTCTTTCGGGCTGTTCGAGCAACAACAAGCCGGCAAGCAGCGGCTCCTCCAGCGCCGCCCCGGGCGGAGGCGGCAACGCCTCGTCGAAGGTTCTCATCGAAGGCCAGGATCAGCACGTCAGCGGAACGACCGTGTGCACCACCGTCGGCGGCACCGTCAACATCGCGATCGGCGGGCAGGCGACCGGGATTGGCGCCGTGCTGTCCGACGGCAGTCCGCCCGAGGTGAAGTCCGTTGCGCTCGGCAACGTCAACGGTGTCACCCTCGCCTACGCCCCGGGAACTCCCGACGCCAAGGCCGAGGCGACCAAGAACGGCAGCAGCTACAAGATCAGCGGAACAGCCACCGGTGCGGACATGGCCAACCCGACGGCGATCGTCAAGAAGTCGTTCGAGATCGACGTCTCCTGCCCCTGAGCTAGTTCGGCGACGGTGCGGTTGCCGAGCCGTTAACGGGCAACCGCACCGCAAACTCGGTACTACCGGGTGAGCTGTGCACTGTGATCTTCCCGTTGTGGGCGCGGACGACAGCGGACACAATCGCCAGGCCCAGCCCGGTACTGCCGCCTTTGCGAGACCGCGAGGTGTCGCCGCGCACGAACCGCTCGAACACCTCTGACTGCTGAGCCTGCGGAATGCCGGGACCGTTGTCGACGACCTGCAGCAGCGCGTGCGTCGGCTCAGCGGTCAACCGGGTGGTGACCACGGTGCCTGCGCCGGTGTGCACCCGGGCGTTGGCCAGCAGGTTGGCCATCACCTGGCGCAGTCGGGCCTCGTCTCCGACGACCACCACCGGCTCGGGTGGCAGATCGAGCTCCCACTCGTGGTCGGGTCCCGCGATATGCGCGTCGCTGACCGCGTCGACGGCGAGCCGGGACAGATCCACCGGTTCCCGCTCCAGCGGACGCCCGGAGTCCAGTCGGGCCAGCAGCAACAAGTCCTCCACGAGCCGGGTGATGCGCTCGGTCTCCGAGGCCACCCGGCTCATGGCATGCGCCACCGCCTCTCGATCGTCGCCGTCCTTGCCCATGCGCTGGGCGAGTTCGGTGTAGCCGCGGATCGCGGCCAGCGGGGTCCGCAGTTCGTGACTGGCGTCTGCGACGAACTGGCGGACCCGGGTCTCGCTGGCCTGACGCGTCGACAGCGCCGCGGCGATGTGGTCGAGCATCCGGTTGAGGGCCGAACCCAGCTGCCCCACTTCGGTATTGGGGTTGGCGTCGGATTCGGAGACGCGCACCGGCAGTTCCACCTCACCGCGGTCCAGCGGCAGCTCGACGACCTTCGTCGCGGTCTGCGCAACTCGGCCCAGTGGGGCCAGCGCACGCCGGATGATCACCACGCCGGCGGTGGTCGCGGCGGCCAGTGCGATCAGGGTGACGATGCCGAAGATGACCAGCATGCGCAGCATGGTGGCGTCGATGTTCGACATCGACAGGCCGGTGACAATCAGATCTTCGCGGTTGCGGCTCGGGGCGGCCATCACCCGGTAGCGCCCCAGCCCGTCGAGGTCCAAGGTCACCGGCGACCGGCTACCCGCGATCCGCTCCAGCTGCTGCTGGGCGGTCGGGGTCAGTGCGGCCCGGGATCCGCTGCCGGTCAGGTAACCGGCGTCGACGGTCTTGCCGTCAGTGACCACAGCCGCGACCATGCCGGCCGGCTGGCCCGGCGCGTCCAGAAACCTCGGACCCGGTCCGCTCTTCACCGTGCGCGATTCGTGACGACGAGGCGGGTCGGGATACATCAGCGACGAGCGGTACGACGTTCCGCTCAGTTGGCTGTCGAGTTGCGCCAGCAGGTGGTGGCGCAGCGACAATTCGGTTGCCCCGGTGATCCCGACGCAGACGATCGCCAGCACAGCAACCTGCCCAACCAGGAGCCGCAGGCGCAGCGACCAGACTCCCGGCCTCCTAGCGCGCCGGCTTGAGGACATAGCCTGCGCCGCGCAGCGTGTGGATCATGGGTTCGCGTCCATTGTCGATTTTCTTGCGCAGGTAGGAGATGTAGAGCTCGACGATGTTGGAGCGGCCACCGAAGTCGTAACTCCACACGCGGTCCAGGATCTGCGCCTTGCTCAGCACCCTCTTGGCGTTGCGCATCATGAATCGCAACAACTCGAACTCGGTCGACGTCAACGAGATTGGTTCGCCGGCACGGGTCACCTCGTGGCTGTCCTCGTCCAGGACGAGGTCGCCGACGACGAGCTGGGCACCGCTGTCGACGGTTGTCACCCCGGTGCGCCGCAGCAATGCGCGCAGCCGCAGCACCACCTCTTCGATGCTGAAGGGTTTGGTGACGTAATCATCTCCGCCGGCGGTCAATCCGGCGATGCGGTCTTCCACCGCATCCTTGGCCGTCAACAGCAACACCGGCAGGCGCGGATTCTCCTGCCGGAGCTTGTGCAGTACATCCAGACCGCTCATGTCGGGCAACATCACATCGAGAACAACGACGTCGGGTCGTTCGGCGCGCGCGGTGGCAATCGCCGACGAGCCGTCACCTGCGGTGGCGATATTCCAGCCCTCGTAACGCAGGGCCATCGACACCATTTCCGCGAGGACAGGTTCATCATCGACCACCAGCACGGTGACCGGCTGGCCATCCGCGCGGCACATCACTACCCGCTCGACCGAGGTTTTGGGAGACGCCACTCGTCCAGTATCCGGGTATTCCCTTAGGCCGAGGCTATGGCGTTGCTGTGTGGCTGCTATGAAACGGTCGCGTGACCGCTCTGCGATCACGCGACCTTTCCCCCGCGAGTCGAGGCGGGTCGATTAGTACCAGTAGCGCCGGCCGGCGACCGGGCGACCGATGGATCCCATTGCCCACATCACCGCGCCGACGACGAGGAGCACTACTCCGAGCACCGTCAACAAGTGGACGCCGAAAACAAATCCGAGGATTAGCAGGACGGCACCAACGAGAATCATTGTAGTTTCCTTTACCTAGCAGGGATGAGATCGATTGAATGCATTGCGCTGGGTTGCGGCAGACGTGGTGCGTGGCAGTCCTTAACTTTCGGGTTCACGCCCATGTAATTAAGCGGTCCGGCGATAACCGTCACCGCAACGGTTCCCAGTGAGGCACAACTGGTTTCCTCACCTTTGAAATAGTCGCGCTGCCAGGCTGCGAGGATCCCTATGAGCAGCCACACCAGCACAATTGTGCCCAGAATTCCGCGACCGCGAACCATAGTTGCCTCCGATGTCCCGATGCAATTCCCGTGCCGAGAGCTTTGCCCGTTGCACTCGTGCCTAAACCTGAAATGCGCGTAGAATCTGCGATGCCAACCGCAACAGTCGGTCCGTGGCACGCGCTTTCGACTTGCCTACGGTTGTCACTGATCGGGGCCGGTTCCCTTCCGTTTCGCCCCCTCCGCCGCTGCTGAAGCCGATCAGGCTCGATAGCATGGTGCGACAACCATTGCGGCAAAGGAGGATAACGGCACCGTGACCGACACGCTGTTCGCGGATATCTCGGAATATCAAGTGCCGGTGGATGACTCGTATCCGTATCAGGTGCTATCCATTCGCGTGAGCGACGGGTCCTATGTCGACCACAACTTCGCACGCAACTACGCCTGGATGCGCATCGCCTTGGATACCGGCCAGCTGACCTTCGGAGTCGTGTACACCTACGTGCGGCCGAATTGGCAGGCGAACGTCGATACCGTGCGTTCGACGATCGACGCACAGGGTGGATTGCATCCACGGATAGCGTTGATGCTCGACGTCGAATCCGGTGGCAACCCCCCGGGCGACGGCTCCAGCTGGATCAACCAGGTGTACTGGAACCTGGCGGACTACGCCGGGTCGCCGGGGCGAATCATCGGTTACGCCAACGCCTATGACTTTCTCAACATGTGGCGGCTGCGGCCGGCTGGGCTGCGGGTGGTGGCAGCCGGCTACGGTTCCAACCCCAACCTGCCCGGCCAGGTGGCCCACCAGTACACCGACGGTTCGGGCTACAGCCCCAACCTGCCGCAGGGTGCGCCGCCGTTCGGCCGGTGCGACATGAATTCCGCCGACGGGCTCACACCGCAACAATTCGCCGCCGCCTGCGGCATCACCATGAACGGAGGACCGCTGATGGCACTCAGCGACGAGGAACAGGCCGAGTTGTTGACCAAGGTGCGAGACATCTGGGATCAACTGCGCGGCCCCGACGGAGCGGGCTGGCCACAGCTCGGCCAGAACAGTCAGGGTCAGAACCTGACGCCGGTCGACGCGATCGCGGCCATCAAGAAGGACGTCGAGCAGTCGAAGTCCAGCTGAGCGCGCAGCTACGCGGGTCCGTCAGGGCTTGGGCCGCTGCGCGGAAACGAAAAGCGTTGGTGGCAAGGAGTTTTTCCGTTCACCACCCGACTCGCGACCATACCGGCTCAGCAGTTCTGCGAACGTCTGCGCCGACACCTGCCAGCCCCGATCACGCAACCAGTCGTCGACCGGAGTGCGCTCCTCGGCGTACCAGAGATCGTCGGGGTCCTCGACCTCGACATTGGCGAGCCGAGCGGCGACCGCGCGCATCCGTCGCATGTCCTCGCGCTGCCGTCGTACCAGGTCGGGATCTAGGAAGCCCTCACCGGGAACGTTCGTGGCCAGCCAGCTGCCCGGCGGGCTGAGCGCGTCGATACGTTCGAACAACAAATCCTGGCCCTGTGCGGGCAGGTAGCGCACTAAGCCCTCGGCTGACCAGGCAGTCGGTTGTGAAGCATCAAAACCCGCTTCCTGCAGCACTTTTGGCCAGTCTTTCCGTAGGTCAACGGGAATGCTCACTAGCCGCGACGTCGGCTCTGCGCCGTGACGGCGCAAGGTGGTGGTCTTGAAGTCCAGGACGCGGGGCTGGTCCAGTTCGTAGACGACGGTGCCGTCGGGCCAGGGTAGCCGCCAGGCCCGAGAGTCCAGCCCCGATGCCAGGATCACTACCTGCCGAACGCCCGCGTCGGCCGCGCCGAGGAAGAACTCGTCGAAGAACGCGGTCCGCGTCGCCATGAAGTCGACCATCAACCGCACCCGCGCAACCACTTCCGGATCCACGTCGACGGCGCCGGACAGCAATGCGGGGTTGGCGTAGATGCTCCACACGCCCTCCCCCGCCGCATCCAGGAACACCCGCGCGAACGGGTCTTTGATCAGTGGGTCGTCGCTCTCGGTCTCCACAGCGCGCGCGGCAGCCACACCCAAAGCGGTGGCGCCGACACTTTCGGTGATGTCCCAGGAATCGTTGTCGGTACGCGGCATGCCGCCATTCTTCCAGCCGACCTGTGCGGCAAACGCCCTTCAAGAGTCCCCTACGCTTTTTGCCAGACGGTAGACAGGTTGCAAAGGAGCAGCATGACTCGCAGGCCGCAGAAAGTGTTCGCCGAGCTACCCGATGCCGACTGGGATCCGCAGAACCTGATCATTCGGGCCAAATCATGACCTCGGTTGATCTCGATGCGGTGGCGCGCTGGATGTCCACGCGGGGCCTTGGCGAGGGCCCGTTGCAGGATGTCACCTCGATCACCGGCGGCACGCAGAACATCATGCTGCGCTTTACCCGGTCCGGCCGGTCCTACGTGCTGCGGCGCGGACCGCGGCATCTGCGCACCCGCAGCAACAGCGTGATCCTGCGCGAGACCAGGGCGCTGGCCGCGCTGGCCGACTCCGATGTGCCACATCCACATCTGATCGCAACCTGTGACGACACCAGCGTGCTGGGCGACGCGGTGTTCTACCTGATGGAGCCGATCGACGGCTTCAACGCCGGCGAAGGTCTGCCACCATTGCATGCCGGGAATCCCGAGGTGCGGCACGGGATGGGTCTGTCGATGGCCGACGCGCTGGCCAAACTGGGCGCGGTCGACCACGCCGCGGTCGGGCTCGCCGACTACGGCAAACCCGAGGGGTTTCTGGAACGCCAAGTCCCACGCTGGCTTTCGGAGCTGGCGTCCTACCAAGAGTACGACGGCTACCCGGGACCGGACATCCCCGGCATCGACGAGGTCGCGGGCTGGCTGGAGCGCAACCGGCCGAGCAGCTGGAAGCCCGGAATCATGCACGGCGACTACCACGCAGCCAACGTGATGTTCTCCCGTACCGGCCCGGAAGTGGTCGCTATCTGTGACTGGGAGATGTCCACCATCGGCGACCCGCTGCTGGACCTGGGCTGGCTGCTGGCGACTTGGCGCCAGGACGACGGATCCTCGGTCTTCAGCCACGCCCTGGGCGGCACCGATGGGCTGGCCAGCACCGACGAACTGCTGGCGCGCTATGCGCGGAACACCACCCGGGACCTGTCTCAGATCGACTGGTACACCGTGCTGGCCTGCTTCAAGCTCGGTATCGTGATCGAGGGCACGCTGGCGAGGGCCTGCGCGGGAAAGGCCGAGCGGGAAGTCGGCGACCAGCTACACGCTGCCACAGTGCACCTGTTCGAGCGGGCGCTGCGACTGATCGAGACGCATTAACCGTAGGTCGCTGGGTGCTGCAACAATCGGCTGATGCGCTCCGAACGTTCACCCCACGAGCCGAAACCCGGTGTCACGCGCGAAGACCTGGCACGCTACGCCGACGAGGACCTGATGCGCGAGGTGCAGGACGAAGCGCGACTGCGTGACGAGGCACCACCGCATCATCGGTGATTGCCGAGTGCGGCTGGAAGCTGCCGAGCGCGCCCGAAGGGATTCGAACCCCTAACCTTCTGATCCGTAGTCAGATGCTCTATCCGTTGAGCTACGGGCGCCGGTCTTAAGTTGTCCTGCTGGTGTTGCGTGGCGGAGGCGAGAGGATTTGAACCTCCGGTCCCCTTTGAGGGGGACAACTCATTAGCAGTGAGCCCCATTCGGCCGCTCTGGCACGCCTCCTTGGCCTCCCTGAGGGTACCCGACCGCGGAACCCGGAACCGCCGGAGGCATAGCGTACACAGCCGCGACATATGCTGTCGAAGTGACCGCCCGCCTGCGGCCCGCGCTGGCCGGGCTTCCCGTGTACGTGCCGGGCAAGACGGTGCCCGGCGCCATCAAACTGGCCAGCAACGAAACGGTGTTCGGCCCGCTGCCCAGCGTCCGAGCGGCCATCGAGAACGCCACCGAGCTGATCAACCGCTACCCGGACAACGGGTGCGTACAACTCAAGGCGGCGCTGGCCCGCCACCTCGGTCCCGACTTCGCACCCGAGCACGTCGCGGTGGGTTGCGGATCGGTCAGCCTCTGCCAGCAGCTGGTGCAGATCACCGCGGCGGCCGGCGACGAGGTGATCTTCGGGTGGCGCAGCTTCGAGCTGTACCCGCCGCAGGTCCTGGTTGCCGGCGCCACCCCAATCCAGATCCCGCTGACTGACCACACCTTCGATCTCGACGCGATGTTGGCCGCGGTCACCGACCGCACCCGGCTGATCTTCGTCTGCAATCCCAACAACCCGACGTCGACCGTGGTCGATCCGGACGCCCTGGCCCGCTTCGTCCAGGCCGTCCCGCCGCACATTCTGATCGTCATCGACGAGGCGTACGTCGAGTACATCCGCGACGGCATGGCACCCGCCAGCCTCGGGCTGGTCCGCGTGCACGACAACGTTGTCGTGCTACGCACCTTCTCCAAGGCCTACGGACTGGCGGGACTGCGGGTCGGCTACGCCGTCGGTCATCCCGCCGTTATCACCGCCCTGGACCAGGTCTACGTGCCGTTCACCGCGACGAGCGTCTCCCAGGCCGCGGCCATCGCCTCACTTGAGGCCGCGGACGAACTTCTAGCCCGCACCGACGTCGTGGTGGCCGAGCGCGCCCGCGTCAGTGCGGCATTGCGCGACGCCGGGTTCACTCTGCCGTCGTCGCAGGCAAACTTCGTCTGGTTGCCGCTCGGCGCCCGCACCCAGGACTTCGTCGAGCAGGCGGCCAACGCGCTGATCATCGTGCGTCCCTACGGCACCGACGGTGTGCGTGTCACCGTGACTGCCGCCGCCGAGGAAAATGACGCCCTGCTGCGGTTTGCTCGCGGCTGGATTCGAGGAGGATGCAGATGAGTGCGGCGCGAAAGCAGTTCGAGGCCTTCAAGGAGCGCACCGACACGATCCCGGACGCCGAGCTTGACGACTTCTGGGCGACGCTGGAACCCGCAACCGTCGACGGCATGCTCGGCGAGTGGAAGGGCGGCGAGTTTGTCACCGGTCACAAGATGAACGGCCAGCTGGAGAAGTCGCGCTGGTACGGCAAGACGTCCAAGTCAGCCTCCGACGTACAACCACTGGTGTGCCTGGACGATGCCGGCAACAAGTTCTCCAACGTCGCGATGGGCAAGGGCGAAGCGAGTCTGTGGCTGGAGGAATTCCGCGGCGAGGTCACCGCCACCATGGTCTACGACGGTCAGCCGGTGCACGACCACTTCAAGAAGGTCGACGACGCCGCGGTCATGGGCATCATGAACGGCAAGGGCGTTGTGCATGACGGCAAGTACTTCTACTTCTATCTCGAGCGCGCCTAGGGGCTGAGCGGGTCGCGTTACCGGGCCGGGTTGCGGCCAGTGAAGGCGACCAACCGAGCCAGGGCGCTCGCATCGTCGGGGACGTCGACGGGATCGTCGAAACCGGCCGCGCCGCGTTGTTCGGGCTTGATCACCCGCTGCGAAAGCTCCAGCACGTACTCCGACAGCGAATCGGGGGCATCGACGCCGTGGCCCACCGCGGTCGCGTAATCCCAGGCGTGGACCAAAAACTCGATCGAGAAGACCGACGCCGCAACCCTGGCTGGCATCGAGTTGGGGCCCAGCGCAACCTCGCCCTCCAATCCGTGCTTATGCCATGCATCCAAAGCCGGCCGCGCGGCGCCAATCACCAGGTGCTCCACCGAATCGGTGTCCTGGGGCACCGCGATCTGCGCGCCGACCATGCCCCCCAACGTGGTGATCGAGTTGAGCAGATGCGTGGTCAGCGCCTTGACGTCGTACTCCGCGCACGGCGTCTGCTTGGACTTGTCGTCGCGGCCGATGGGATGCAGTACCTGCCGCAGCACAGCGAGGGTGGCTTCGGCGCTGGCCAGCTCGTCGGTGGGCGGAGAATCCGGTCCGGGTCGCAAGTCTGAGGGCATACTCGCCACGCTACGGTCTGACCTATGGGCGCAACATACGAATCCGTCACGGTCGAGATCAAGGACCGCGTCGCGCAAGTGACGCTGATCGGCCCGGGTAAGGGCAACGCGATGGGGCCCGCGTTCTGGGCGGAGATGCCGGACGTGTTCGCCACGCTGGACGCCGACCGTGAGGTGCGCGCCATCGTCATCGCCGGATCGGGCAGGAACTTCAGCTACGGCCTGGACCTGCCCGCCATGGGCGGCACCTTCGCGCCGCTGATGGCCGACGGAGCGCTGGCCCGCCCGCGCACCGACTTCCACACCGAGCTGCGACGAATGCAGGGGGCGATCAGCGCGGTCGCGGACTGCCGCACCCCAACTATCGCCGCTGTGCAGGGCTGGTGCATCGGCGGCGGTGTCGACCTGATCTCCGCGGTCGACATCCGCTACGCCAGCGCCGACGCGAAGTTCTCCGTCCGTGAGGTCCGCCTGGCGATCGTCGCCGACGTCGGCAGCCTGGCCCGGCTACCGTTGATCCTCAACGACGGGCACCTGCGCGAACTCGCCCTGACCGGCAAGGACATTGACGCCGCCCGCGCCGAGAAGATTGGCCTGGTCAACGACGTGTACGACGATGCGGAGGCCACCCTGGCCGCCGCTCACGCCACCGCGGCCGAGATCGCAGCCAACCCACCGTTGGCCGTCTACGGCGTCAAGGACGTTCTCGACCAGCAACGCATCGCGGCGGTATCGGAAAGCCTGCGCTACGTCGCCGCGTGGAACTCGGCGTTCCTGCCGTCCAAGGACCTGTCCGAAGGCATCGCGGCCACCTTCGAGAAGCGCCCACCGCGCTTCACTGGCGAGTAGCACTCACCCACAGGGCCGCCGCGAGCCAACACGTCGAGATCGCCAGGGCCGCGAACTCGAGCCATCCGACCGTCGCGCCGGCATGGTGACGCGTGTCGATGAGGTGGCTGACCGTATGCAGCGCCCAGTGCACCGTCGCGAAGGCCAGCGCCGGTACCCGCCAGGACGGCCAGCGCAGGGCGGCCAGCAGCAGTAATCCCAACGGCAACTCGAACGAGGCGTTGTCGAGGATGTAGTGAGTGTTGCGAACGCCGAACGCGCCGAGGGTATCGAAGAACGTCCCCGGTGCCAGGATCATGAACAGCCCGAGACCTACCGAGTAAAAGCCGAAAACCAGCAGGATCAACTCGATATAGCGTGTTCGCATTACCCCACGCTAGAACGTTGCCGGACCGTCTCGCGGTCGCGCCACGTACCCTCGCCTTGATGACTCCCGACGGCAAAATCCGCGTTCCCGACGACCTGAACGCCGTGACGGCGACCGGCGAAGAAGACCACTCCGACGTCGACCGCGCCGCCATCGAGCGGATCTGGCAGGCCGCCCGGCACTGGTATCGCGGCGGCATGCACCCCGCCATCCAGCTGTGCATCCGCCGCAACGGCAAGGTCGTACTCAACCGCGCGATCGGGCACGGCTGGGGCAACGCGCCGACCGATGAACCCGATGCAGAGAAGGTCCCGGTCACTACCGACACACCGTTCTGCGTGTACTCGGCGGCTAAGGGAATTACCGCAACCGTGGTGCACATGCTCGTCGAACGCGGTGTTTTCGCCCTCGACGACCGAGTCTGCGAATACATCCCCAGCTACACCAGCCATGGCAAGGACCGGACCACCATCCGGCACGTGCTCACCCACAGCGCGGGCGTCCCGTTCCCCACCGGACCCAAGCCCGACCTGCGCCGAGCCGACGACCACGAGTACGCGCAGGAACAGCTAGGCAAACTGCGGCCGCTGTATCGGCCGGGCCTGGTGCACATCTATCACGCGCTGACCTGGGGCCCGCTCATGCGCGAGATTGTCTACGCGGCCGCCGGCAAAGACATTCGTGAAATCCTGGCGACCGAGATCCTGGATCCGCTGAACTTCCGCTGGACCAATTTCGGCGTGGCCCCGCAGGACATCCCGTTGGTCGCGCCCAGCCATCCGACCGGCCGGCCGTTGCCGCCGGTGATCGCGGCGATCTTCCGCAAAGCAATCGGCGGCACCGTGCACGAGATCATCCCGTACACCAACACCCCCGCGTTCCTGTCGACGGTGGTGCCGTCGTCCAACACCATCTCCACCGCCGACGAGTTATCGCGCTTTGCCGAAATCTGGCGCCGGGGCGGCGAACTCGACGGCGTGCGCGTCATGAGCCCGGAACGCATGTACGGCGCGGTGCAGGAATCTCGACGGCTGCGGCCGGACTTCGCGGTGGGGCTGCAACCGGCCCGTTGGGGCACCGGTTACATGTTGGGCACCAAACGGTTCGGTCCGTTCGGGCGCAACGCGCCCGCCGCGTTCGGCAACCTGGGCCTGGCCAACATCGCGATCTGGGCGGACCCGCAGCGGGGTCTGGCCGCGGGTTTGATCAGTAGCGGCAAACCCGGCCGGGACCCGGAACTCAAGCGCTACACCGCCTTGATGGACACCATCGCCGCCGAGATGCCGATGTAGCGAACGTGCCCGGGGTACCGAAAGGGCTTCCCTCACGCACCGAGCAGCGCAGAATTGGCGAACCAGCCTGTCGATAGCTCGGTTGTCAGGTCAGCGGTGAACATTGGGGGCGGGCCACCCGCCCCGGGATGAATTGCCCGAACTGGGTATTGGCGTGTTCGTCACCCTTTGAGGTGCCGACAGCGCCCACGGTATGCCCCGGGGTGGCGAGCTGACCCGCTCGTCTCCGTCGTGATGACATCACCTCCTTCTGCGCAACGCCATCTGCTGAATGCCATCCGCTGAATGCGGCCACCCGTTAGTTCCGGCGAGCTGCCGCAGGCCCGGAGGGCTGCGCTGCACGGCATCGATTCGATGTGCCGGTCCCCGCCGCGGTCTGACCGCTAAGCGGCAAGACCGACCAGCACGCCGGGACGCATCCAGGGTGCATCCGGTCGCTCGTGGTACCGGTGGCCGGCAGAGCAGGCTTCGCTCCGCTGCGCACAGGATGGCATCGACCTCGGCGATCAGCGCGATCACGGCCGGGTCATTCGCGATCGGCACAGGCTGCTGCGCTGGCGCCGCGACGGTTGCGCACAGTGTTCCCGGCGCCGTCCATGCTGAGCACTGCGGCATCACTGACCCACCTTCTGTCAGGATTCGGACTGGCTACTCAGGCGCTAAGCGCGTGCTGTTTCTGGTTGCGGCTGACCGTGATCTTGCGGGGCTTGGCCTTCTCCGCAACAGGGATGCGCAACCGCAGCACACCTGCGTCGTATGAGGCCTCGATGCGCTCGGTGTCGAGATTGTCGCCGAGCACTAACTGCCGGGAGAACACCCCTCGCGGCCGTTCGGTGGCCAGCATCTCCTGGCTGGAATCCACGTCTGGCCGTTCAGCCCGAACGGTCACCACGTTGCGCTCAATATCCAGATCCAGCGAGTCGGGGTTGATACCCGGCAAGTCGAACTCGACGACGAACCGCTCACCCTCGCGCCAAGCGTCCATCGGCATCACCGCCGGCCGCGCCGCGGTGCCCGGAACCTGCTGAGTGAAGCGATCGAGATCGCGGAACGGATCGCTACGCACCAACATGGTCGCCACCTCCAACACTCCAATCAAATTCGTCGCGGATAGGAAATCTGTGCCAAGTGACACACTTTTTATATAGCGCGACAGTGAGCATCTGGCAAGTGATTGGAGGGAGATTTTTGGCAATCTCAGGCAATGCGGGCAGGCACTCATAAGACCCGCGGCTGCGGTGGCGGAGGGATTTGAACCCCCGGACGGTTTTAGCCGTCTCTCGCTTTCAAGGCGAGTGCATTAGGCCGCTCTGCCACGCCACCGCCGATAAGGGTAGCGGGCGAGGCCAGACTCCAAGGCGCGCAGACCGGGTAGCGTGGCCTTCATGCGCGCCATCGTCGCCGAATCCGCCGAACGACTGGTCTGGCAGAACGTGCCCGACGCATCACCAGGCCCCGGCGAGGTACTTATCAAAGTGGCTGCCGCCGGCGTCAACCGCGCCGACGTGCTGCAGGCGGCGGGCAAGTACCCACCCCCGCCGGGAGCCAGCGAGATTATCGGCATGGAGGTCAGCGGCACCATCACCGAAGTCGGCGCCGATGTCACCAAATGGACTGTCGGACAAGAGGTTTGCGCACTCCTAGCCGGAGGCGGCTACGCGGAGTACGTCGCCGTTCCAGCCGGACAGGTGCTGCCAATTCCCTCACCCATCGGCCTCGTCGACGCCGCCGGGATCCCCGAGGTGGCCTGCACAGTGTGGTCGAACCTGGTGATGACCGCCCACCTCAGCCCAGGCCAGCTGGTGCTACTGCAAGGCGGTGGCAGCGGGATCGGCACCCATGGCATCCAGGTGGCCCGCGCCCTCGGCGCGCGCGTGGCCGTCACCGCCGGCTCGGCGGAGAAGCTGGACTTCTGCAGAGAGCTCGGCGCCCAGATCACGATCAACTACAAAGACGAGGACTTCGTAGCGCGCCTCGCCAAGGAGACTGAAGGCGCCGGCGCCAATGTGATTCTCGACATCATGGGGGCGGCCTACCTGGACCGCAATATCGATGCGCTGGCTATCGACGGACAGTTGATCGTTATTGGCATGCAGGGCGGCGTCAAGGCCGAACTCAACCTGGGCAAGCTGCTAGCCAAGCGGGCGCGGGTGATTGGCACCACGCTACGCGGCCGGCCGGTGGACGGGCCGAACAGCAAGAGTGCGGTCGCCGACGCGGTGACCACATCGGTTTGGCCGATGTTTGCCAGCGGGGCCGTCCGACCGATCGTCGGCGCCCGACTGCCCATCCAACAGGTCGCGGAGGCTCATCAGCTGCTGGTTTCGGGTGGGGTCACCGGAAAGATCGTGCTGACCGTCTGAGCTTCTCGGCGAATGTGGCGCCGCGGCGAGATCGAGCCGTCGCAAATCGCTGCCCAGTTAGGTTCGAAAGACCAATTCAGCCCAGCGAGGCCAGCGCTCGCACCAACTGGTCGACCTCGGCCATCGTCGAGTAGTGCGCCAACCCGACCGTCACCGCGCCCCCGATGTCGTTGACGCCCAGCACGTCGAGCACCCGCGAACCGGCGTTGGCAATCGCTAGAATCCCGTTGTCCGCCAACCGCTGCACCACCCGGTCGGCCGGCACTTCGTTGACCGCGAAGCTGATTACCGGAATCCGCGCCTCCGGGCGGCCGAGCAGGATCACCAACGGTAGCGACCGCAGCGAGGACATCAGGTAGTCGTAGATCCGGTTCAGGTACGCCGACGCCGAATGCATCGACACCGACAAGCGTTCCCGCCGGCTGCCACGTGCGGACTCGTCCAGCGACGCCAAGTACTCCACGCTGGCCACCACGCCGCCCAGCAGACCGAATTGGTGTACACCCAACTCCAGGCGGGCCGGACCCGTCGCGTAAGGATTGGTCGACACCGAGCCGAAGGTGTTCATCAGCGCCGGGTCGCGGAACACCATCGCGCCGATCGGCGGGCCGCCCCACGCCACCGCGTTCATCGTCACCACGTCGGCGTCGGTCTCCTTGAGATCGAACAACCGGTACGGCGCCGCGGCGGAATGGTCGACCACCACCAAGCCGCCGACGTCGTGCACAAGTTTGGTCATCGCGCGCAGGTCGGTGACGGCACCCAACGTTCCCGACGCCGACGTCACCGCGACCAGCCGGGTGGACTTGCCGATCAGACTCTCCCACTGCCAGGTCGGCAGCTCCCCGGTCTCAATGTCGACCTCGGCCCACTTGACCTTCGCGCCGTACAGGTGCGCCGCGCGCAGCCACGGCGCGATGTTGGCCTCGTCGTCCAGCCGGCTGACTACCACCTCGTAGCCCAGGCCGGCACGCGCGGACGAAGCCTCGGCCAGTGACGACAGCAGCACCGCCCGGTCAGAGCCCAGCACCACGCCGCTGGGGTCGGCATTGACCAGGTCAGCCACCGCCTCGCGAGCCGCCTCCAGCACCGCGGCGCTGCGCCGAGCCGACGGGTGCGCGCCGACCATGCTGGCCCCGGACCGGCGGAACGCCGTCGACACGGTGGTCGCCACGGAATCGGGGATCAGCATGCCGGCCGGTGCATCGAAGTGCACCCATCCGTCACCAAGCGATGGGTGCAGTCCACGCACCCGGGCGACGTCGTAGGCCATGCCAGCCACCTTAAAACTCTCGAGAGCACTCGCCGTTTTGTAGACGGGTAGACGGTAGCGGGTGCGCCAGAGACGTTCTAGCCGTTACGGCCTCCCGAGCGAGGGGCACCCGGGCAGCCATACTAGTCGAGTGAGCTTGTGCTTCGGAACGCTGATCGCATTGGTCCTGCTGATCGCACCGGGTGCCATCGTCGCACGTATCGCGCAGTTGAGGTGGCCGATCGCGATCGCGGTCGGCCCGCCGCTGACGTACGGCGTCGTGGCCCTGGCGATCATCCCCTACGGCGCGCTCGGCATCCCCTGGAACGGCTGGACGGCGCTGGCCGCACTGGCTGTGGTGTGCGTGTTGGCGACGGGCTTGACCCTGCTGCTCGCCAGGTTCCGCGATCCGCAGGCCGAGGCACTCGGTGTGAGCCCGGGCCCCGGGCTGCTGGTGGCCGCCGGTGTGTTGTTGGGTGCCGTGCTGATCGGTTGGGCCGCGTTCGCGGGCCTGCAGCACTGGCAGACCATCCCGAGCACCTGGGATGCGGTCTGGCACGCCAACGAGGTGCGCTGGATTCTGGACACCGGGCAAGCGTCGTCCACCCACATGGGTGAGCTGCGCAACGTCGAAACCCACGCACTGCTCTACTACCCGTCGGTGTTTCACGCGCTGATTGCCGTTTTCTGCCAGCTCACCGGTGCAGCGGCCACCACCGGCTACACGCTTTCCTCCGTCGCGGTCGCGGTCTGGCTGTTCCCGGTCAGCGCGGCTGTGCTGGCCTGGCGCGCGCTGCGCACCCACACCAGCGAGTGGCGCACCGCGGCAGTTTCGGCCACCGCCGCGGCGCTGTCGGCGTCGTTCACCGCGGTGCCATACGTGGAGTTCGACACCGCCGCGATGCCCAACCTGGCCGCGTACGGGGTCGCCATACCCACCATGGCGCTGATCACGTCCACGGTGCGCCATCGGGATCGCATCCCGGTCGCGGTGCTGGCACTGATCGGCGTGTTCTCCGTACACATCACCGGCGGCATCATCGCGGTGGTGCTGGTGTCGGCCTGGTGGCTGTTCGAGGCGCTCTGGCACCCCGCACGCGGACGACTGGCCGACTTCGTGACGTTGTTCAGCGTGGCCCTAACGTCCGGGCTGATCCTGCTACCCCAGTTCCTGTGCGTCACCCAACAGGAAGACATCATCGCCGGGCATTCCTTCTTGACCTACCTCAGCAAGAAACGCGGCCTGTTCGACGCTGTCTTCCAGCATTCCAGACATCTCAACGACTTCCCGGTGCAGTACGGTCTGATCTTCCTGGCCGCCGTCGGCGGATTCATCATGCTGATCAAAAAGGTCTGGTGGCCGTTGGCGGTGTGGCTGCTGTTCGTGGTGGTCAACGTCGACGCGGGGACGCCGTTTGGCGGCCCGATCGGCGCGGTCGCCGGCCTCTTCGGCGAGTTCTTCTACAAGGATCCGCGCCGGATCGCCGCGGCCACCACACCGCTGCTGAACCTGATGGCGGCGGTAGCCCTGGTGGTAATCGTCGGCGCGGTGGTAGGGCTGGCGAAGCGGCTGACCCAGCAGCGCCGCCCCATGCCGACGCGCTTCTGGGCAGCCGCCAGCGCGGCGCTGCTGGTCGCAGTCGTCCTGGGCAGCGCGTGGCACTACTTCCCCCGACACCGGTTCCTGTTCGGCGATAAGTACGACCAGGTGATGGTCAACCAGCAGGACCTGGACGCCATGGCGTACCTGGCTAAGCTGCCCGGTGCCCGCGACACGTTGATCGGCGACTCCAACGTCGACGGCACGGCCTGGATGTATGCGGTGGCCGGGTTGCACCCACTGTGGACGCACTACGACTACCCGGTGCAAATGGGTCCGGGCTACCACCGCTACATCTTCTGGGCGTTCGCTCGCAGGGGCGACAGCGATCCGCGGGTTCCCGCGGCGATCAAAGCGCTGAACATCCGCTACGTGCTGGCCAGCGGCCCGACGGTGCGCGGGTTCAAGATCCCCGACGGGCTAGTCTCACTGGACAAGTCGCCGTACTGGACGATGATCTACGACAATGGCGGCGCTCAGATTTACGAGTGGCACGGCTACGCGCCGGCGCGCTCGTAGGAAATGTGCACAAGGACGGTGATGGGGTTGAGTGACCGACATGACGAGCCCGATGTTGACGATGTCGAGGTTATCGGCGGCGTCGATCCGCGCCTCATGGCGATCCGGCAAGCCGAGGACGACGACTCCGACGAACAGTCGCTGACCGATCTGGTCGAGCAGCCGGCCAAGGTCATGCGAATCGGCACCATGATCAAACAGCTGCTCGAAGAGGTCCGCGCCGCGCCACTCGACGACGCCAGCCGCACCCGGCTGCGGGACATCCACGCCAAGAGCATCAGCGAACTCGAAGACGGTCTGGCACCAGAGCTGCGCGAAGAACTGGAGCGGTTGACGCTGCCGTTCAACGAGGAAACACCCCCGTCGGACGCCGAGCTGCGTATTGCGCAGGCCCAATTGGTCGGTTGGCTGGAAGGGCTATTCCACGGCATTCAGACGGCGCTGTTCGCCCAGCAGATGGCTGCGCGCGCGCAGCTTGAGCAGATGCGTCAGGGCGCCCTGCCGCCCGGGATGGGCAAACCCGGCCACGGCGGCCACAGCACCGGACAGTATCTGTAAGCCGTGTCCAGCGGTCCGCATATCGAAACACGCGACGCGTGGGTGGAGTTTCCTATCTTCGACGCCAAGTCACGGTCGTTGAAGAAGGCCTTCCTGGGTAAGGCGGGCGGCTCTATCGGCCGCAACGCCTCCAATGTCGTGGTCATCGAGGCGCTGCGCGACATCACTATGTCGCTGGAACTCGGTGACCGGGTCGGCCTGGTCGGGCACAACGGCGCCGGGAAATCGACACTGCTGCGGCTGCTTTCGGGCATCTACGAGCCGACCCGCGGCTGGGCGAAGGTGACCGGGCGGGTGGCGCCGGTCTTCGATCTGGGGATCGGGATGGACCCGGAGATCTCTGGCTACGAGAACATCATCATCCGTGGACTGTTCCTCGGGCAGACCCGCAAGCAGATGCTGGCCAAGGTCGACGAGATCGCCGAATTCACCGAATTGGGCGATTACCTGTCGATGCCGCTGCGCACCTATTCGACCGGCATGCGGGTGCGGCTGGCGATGGGAGTGGTGACCAGCATCGACCCGGAGATCCTGCTGCTCGACGAGGGTATCGGCGCGGTGGACGCCGAGTTCCTCAAGAAAGCTCAGTCCAGACTGCAGAGTCTGGTGGAGCGATCCGGAATCCTGGTATTCGCAAGTCATTCCAACGAATTCCTGGCCCGGCTGTGCAAGACCGCGATGTGGATCGACCACGGCGTCATCAAGCAACGCGGTGAAATCGAGGAGGTGGTGCGCGCCTACGAAGGCGAGGACGCCGCCCGGCACGTGCGCGAGGTACTGGCCGAGACACGCCGCGATGATCTGACTCAAAGAGCTTCTGGCGGTGAGTGATTCCGTTTTCGCCGTCGTGGTAACGCACCGGCGCCCCGAGGAACTCGCACGCTCTCTGGAGGTCTTGTGCAGTCAGACCCGCCAGCCGGACAAGCTGATCGTCATCGACAACGACGACTCCGGCGACAGCCGGGTGCACTACCTGGTGGCCGGGCAGGAAATCCCGCAGATCTACCTCAACTCACGCCGGAACCTCGGCGGTGCAGGCGGTTTCGCGTTGGGAATGCTGTTGGCGCTGGCCCATGGTGCCGACTGGATATGGCTGGCCGACGACGACGGACACGCGCAAGGCACCGACGTGCTCAAGACGCTGATGGCTTGCGCCGACAAGTACGATCTGGCCGAAGTGTCGCCGATGGTATGCAACATCGACGAGCCTGACCTGCTGGCGTTTCCGCTTCGTCGCGGCCTGGTATGGCGCAGGCGCGCAAGCGAATTGCGCACCGAACCCGGGCAGGACCTACTGCCTGGTATCGCATCGCTGTTCAACGGTGCCTTGTTCCGGGCGTCGACGCTGGAAGCGATCGGTGTGCCGGATCTTCGGTTGTTCATTCGCGGCGACGAGGTGGAGCTGCACCGCCGACTGGTGCGGTCCGGGCTGCCGTTCGGCACCTGCCTGGACGCGGTCTACCTACACCCTTGTGGCAGCTCGGAATTCAAGCCGATTCTCGGCGGTCACATGCACACCCAGTATCCCGACGATCCGAAAAAGCGGTTCTACACCTACCGTAACCGCGGCTACGTGCTGTCCCAGCCCGGGCTGCGCAAGCTATTGCCGCAGGAGTGGGTGCGGTTCGCCTGGTTCTTCCTGGTGACCCGCCGCGACCCTAAGGGCCTGATGGAGTGGGTGCGGCTTCGCCGGCTGGGACGACGGGAGCAGTTCGGACAGCCGGGAGGTTCGGCATGACATTCTTCGACGCCGCTGCACAATCCAAGACCTTCGGCCGCGCCCGCAGCGACCTGGTTGACGGCTTCCACCGCCGCGAATTGTGGCTGCATCTGGGTTGGCAGGACATCAAACAGCGGTACCGGCGTTCGGTGCTGGGCCCGTTCTGGATCACCATCGCCACCGGTACCACCGCGGTGGCCATGGGCGGGCTGTACTCCAAGCTGTTCCACCTCGACCTGTCGGTGCACCTGCCCTACGTCACGCTCGGGTTGATCATCTGGAACCTGATCAACGCCGCAATCCTGGAGGGTGCCGACGTCTTCGTCGCCAACGAGGGTCTGATCAAGCAACTACCTACGCCGCTCAGCGTGCACGTGTACCGACTGGTGTGGCGGCAGATGATCCTGTTCGCGCACAACATCGTGATCTATATCGTCGTCGCGATTATCTTTCCCAAGCCCTGGTCGTGGGCGGACCTATCGGTGTTTCCGGCGCTGGCGTTGATCATGCTCAACTGCGTGTGGGTGTCGCTGTGCTTCGGCATCCTGGCGACCCGGTACCGCGACATCGGCCCACTGCTGAATTCGGTTGTGCAACTGCTGTTCTTCATGACACCGATCATCTGGAACGACAGCACACTGCGGCAGCAGGGCGCGGGCGGCTGGTCGAAGATCGTCGAACTCAACCCGCTGCTGCATTACCTCGACATCGTGCGGGCGCCGCTGCTGGGCGCGCATCAGGAGTTGCGGCACTGGGCGGTGGTGCTGGTGCTGACCGTCATCGGCTGGGCACTGGCGGCGTTGGCGATGCGGCAATACCGGGCCCGGGTGCCGTACTGGGTCTAACCGTCACCAGGCCAGGATCAGGCTCCGCCCCACCGTGGCTGGGTCGGGTTCGGTGTCGGTGCATGCCGCGCGGCTACGTGGACCGCATGCACACCCGGTTTGCCGGATAACTGCGCCAACAGGCTTTCCAGGTTCGCCTTGTCGGTATGCCAGTGCTGCACAGACTCCGGTTCCGCCGACAGCTCAGCGAGCACGCGGGTGAGTTTCTCCGAAGTCTTGTCCCCTTTCTCCTTGTCTTCCTCCTGGTCGCCGCGCTGGCCGTCTTCGTCGTCGGCTGAATCGGGGCATTTCGGTGCCGCATCCTTTTTCATCGAGTTTCGGGTGGCGGCCGCACCCACTGCGCCACCGGCCGCGGCAGCCAGCCCCATCCGCCCCAGCAGGCCGCCGTAGTCCGCTACCGCCAGCGGAGCACTACCCGCACTGGTTCCCTGCAGGACGGCAGCGGCTAGCCTGACCTCCGGAGTCGCCGCCGCCCAACTCGGCGGCACCGATAGCGCCCCGGCGGTACCCGCACGCCCCAGCTCCGCCGACACCGTCGACACTGCGACAGGCGCCGACGCCACCGGCGGGTAGGGCACACCGGGAAGGATGGGAACCGGGACCTGCCCGGTACTGAAACCTCGGGTCAACAACGAATACCCCAGAGTGCTGCTGACCAGAGCATTTCTCGACGGCAGGGATGCCGAAGCGGGGAACTCGTAGAACTCCAGTCCCTTTTCGATCGGAGACAGCGAGCCGAACGGATTGACCACGTCGCGCAGCAGGATGGATTCCCAAGAAGAGAGCGACGACGATTGAGCGGGTGCCGCCAGGCTTTGCAGCGACGAAGGTATCGCGGTCATCGATGCTGTCTGCGTGCTCGCGGCAGTCGATTGCGCGGCCGACGCATCGGTGGTCTGCGGCGGCGGAGCGAACGGATTCAACCGAGTGGCGGCCGCCGACTGTCCGGCATAGCTGTACATCGCGGACGCGTCCTGTGCCCACATGTCGGCGTATCGCGCTTCGGTGGCTGCGATTGCGGGCATGTTCTGCCCGAGAACGTTCGTTGCCACCAGCGCCGCGAGTTCGGCGCGGTTGACCTCGATCACCATCGGAGGAACCGTTGCGGCATAAGCTGTCTCGTAGGCGGCCGCCGCTGCGCCGGCCTGCTCGGCGGACAGCTCCGCCTGCACCGCGGTGTCGGACAGCCATTCCACATACTGACCAACCGCGGCCGACATCGCCTCGGATGACGGGCCACGCCAGTTCGCGGTCATAGCCGAGATGACCGCGGAGTAGGAATCCGCCGTCGACCGCAGTTGGGCGGCCAACGCTTCCCAAGCCGCCTTGGATGCCAGCATGGACTCGGCCCCTGGGCCCGCGTACATGCGGCCCGAGTTGACTTCTGGCGGCAATATCCCGTAATCCATTGTCGCCCCGCTAGCGCGCTTGGGTCAGGTCGGGAAGTTCGGTCGCCCTGCGGTACTCGGTTCTGGTGGCCTGTATCCGGTCTCGGTGCGGCAGCGAGTGGCCTGCTTTGCGTCGTAATAACATTCAGTCCTCCGGGATGACGATGATGGTGGCCGTGGTGGCCGAGGCTCCGGGGACCACCCCGAAACCTGGGCTGATGGGATGCGCTGTGGTACCGGCCGGGCCGGCAACGGACCGCCCCAGTAGGCCCGACAGCGCCATATCGCTGAGCAGCCCGCCCTGGCTTTCGGCGGCCGCGGCTGCGGGTGCACCGTCAAGTCCGGTTCCTGGCAGTGCGGCAGCGACCGTCCTGATCGCCGGTGCTGCGGCTGTCCAGCCCTGGGGCACCGATAGATGACCGACCAAGTCGGCCTGACCTGTCGCCGCCGATACCGCCGCGCTCATCCGGATCGCCTGCGCTGCGGGCGAAGTGGCGGCACCGGCTATCAAACCCTGCTGACCGAGGGCTTGAGCGTAGGCCGTCTGCATGTTGAAGTTGTTGAACGGCGCAAGGAAACACTGAATGGCTAAGTCGTAGAAGGCCCCCAATGGGTCGTAGAGCTTGGTTGGAGTAAAGGGCCCGATAGTGAGGTTGAGAAAGCTTGACGCCAGCGTCTCGAATATCTCCGCCGGAGTGAACGACAAACCGGTAGCGGTCGCGGCGGGACTCGCGACGCCTGCCAACGGCTGCGAGGCGGCCTGCGAAACCGATGAAGTCAAGGCCGGGGAGGCGGCGGCATTGGCATTTGCCACCGCGGCAGTCTGCCCCGCCGCCCCGCCGGGATTCGAGGTGTTCGGCGGCGAGCTGAATGGGGTCAGTTGCGTTGCGCTCGCCGACGCACCGGTGTAGCCGAGCATCGCCGCGGCATCCTGGGCCCACATTTCGACGTACGCGGCTTCGGTGGCGGCGATCGCCGCGCTGTTCTGACCCAAGAAATTGGTTGCAATCAGCGCCATCAGCAGCGTACGGTTCGCAGCCACCACCGTGGGCGGAACCGTTGCTGCAAAGGCGGTCTCGTATGCCGCCGCAGCCAACTTGGCCTGGGCGGCGGTTTGCTCGGCCTGGGCCGCCGTATCACTCAGCCATACCGTGAACGACTGCGCGGCAGCCGCCATCGCGGTCGATGACGAGCCGCGCCACCGGGGGCCAAGCTCTGAGACCGTCGAGGAATAGCCCGCCGCCGCGGACCGCAATTCTGCGGCCAAGGCTTCCCATGCGGTCGCGGTAGCGAGCATCGGCCCGGACCCTGGACCCGTATACATGCGCCCGGAATTGACCTCGGGCGGCAGCAGCGCGAAATCGAACAATCCCTGACTCCTCGATGAGCAGTGCTCTCCCCGACCCGATTCGCGGACATGATCACACGCTCTCCTGGGAGATTGAGACGAACGGCGGCGAGGAAACCGCGCCCGGATCAAGGCGCTCGCGGGCCCGCGCGGCCCCGAAGGTACGGCACAATGTGCCTTAACCACGTTGTCGCTCAAAGTGTTCGGGCACCGGACGGGGGATCAGGGGCACCGCACGATGCGAATGAATCCACCGATCCGCGGCTGTACTGGTACTTGACTATCGGTTGAAACGTCCAGGATTCTTTCAGGATTCGCTAAGCCGCTTCACGATCAGAACCGAAGCAGGCTCTACAACCATTAACTGTGTGCGGCACCATGGACCTGGGTGCGACGCCACGGACCATTCTGCCCTGACAACCGCCACACCCTTCAACGTCGTGGTCGTGAGCCGAAACGCGAGGAGTGCAGCAATTGCCCGGTAACCGGATCGCCGCTGTAGCGGGTAACTGGCGCACCAGCGCATGAACCAATCCCGCCCCGACAAGGTCGACGCCAGCATGCTCAGCGGCGTGTCGGAGACAGCACTGATGACCCTCAACGGACGCGCCTTCCAGGCCGGCCATCCAGATCCGATCATCGACGATCCGATGGCTACCAGGCTCGTCCAGTCCATCGATTTCGATTTCGCGAAATTCGGGCGCCACGGCCAGGAGATGGCATTGCGGTCACTGGCGGTCGACAAATGCGCGCTGGCCTACCTCACCAAGCATCCTCAGGCCACCGTCGTGGCACTGGCCGAAGGTTTCCAGACCAGCTTCTGGCGGCTGGACGCGGCATTGCCCGATGCCCAGTTCCATTGGGTGTCAATCGACCTGCCACCAGTGATCGAGTTGCGACGACGGCTGCTGCCGCACTCGCCCAGGATCACCGAGATAGCGCAATCGGCCCTGGACTTCAGTTGGACAAACGACATTGACACGCGCGAGGGCGTGTTCGTCACCGCCGAGGGCTTGCTGATGTATCTGCAGCCGTCCGAGGCGCTGGGCCTCATCGCTGCCTGCGCGAAGCGCTTCGCCGGCGGTCAGATGTTCTTCGACGTGCCACCGACCATTGTCAAGAGGGTGGCACGCAAAGGGCTGTGCTCGTCCAGGCATTACCGGGTGCCGCCGATGCCATTCAGCCTCTCGCCGGGTCAATTGGCCAACCTGGCCGGCACCGTCCCAGGTATCCGTGCGGTGCACGACGTGCCGATGCCCAAGGGGCGAGGCTGGTTTTTCGGGACGATGTATCCCGCGCTGTGGCAGTGTCCGCCGATTCGGCCATTTCGGGGCGCCTACACCCTGCTTGAATTCGGCTGACGGGTTCGGCGGCACGCTCGGTGCCGAGATTTCGGCTCGGTCAGCCGGAAAAGACAGACTATTGTCCATCTTGCGCAAACGCCGAACACGCTGTCGCCCAGGGGCGTTACGCTCCGCCCACATTCTTGCGAGGTTGGCAAGTAGGGCGAATAGGAGAGCTAGATCGTGTACCGATCGGCCCGGCGGCAGGTGTTCGCCGACGACTTCGAGACCTGTCCGGTCGCGCCGGTGTTCGCAGTCGTCCGACTCGACCAGCCGCGACCAAAGCGTCAGCTTCAGTCAAATTCGAGCGGCCACCGCGATCACGCGTTGAGCACCGCGACCGACGACGTTGTGTCGGCCGAATTCTCTCGCGACCGGCGACAGCGACGTTGCCTACCGGCCGTCCCGCTTCAAAAGCGTTGGCCAACAACATAACCAGAGGGATCACCAGGATTCCGGCGTGCAGTTGGCGCTTAGTAGAAAGGTACGATCGACGGTGCGGGATGTCTACATCACAGCGTTTGGGGCGGCGCTTCCAAACAGTCCGGTGGATAACGAGTCGATGGAGCGGGTGATCGGCTATGTCGGCGGTCAGCCATCACCACTGCGAACCAGAATTTTGGATAGCAACGGAATCAAATCGCGCTACTACGCGATCGACCCGGTTACCCGGGAGTTCACCCATTCGAATGCCGAACTGACTGCAGAGGCGATCCGCAATCTTGAACAAGACGGCGTGGATATCGAGAGCATGCAGGCCTTGGCGTGCGGCACGTCGACGCCCGATCAGTTGATGCCCGGCCACGCGCTGATGACCCAGGGCCTGCTCGGCGTCTCCGACATTCCGGCAGTAACCACCACCGGCCTGTGCCTTGCCGGGCTCACCGCGTGGGAATTCGCCTGGCTCAGTGTGGCCAGTGGCCGGTACAACAACGCGGTCGCGAGCGCATCGGAGATCTACTCGGCAGTGATGGCCGCCGAAACGTTTTCCCGGGAAGCCGAACAGACGACCATAGACCCGGAGATCGGCCTGGCCATCGCCTTCGAACGTGACTTCTTGCGCTGGATGTTGTCGGACGGTGCCGGCGCGATCTGGCTATCCTCCGAGCCGCGTACCGACGAACTCAGTCTGCGCATCGACTGGCTGGAGACCATCTCCTACGCCGGCGAGATGCCCCTGTGCATGCATCGCGGATTGAAGGTCAACGACGACGGCAGCACAACGGGCTGGCCGCAGCTGCCGTTCGACACCGCGCTCAACGACGGAGTGTTCTCTCTACAGCAGAACGTGCGCCTGCTCAATAAGAACATCGTTCATTACACATTGGAGAAGCCATTGGCGAAGCTGATGGTCAAGTACGGTCTGAGCGCGGACAAGATCGACTACGTGCTGCCGCACTACTCCTCGATGTACTTCCATGATCGAACGGTGGCCGGCCTAAAGCGGATCGGTCTGGACGTCGATGAGAGCAAGTGGTTCACCAACTTGACTTACAAGGGCAACACCGGTTCGGCATCGATCCTGTTGATGCTCGAGGAGCTGTACCACTCAGGCCGCCTGAAGGAAGGCGACCGGATCGTGTGCGCGGTCCCGGAAAGCGGCCGGTTCTCGACGGGCTTCGCGCACCTAACGGTGGTGTAGCCATGCACGCGGATCAGACTCAGGGGCTGGCCGACTGGTTGCTGAGCAAGATCAGCGGATACCTCAATGTGGCGCCGGAGACCATCGACTTCGATGTACCGCTGGCGGACTTCGGCATCGACTCGGCGATGAGTATGTCGCTGTGCGCCGACCTGCAGTGCGAGCGCGGCATGCTGGTCGACACCACCATCGTCTACGACTACCCGACCATCAACGCGATAGCCGCTCACCTGTCCGGCCTTGGTGAACCGTGACGCCCATCGCCGTCGTTGGCATCGACTGTCGCTTCCCCGGCGCGCCTGACAAAGACGCGTACTGGCGCCTGCTGACCGACGCGGCGGTGACCGACGTCGTTGTTCCCCCGCAGCGCTGGGACATCGAAACCTACTACCACCCTGGCGGAGTGCCGGGTTCGATGAACACCCGGCGGGCGCATTTCGTCGATGATGTCGACGCATTCGATCACGAGTTCTTCGGTATCACGCCAATCGAAGCCAGGGTCCTCGATCCGCAACAGCGGTTGTTGTTACAGACCTCCTACCGCGCACTCGAAGATGCCGGCATCGACCCCAAGTCATTGGCCGGCAGCGCCACTGGGGTCTTCGTCGGTGTGATGTCCAGCGAGTGGAGCAGCTGCCAAATGCTCGATCTGGAGCAGATATCGGCCTTTCACGGCTCGGGCAGCGGCTATTTCATGCTGGCCAATCGGATCAACTACCACCTGAATCTGGTGGGACCGAGCATGGCGATCGATACGGCGTGTTCGTCGTCACTGGTAGCGGTGCACCAGGGATGTGCGGCGCTGCGCAGCTCAGAGATAGACATTGCCGTGGTCGCTGGATCGAATCTGCTACTGACGCCCGCACTCTCGGTGTTCTACACGCAGGCCGGACTGTCGGCTTCCGATGGGAGATGCAAGCCATTCTGCCAGGACGCCGACGGTATCGGCCGCGGCGAGGGGGTCGGCGTGGTGGTGCTGCGCCGATTAGAGGACGCGCTCGCCGCGGGACAACAAATCTATGCCGTGGTGCGCGGCTCTGCGGTCAACCATGACGGGCGCAGCAACGGCATCACGGCTCCCAACCGCGTGTCACAGGCGACGCTGATGCGAAAGACCCTGGCCGCTGCCGAGATCGACGCCCACCGGCTGAACTTCGTCGAAGCACATGGCACCGGAACGGTGCTGGGCGACATGATCGAAGCCAACGCGCTCGGCGACCTACACCGGCAGCGAGACGGCGAACCCTGCCTGCTGGGGTCGGTTAAGGGAAACATTGGCCACACCGAGGGCGCCGCCGGCATAGCGTCATTCATCAAAGCGTGCCTGGCCCTTCACCACCGGGTGTTGCCGCCGACCGTGGTCACCGGACAAGCGAATCCGGGGCTTCGGCTCGAGTCGCAGGGCTTGGCGCTGGCCGACTCGGCATGCGACCTGCCCGCCATCGGCGCGCTGGGCGGTGTCAGTTCCTTTGGCCTGGGCGGCAGCAACGCCCACGTGGTGTTGGAGTCCGCAACGCCCATCCCGACGTCTGGCGGGATGACGGGTGTGCTGACTTTGTCGGCGCCGAACGAACGCGGTCTGCGCCGCAATGCCGCCGTATTCGCCAATGGGATGGCCGCGATTGCCGAGGACCGCGTTGCGGCGTGGTGTCGTGCGAGCAACGCGGTGAAGCGTTCGCACCGGCATCGGCTGGTGCTGGCCGGCGACCGTGACTCGTTGGTGGCGGGATTGACCGAATTCGTGACCACAGAGCGCAGCACGTTCACGTCAGCGGCGGTGCCGCGCAAGGGACCTGCCGAGATCGCCCTGTTGTGTTCCGGGCAGGGTACCCAGTACCCCGGCATGACGCTGCGGCTCTACCAGGAGCACCCCGCCTACCGCGAGCAGCTCGACGCCATTTGCGCGGTGCTCGACCAGCATCTACGAATTCCGTTGCTCCCCAGCATCTTCGAGGACGGCGCGGACCTGGACGACACCAGAATCGCCCAGCCGGCATTGTTCGCTGTCTCATACGCGTTGGGAATGACGCTACTGCTCAACGGTATTCGTCCAGCATTTGGGATCGGCCATAGTATTGGTGAGTTCGCGATCGCATGCCTAGCTGGGGTATTCGGGGTTGCCGACGCGGCCCGGATGGTAGTAATCCGCGGCGAGCTCATGGGCTCGCTGCCACCCGGTGGCGGGATGATTGCGGTTGACCTGACACCGGCCCAGGCGCAGTCACTGGTCGATACGGAACCAGAGTGCGCCCTGGCCGCGGTGAACGGCCCGCGGTCGGTGGTAATTTCAGGTCCGACGTGCTCCCTGGGCATTCTGGCCGATGCCGTGCGCGAACAGGGTGGACGGGCACGCGATCTGAATGTGTCACACGCCTTCCACTCGCCGTTGATGAATCCCATCGTCGAGCGATTTCGCCGCGAGGTCTCGGGTCTACGGCCCGACGAGTCGCGGTTCCCGTTGTTCTCCACGCTCACCGGAGAACTCGTCGAGGGCCGGGCCATGGACGCCGACTACTGGTCGCGCCAAATTTGCTCGCCGGTAAAGTTTTCCGCGGCCTGCGATGCGGCAACGCGCACGATCAGGGCTCGCTTCATCGCTGAGGCCGGACCCCGCACTACCCTGCTCGCTTTGGCACGCCAGTCCGGGGTGCCGACACAGACGGATTCGCTGGCGCTGTGCTCCGGTTCTGGATCTCAGGGCCGCGAGCTGCTGGAGGTGGGTGCAACTCTATTGCGTGAGGGCTATCCGGTCGACTTGTCGCCCATTTACGGTGATCCGGCCGGCGCCTCGGAGCGAATTCCGCCCTATACCTTCGACGATGGTTCCCGCTTTTGGTCCGACGGCTACATCGCGGCGGCGCCCGAACCACACCGACCACGGCCGCAGATACCCGCATCGACCGATCTGGCAGCCGAAGTATTGACGCTGATCGCCGAAGTCGGCGGTTTTCCAGTCGGCGAGATTACGCGATCAATGCGGCTCAACGAGGAACTCGGTTACGACTCTTTGCTGCAGCTGCGCCTGTTTGAGCAAATACGCAGGCGCTACCCGCAATTGACACTGAACAACATCGCCGAAGTGCCGTCGGGCATCGGCAACGTCGGCGAGTTAGTCGATGTGGTGGTGGACCGCCTCGGGTTGGCAGGCGCCAGATGACACCCGTCGAACTCGTCTGCTTTCCGCACGCCGGCGGCGGCGCGACTTCATTCAACCTGCTGCGTCGGGACCTGTCGTCGGCCGGTGCGAACATCAACATAACCGCGGTAGAACTGCCCGGACATGGGGTGCGCTGCCGCGAGCAACGATTCGTCGACGCGTACGCTTGCGCGCGGTCACTGGTCGACGAGCTTGCCGTGCCGTTGAGCAGGCCACACGTTCTGCTGGGCCACAGCATGGGTGCTCTACTGGCGTATCTGGTTGCGCAGCAGCGTATTGACCAGGGTCTGCGGCCGCCCGCGGCGGTCATCGTGGTCGCCGCGCAGGCGCCGCACCTGAACAGCCAGTTTGAGGACATCGACGCCACCCATGACCAAGATCTGGCCACCGATTTGGTGGCCTACGGCGGCCTGCCTGCCGAAGTGCTGGCCCGACCTGAATGGCTGGACGTATTGATGCCCGTCATTCGCGACGATCTACGCATGTGTAGGTCTTATCGTCAATCCGGCGAACCGCCGCTTCCCTGCGCGTTGCACATCTTCGGCGCTCAGTGTGATCCATTGGTGCCGTTCGACGCGCTGGACGCCTGGTCGGATTATTCGATGTTGCCGCAGCCGATCCGGCTGTTCGCCGGTAATCACTTCCTGTTCCGCCCGTCCAACCCCGAGTTGGTGCAGGCCATCAGCCACATCACCGAGACAGCGTTAAGTATAGGAGAATTGGTGCGTTGAGCGGTTTGGTCGACAGCATTCTCGCGGCTACCCGATCTTCCTCGGGGGCGCTGACGGTCGGCACCGTCGCCAACCCGCACAGGATCCCTTGGCCACAGGTCCATGCCACGGCCGCCGGGATGTCGAACACGTTGGCCGGCAGGGGAATCGGCCGTGGAGACACGGTTGCCATATTGGCCGGCGACGCGGCGGACGTCGCACCGCTCGCACAGGCCCTCTGGATGCGCGGCGCTGCGCTGACCATGCTGCAGCAGCCGACCCCGCGGATCGACCTCGGCGTCTGGATCGCAGACACGCTGCGGGCACTGGAGATGCTGCGGGTCTCGGGTGTCGTCGTCGGTGCACCCTTCGAGATGGCGGCGGGGCCATTAGCCGAGCAAGGTTTGCCCGTATGGAGCGCGGATTCCCTTCGCGGAGAAGGCCCGATCGCATTGCTGCAGGCCGACGAGACGGATATCGCGATGCGGCAGTTGACGTCCGGTTCCACCGGAGTGCCGAAGGCAGTCGAGATCAGCCACCGCAACCTGGCCGCCAACATCGATGCCACCGGGCGCGCGACCGGCGCCACGAGCGACAGCATCGCTGCCGGGTGGCTACCGCTGTGTCACGACATGGGGATGATTGGATTTATCTGCATGCCAATGGTATTCGGCGCAGAAGCAGTGGTGATGCGGACAGAAGAGTTTCTGCGGCGGCCGATCATGTGGGCCGAGATGATCAGCAAATTCCGGGCGACTATCACCGCGGGCCCCAACTTTGCCTACTCGGTGCTGGCCCGGATGCTCGAGGGCGCCGATCCGCAGATAATCACGCTGTCATCGCTGCAGGTCGCGATCAATGGAGCCGAACCCATCGATCACCGCGACCTGGAGCGCTTCCAATCCGTCGGTGCCCGGTTCGGCCTAGGCACCGGCGTGGTTACCCCTTTCTATGGTCTGGCCGAGGCGACCGTGACGGTATCCGCAGGCGTGTTCGGTGTACCACCCGTCGTCGACTATGTGTCGAGGCCACGTATGGCCTCGGCCAACGTGGCGCAACCCGTCGCGGCCGAGGCACCCGACAGTCAACCGGTGGTCTGTGTGGGTCGCCCGGTGCACGACATGCGAGTCCGTATCACTGGAGACCGCAAGATTCTGGACAGTAGGAAGATCGGCGCCATCGAAGTCTCCGGACCATCGGTCGCGCGCAGTTACCTGACGACCGAAGGCACCGTGGCGCTGGCAGACGAAGACGGCTGGTTCGACACCGGTGACCTCGGCTACCTCGACGAGCAGGATCGCCTCTACATCTGCGGACGCTCCAAAGACCTGATCGTGCTGGCCGGCCGCAACCTCTACCCGCACGACATCGAGCGCGCCGCGGCCGGCGTCGAAGGGGTTCGCAAGGGCTGCGTGGTTGCCCTGCGGGTCGGTACCGCCGAACGTGAAGGATTTGCCGTCCTCGCCGAGGTATACGACCACTACGACGAACAGCAACGCACCCAGCTGCGGCGGGACATCGCTGCCCGCGTTAGCAGCCACATCGGCCACATGCCCCGCGAGGTACGGCTCCTCGCGCCGGGAAGTCTGCCCAAGACCACCTCGGGCAAGCTGCGCCGTAACCACGCACGCACCCTGCTGGGCTAACCACCGGAAGGCCCACCGAATCAGGTTCGCGGTGGCAGTCAGCCGCAAAAGGACGCGGATTATCCGCTTACCGCAAATCTCGAACACGTTGTCGCTGAACTGGATACGATCCAGCCCTAGGCGTTGCGGGGTGGGCGAGCAGGTCGAATAGGAGATCCAGTTGTCGTACATCGTGGCTGTCCCCGAAGCACTGACCGCGGCCGCCGCGAACGTCGCCGACATTGGCTCGGCGGTGTGGGCCGCCAACGCGGCCGCCGTCGCGCCCACCTCCTCGGTGCTGGCCGCGGCCGCCGATGAAGTGTCCGAGCAGATTGCCGCGCTCTTCGGCGCGCATGCCCGTAGCTATCAAGCGGTCAGCGCCCAGGCCTCGGAATTTCATCAGCAGTTCCTGCAAACGTTGAATGCCGCGGGCACCTCGTATGCCACCGCGGAGGCCGCCAATGCCGCCCCATTGCAAGCCGCCGGCGACGCGGTGCTCGGCGTGATCAACGCGCCAACTCAGGCGCTGCTAGGCCGGCCGTTGATCGGCAACGGCGCCGACGGCAGTTCCCCGGGACAGGCCGGCGGCGCGGGCGGTCTATTGATCGGCAACGGCGGAAACGGCGCGGCCGGGGCAACTGGCCAGGCCGGCGGCACGGGCGGTTCGGCCGGTCTGTTGGGCCACGGCGGTGCCGGCGGTACCGGAGGCTCGGGCGCGGTCGGGGGCAACGGCGGCAACGGTGGCCTGCTTTACGGCAACGGTGGCGCGGGTGGGACCGGCGGACTTGGTGCCGCGGGTGGAACCGGTGGGAGCGCATTGCTCTTGGGCCACGGCGGCACCGGCGGCTCCGGCGGTGCCGGGGCGGCGGGCGGAGCCGGCGGCAACGCCTACTTGCTGGGCAGCGGCGGCCACGGCGGTGCGGGCGGTAACGCCACCGCCGGTGTCAACGGCGGGCTGGCCGGGCGTGGGGGCGACGGTGGCGCGGCGGGCCTCTGGGGTGACGGAGGATCCGGGGGGCGCGGCGGTGAAGGGTTGACCGGGGCGGATGGGCAGAATCCGACCCCAAGCGGAGCCACCGCGGCAACCGGCGCCGCGGGCACCGCAAGCAATGTCGTCGGAAACGACAATGCCGAGGCCACCGGCACCTCGGGTGGCACCGGAGGCACGGGTGGGCCGGGCTGGGCCGGCGGAACTGGTGGATCCGGCGGTAGTGCAACGGCCACAACAACCGACACAGCTGGTGGGAACAGCATCACCGCAACGGGCGGTAACGGCGGCGCCGGCGGTGCTGCGGGCGCCGGTGCCGCCGGCGGTGCCGGCGGCGCCGGCGGTGCTGCGTCGGCAACCGGCAAGGGCGGCTTAGGCCATCCCGAGGACTACACCGTGGCCACCGGCGGCAAGGGCGGCGACGGGGCTTCCGGCGGTGCCGGGGGTGGCGCAGGCGGGGCCGGCGGAGCCGGCGGCAATGCGGTCGCCGGCACTACGGATGACTCCCCCTCGGCATTCGGCGGCCACGGCGGCAACGGTGGTAATGGCGGCATCGGCACCGCGGGTGGAACCGGGGGCGCGGGCGGCGCCGGCGGCAACGGCGGGCGTGCCGGCCTGTTGTTCGGTGACGGCGGCGCCGGCGGCGCCGGCGGAACCGGCGGAACCGGCGGAACCGGCGCTATCGGCGGAACCGGCGGCAATGGGGGCAACGGTGGCACCAGCAACACCGCTAACGCCGGGGCCGGCGACGGCGGCGACGCGGGTGCGGGCGGCACCGGCGGAACCGGCGGAACCGGCGGAACCGGAGGCGCCGGTGGGGCCGGCGGTAGCAGCGGACTGCTGTCCGGCCACGGCGGCATCGGGGGCGATGGCGGAGCGGCCGGAAACGGCGGTGACGGGGGCTCCGGTGGCACCGGCGGGCACGGCGGCAAGTCGGGCGGCACCGGCGGCCTCGCGGGCGCGTCCGGTGATGGCGGTGACGGCGGTACCGGTGGGGCTGCCGGCACCGCAGGCAGTGCCGGCAACGGAGGAACGGGCGGCGTGTTCGGCTCGGCCGGCACCGTTGGGGCAGTCGGCGGCGCAGGATCCCAGGGCAATCAGGGCGGGGACGGCGCTCCCGGTTAGTTGGGACGGCCCGGTCCCGACCACGTAAAGGATCCGCCAAGAATTCGTTGAGAATCCGTCAAGGGCCTCGCCGGAGGCTGTGCCGGTGCATACATCGACGAGGTTCTCCGCGCCACGCCGTGACGACGATATCGCAGGGATCGCGCTCGCGGCCGTCCTGCAATTTCCCGTCGACCGCGTGCGCGAGCCACAGACCGAGCTCGAGCTCGTCCGACCGATCCCGTTCCACGCGTTGTGCGAGTGGCACCTGATCCCATTTCACGGCGCGGTGCATATCGGCTACCTGCCGGGTTGTCTGCCCGGCGAAAAGCCGGTCAAGCAAGCCGAATTCGCGCGCATCGTGAAAGCCTGCTCGACGGGGATCCAGACCCAGCAGCGGATGACCACCCGGATCGGTCTGTGGCTGCACCACCAGCTCGCCCCACGAGGGGTGGGCGTGCTGGTGGAGGGCGGCTACGCCTGCGAGACCGCCTGCGCGCCAGCCCACTCCAGTGCGCATCCGGCAGGACCCACCAGCACGCTGGCGTTCTACGGTTCGTTGCGGCACAGCGTCGAGCGGCAACGTGAGTTTCTCACCCGAACCAGCCAGGAACTCAACAGGATCGGTGTCCAGTGAACACGGCCGCAATATGACCACGAGGACCGCACCGCCGACTTCGCCCCTGCCGCAGCGATGACTCGACGCCGGGCACCTCGAAGGCGCATCATGCGATCGTGAGCGCCTCGGTCATCGGATGCGTGGGGACCGTGATCGTGCCGACTCGCGGCGTGGACGGTGCCGGCGAGGTCTTGCTGCGGGTGCGCGGAACCAAAGAGGCTTTTCTGGCCCGCTCCGACCAGCCACTAGCCAAGGGAACGAAGGTGCTGGTGGTGCAAACCCTCGGTCCCCGATCCGTCGTCGTCGAGCCCTGGCACGACCCGACGCACTTCTAATTGGAACGAAAACACAAGGAGTACAACAATGCTCGGTTACAGGGTGCCCGCTCCGGACGAGGCGATGCTGATCTCCGGAGGCAAGGCCAAGGGCAACGCGCCCTTCCGCGTCGTCACCGGCCACGGCGCCTTCGTGGTGCCGTTCTTCCGCAAAGCCGCGTTCCTCACGCTGGCCATGTGCGAAGCCGAAGTGGCCGAGAAGTGCGTCACCCAGCAGGGCATCACCCTCAATGTCCGGGCTGTCATCGCGTTCAAGGTCGGCAACGATCCCGAGAGCATCATCGCCGCCGCGCAACGATTCCTGTCCGAACAAGATCAGATGCAGGTGCTCACCGGGCGGATCTTCGCCGGCCACCTGCGCTCGATCATCGGTTCGATGACGGTGGAGCAGATCATCCGGGAACGCCAAAAGCTGGCCACCGAGGTGTTGGACGGGTCCAAGGAAGAGATGGCCCGCATCGGGTTGAGCGTCGATGCGCTGCAGATCCAGTCCATCGACGACGACGGGCTGGGCTACATCAAGGCAATGTCGGCACCGCACAACGCCGCCGTCCAGCAACAGGCGCAGATCGCCCAAGCCCAGGCCGACCAGAAGGCCGCCGAAGCCGAGCAGGAATCGCAGCGCAAACAGGCCGAATTCGCTAGGGAGACCGCGATAGTCAAGGCGCAGTACAAGGCCGAGGTCGACAAGGCGCAGGCGGAGGCCGCGCAGGCGGGTCCGCTGGCCGAGGCGGAGGCGCAGCGCGAGGTGTTGGCCATGCGCACCGAATTAGCGGAGCGCGCCGCCGAACTGCGCCAGCAGGAGCTGGTCGCCGAAGTGGTCAAGCCGGCCGAGGCCGAAGCCGAACGGGTTCGGATCCTGGCGGTAGCCGACGCCGAGAAGATGCGGATCCAGGCCGAGGCGGCGGCGTCGCACAACCGCGTAGCGCTGGATCGGATGATCATCGACCAGTTGCCCGAGATCGTGGACAAGGCCGCGCGCGGCCTGGCGGGCTCCAACCTGACGGTGCTCAACGGCGCGGAGGGCATCAGCCAGGTGACCAGCGGGCTGGTGTCACAGGGCCTGGCCATCTTCGACGCAGTGCGCAACGGGCTCGGTCAGTACGACGAGGACGCGGGTGAGGTGGTCCCGCTCGACGGCAAAGACAGCAGCTGAATCGCTTTGAGGTCGTTTAGCCCGGGTAAACGGGGCCGGAATACCCGTGACGACCGCGTTCGTTGTGGTGTATCACTGTAAGCCACGAATCCGGATCGATACCCCAGGGCGAAAGGTCGCGCAGGTGAGCAAGGAAGCCCAGTCAACGGACCCGGCGGCTGCCGCCCGCGAGAACCTCGCTGCCGAGCTCGATCGGCTAAAACAGCGGTACGACCGGCTAGAGGTCGAGGTCAAGAATGACCGCGGCATGGTCGGTGATCACGGTGATGCCGCCGAAGCCATCCAGCGCGCCGACGAACTGGCCGTACTCGGCGACCGCATCAACGAGCTCGACCGCCGGTTGAAGGCCGGCCCATCCAGCTCGGACGCCTCCGGGGAACTGCCCGGCGGCACCGAAGTGACGCTGCGATTCGCCGACGGCGAGGTGGTCACCATGCACGTCATTTCCATCGTCGAGGAGACACCCGTCGGCCATGAGGCCGAGACGCTCACCGCCCGCAGCCCGCTGGGTCAGGCGCTGGCCGGACACCAGGCCGGTGACACCGTGACCTACTCGACGCCGCAAGGACCGACACAGGTCGAGCTGATCTCGGTGAAGCTGCCCAGCTGACGATGATCCCGCCCGAGCCCGATGCCGCGCCCGTCGACGAGGATCAGCATCAGCACCTGCATCTGACCACTCAGGCGCTGCGCTTTTTGATCACCGGCATCTTTGCGGCCATGGTGGACTTCAGCGTGTATGTCGCGCTCTATAAGGGTGCGGGCCTGCAGGTAGACCTGTCGAAGTTCATCAGCGTCGTCATCGGCACCATCACCGCCTACCTGATCAACCGGCGGTGGACCTTTAGGGCGGCGCCCAGCCGGGCCCGGTTCGCCGCCGTGATGGCGCTTTACGGGGTCACCTTCGCCGTTCAGGTGGGTCTGAACCATCTGTGCCTGGCGCTGCTGCACTACCGCAGCTGGGCCATCCCCGTCGCATTCGTGATCGCGCAGGGTGTGGCGACGGTGATCAATTTCATCGTGCAGCGAACCGTGATCTTCCGCGTCCGCTGAGCCTGGCCGCACGCGCGGTACCCTCTTTGACGATGTTCAGCGCTGATATACCGACCACACCGCAGCGACTCATGGGTTTCGGCAGGACCGCCCCGTCGGTAGCTCAGGTGTTGTCCACCCCGGACGTCGAGGTCATCACCAAGGCGGTGGCCCAGGCAGCCGACTCCCCTGGCCGTGGCGTGATCGCGCGCGGTCTGGGCCGCTCGTACGGCGACAACGCCCAGAACGGCGGCGGCCTGGTGATCGACATGACGCCGCTGAACAAGATCCACTCAATCAGCGCCGAGACCCGTCTGGCCGACGTCGACAGCGGGGTGAGCCTCGACCAGCTGATGAAGGCGGCACTCCCGTTCGGGCTGTGGGTACCGGTGCTGCCCGGGACGCGCCAGGTCACCGTTGGCGGGGCGATCGGCTGTGACATCCACGGCAAGAACCACCACAGCGCCGGCAGCTTCGGCAACCATGTGCGGTCGATGGATTTGCTGCTGGCCGACGGTTCAGTGCGCACCATCACCCCCGACGGCGACGACACCGAACTGTTCTGGGCCACCGTCGGGGGCAACGGGCTGACCGGCATCATCCTGCGCGCCACCATCGCGATGACGCCCACCGAGACGGCCTATTTCATTGCCGACGGCCTGGCCACCCACGACCTCGATGAGACCGTCGCCGTGCACCTCGATGGCAGCGAGGACAAGTACACGTACTCCAGTGCCTGGTTCGATCTGATCAGTCCGCCACCGAAACTCGGACGCGCCTCGGTCAGCCGGGGTAGCCTGGCGCGACTCGACCAACTGCCCGACAAGCTCGCCAAAAACCCGCTCAAATTCGATGCGCCGCAACTCTTGAAGGTGCCCAACGCATTTCCCGTCAGCGCGATGAACAAGTTGTCGTTCATGGCGATCGGCGAGGTGTACTACCGGCTAGGCGGCAACTACACCGGCAAGATCCAGAATCTGTCGCAGTTTTACCACATGCTCGACCTGGTCAGCGGCTGGAATTATTCTTACGGGCCAGCAGGTTTCGCCCAACATCAGTTCCTGGTCCCGCCCGATGCGATGGACGAATTCAAAGCCATCATCCGGTGGATCCAGACCCGAGGCCACTACTCGGCCCTCAACGTGTTCAAACTATTCGGTCCGGGAAACGTTGCGCCGCTGAGTTTCCCGATGGCCGGCTGGAATGTCGCGATGGACTTCCCGGTCAAGCCCGGAGTCAACGAGTTCCTCAATGAGCTTGACCAGCGGGTACTGCAATTCGGTGGCCGCGTCTACACCGCCAAGGACTCTCGGGTGAGTGCCGAGACTTTTCACGCCATGTATCCGCGCATCGACGAGTGGATCGCCTTGCGACGCAAGGTTGATCCGAACGGGGTGTTCGCCTCCGACATGGCCCGACGTTTGGAGCTGCTCTAGATGGTGCTGGACGCTGTCGGTAATCCTCAGTCGATCCTGTTGCTCGGAGGCACTTCCGAGATCGGGCTGGCCATCTGCGAACGGTACCTGCAGAACGCGCACGCCCGAATCGTGCTGGCCGACATACCGGACCATCCGCGCAAGGCCGACGCCACCGCCGCGATGACAGCGGCGGGCGCCAAATCAGTCGAGTGGATCGACTTCGACGCCACCTCAAGCGGCAACCACCCTGCGGTCATCGATGCGGCCTTCAGCGGCGGTGACATTGATGTGGCCATCGTCGCGTTCGGTCTGCTCGGGGACGCCGAAGAGCTCTGGCAGAACCAGCGCAAGGCGGTGCAGATTGCCGAAATCAATTACACTGCGGCGGTTTCAGTGGGCGTACTGCTGGGCGAGAAGATGCGCGCGCAGGGTTTCGGCCAGATCATCGCGATGAGCAGCGCGGCCGGTGAACGGGTGCGCCGGTCCAACTTCGTCTACGGCTCCACCAAGGCCGGGCTGGACGGCTTTTACCTCGGGCTCGGGGAAGCGCTGCGCGAGTTCGGGGTTCACGTATTGGTGATCCGGCCGGGCCAGGTTCGCACGTCGACGACGATCGCGCATTGGCAGGCCACCGGCGCCAAGGAAGCTCCGCTGACCGTCGACAAGGAGTACGTAGCAAACCTCGCGGTGACCGCGGCCGCCAAAGGTAAGGAATTGGTTTGGGCACCAGCAGCATTCCGCTACGTGATGATGGTGTTGCGACACGTTCCGCGGAAGATCTTCCGCAGACTGCCCATCTGAGCATGCGCAACGCGCTGGCCACCCTTGGCCAGATGATCGCGGCGGCTCTGGTAGCCGTCGTGGTAGCGGCGGTGTCGCTGAGCGCGATCTCACGGGTTCAATGGCCGGCCTACCCATCGTCCAATCAGTTGCACGCACTGACCACCGTGGGCCAGGTGGGTTGCCTGGCCGGACTGCTGGCCGTCGGGCTGGTATGGCGGCACGGACGCTTTAGGCGGCTGGCCCAACTGGGCGGGCTGGTGTTCGTCTGCGCGTTCACCGTCGTGACGCTAGGCATGCCGCTGGGGGCCACCAAGCTGTACTTGTTCGGCATCTCCGTGGACCAGCAGTTCCGCACCGAATACTTGACCCGCCTGACCGACAGCCCCGCGCTGCGCGACATGACCTATCAGGGCCTGCCGCCGTTCTACCCACCGGGCTGGTTCTGGATCGGCGGGCGCGCCGCCGCCGTCACCGGGACCCCGGCCTGGGAAATGTTCAAGCCGTGGGCGATCACCTCGATCACCGTGGCGGTGGCCGTGGCGCTGGTGCTGTGGTGGCGCATGATCCGGTTCGAGTACGCGCTGCTGGTCACCACCGCGACGGCCGCGGTGATGCTGGCCTACAGCTCACCGGAGCCCTATGCCGCAATGATCACGGTGCTGCTGCCGCCCGTGTTCGTGCTGACGTGGTCGGGTCTGCGCGCCGGCACACGGTTCGCCGCTCCATCTGATGTCGCCGCTCCATCTGATGTCGTCGCTTCATCTGATGTCGAGCGCCACGCTGCGACACCCGACGAGAAAGCGGGTGGGGGTGCAGCGGGTTGGGCGGCGATCGTCGGCGCCGGGCTTTTTCTGGGCTTCGCGGCAAATTGGTACACGCTGTTGTTCGGCTTCAGTGCGTTCACGGTGGCGTTGATGGCCCTAGGGGTGGCCGCGGCGCGCGGGCGGACATATGGGATCAAGGCCGCACTCGATCCACTGTACCGGCTCGCCACCATCGCCGTCATCGCGGCGGCGATCGCATCCACCACCTGGCTGCCCTACCTGCTGAGGACCCTGACCGCCCCGATCAGCAATTCCGGTAGCGCTTTCCACTACCTACCCGCCGACGGCGCTGCGCTGACCTTCCCGATGCTGCAGTTCTCGCTGCTGGGTGCGATCTGCCTGGTGGGCACGCTTTGGCTGGTGATCCGGGCGCGTTCCTCGGTGCGGGCCGGCGGGCTGGCCGTCGCCGTGACCGCGGTCTATCTGTGGTCGCTGCTGTCGATGCTGACCACGCTGGCACGGACCACCTTGTTGTCGTTCCGGCTGCAGCCCACGCTCAGCGTGCTGCTGGTGGCGGCCGGCGTCTTCGGCTTCGTTGAAGGCGTTCAGGCGCTCTCCAAACGCAGCCGGGTCGTGCTCCCGGTGGCCGCCGCGATCGGGCTGACCGGGGCCATCGCCTTCAGCCAGGACATTCCCGACGTGCTGCGACCCGATCTCACGATCGCCTACACCGACACCGGTGGTGACGGGCAACGCGGCGACCGGCGCCCGCCCGCTTCGGAGAAGTACTACCCGGCCGTCGACGCCGTCATCCAGAAAGTGACCGGCAAGCCCCGTGACCAGACCGTCGTGCTCACCGCCGACTACAGCTTCCTGTCGTTCTACCCTTACTGGGGTTTCCAGGGCTTGACGTCGCACTACGCGAACCCACTGGCCCAGTTCGACAAGCGAGCCGCACAGATCGAGAGCTGGGCCCAGCTCAAGACGGCCGACGAGTTGATCCACTCGCTGGACAACCTGCCCTGGCCGCCGCCGACCGTCTTCCTGATGCGCCGCGGTGCGAATAACACCTATACCCTGCGGCTGGCCGAGGACGTATACCCGAACCAGCCGAACGTCCGGCGCTACACCGTGGACCTCAAGGCCGCCCTGTTCGCCGACTCGCGGTTCTCGGTTGAGACCATCGGCCCGTTCGTGGTGGCCATCCGCAAGCCGGGTCCCTGATGGCGACCGAAGCCTCGCCTCACGCCGTCAACGAATTACCATCTACCTCCGTGAGCGACGAGGGAGCGAACTACCGGCTCGCCCGGGTCGTCGCCGTCGTCGCCGGTCTGCTGGGGACCGTTCTTGCGCTGGCGACCCCGCTGCTGCCGGTCCGGCAGACGACTGCCCAACTCAACTGGCCACAGAACGGCGTCTTCGGCAGCGTCGAGGCCCCCCTGATCTCCTACGTGGCGACCGACCTGAACATCAGCGTGCCCTGCCAGGCCGCCGCCGGGCTGGCCGGACCGCAGAACGCCGCCAAGACGGTGTTGCTGTCGACGGTGCCCAAGCAGGCCCCGAAGGCCATTGACCGCGGACTGCTGTTGCAGCGGGTCAACGAAGACCTGGTGCTGATCGTGCGCAACGTGCCGGTGGTCACCGCGCCGATGAACGAGGTGCTGGGGCCGTCCTGCCAGCGCCTGACGTTCACCGCGCACGCCGACCGGGTCACCGGGGAGTTCGTCGGCCTGAAACAGGGACCCACCACCGAGCACCCCGGCGAACCGCTGCGCGGCGAGAAAAGCGGCTACGACTTCCGTCCCCAGATCGTGGGCGTGTTCACAGATCTGTCCGGGCCGGCGCCGCCGGGCCTGAGCTTCTCCGCGACCGTCGACAGCCGCTACAGCAGCAGCCCCACCACGCTGAAGATGGCCGCGATGATCCTCGGGGTGGTGCTGACGGCCGCCTCGCTGATTGCGCTGTACGTTCTGGACAGCGCCGACGGCACCCGACACCGGCGCTTCCTGCCGTCGCGCTGGTGGTCTGTCGGGGGGCTGGACGCGCTGGTCATCGCGGTGCTGACGTGGTGGCACTTCGTCGGCGCCAACACCTCCGACGACGGCTACATCCTGACCATGGCCCGGGTGTCCGAGCATGCCGGGTACATGGCCAACTACTACCGCTGGTTCGGCACCCCCGAGGCACCGTTCGGCTGGTACTACGACCTGCTGGCGCTGTGGGCGCATGTCAGCACGGCCAGCATCTGGATGCGGTTGCCCACCCTGGCGATGGCACTGACCTGCTGGTGGGTGATCAGCCGGGAGGTAATCCCGCGGCTGGGCTACGCGGTCAAGAAGAGCCGGGCCGCGGCATGGACGGCGGCAGGAATGTTCCTCGCGGTCTGGCTGCCGCTGGACAACGGCCTGCGTCCCGAGCCGATCATCGCCCTGGGCATCCTGCTGACCTGGTGCTCGGTCGAGCGCGCAGTGGCGACCAGCCGGCTGTTGCCGGTCGCGATGGCTTGCATCATCGGCGCGTTAACGCTGTTCTCCGGGCCAACCGGCATCGCCTCGATCGGCGCGCTGCTGGTCGCGATCGGCCCGCTGCGCACCATCCTGCACCGGCGCTCCAAACGGTTCGGCATCTTGCCGCTGGTCTCACCAATCCTGGCCGCTGCCACCGTCACCGCGATCTTGATCTTCCGCGACCAAACGCTGGCGGGCGAGGCACAGGCCAGCCTGCTCAAGCAGGCCGTCGGCCCCAGCCTGAAGTGGTTCGACGAGCACATCCGCTACGAGCGGCTGTTCATGCCCAGCCCGGACGGGTCGGTGGCGCGCCGCTTCGCAGTGCTGGCGCTGCTGCTGGCGTTAGCGGTCGCGGTCGCGATGTCGTTGCGCAAAGGGCGGATTCCGGGTACCGCGGCCGGTCCGAGCCGCCGCATCATCGGCATCACCATCATTTCGTTCCTGGCGATGATGTTCACCCCGACCAAGTGGACCCACCACTTCGGGGTGTTCGCCGGGCTGGCCGGCTCGCTGGGCGCGCTGGCTGCAGTCGCGGTGACGGGAACGGCGATGCGCTCCCGGCGCAACCGCACCGTGTTCGCCGCCGCGGTGATCTTCGTGATGGCGATGTCCTTCGCCAGTGTCAACGGTTGGTGGTACGTATCGAATTTCGGTGTGCCATGGTCGAATTCGTTCCCCAAGTGGCGCTGGTCGCTGACCACGGCGCTGCTCGAACTCACCGTCGTGGTGCTGCTGATCGCGGCATGGTTCCATTTCGTCGCCAGCAACGACGACGGCCCCCCGAAGACGCGTTTCGGCGCCCGGGCCTCCCGAATCGTGCAGTCGCCGTTGGCGATCGCCACCTGGCTGCTGGTGTTACTGGAGGTTGCGTCGCTGACGCAGGCGATGATCTCCCAATACCCGGCGTGGTCGGTTGGCCGGTCCAACTTGCAGGCGCTCACCGGCAAGACGTGCGGCCTGGCCGAGGATGTGCTCGTCGAACTGGACCCCGACGCCGGCATGCTGGCGCCGGTGTCCGCCCCGGTAGGTGAAGCCCTGGGCGCGGGACTGTCGGAAGCGTTCACGCCCAACGGGATTCCCGCCGACGTGTCCGCCGACCCGGTAATGGAGCGTCCCGGTGACCGCAGCTTCGTCAACGACGACGGGATGATCACCGGCACCGAGGCCGGCACCGAAGGCGGCACCACCGCCGCGCCCGGCATCAACGGTTCGCGCGCCCGGTTGCCGTTCAACTTGGATCCGGCCCAGGTCCCGGTGCTGGGTAGTTGGCGATCGGGCATTCAGGTTCCCGCCATGCTGCGGTCCGGCTGGTACCGGTTGCCCCCCAAAGACGAGCGGAAGAAGACGCCGCTATTGGTGGTCACCGCTGCCGGCCGGTTCGACACCCGGGAGGTCCAGGTGCAATGGGCTACCGACGACGAGGCTGCTGCCGGAAAGCACAGTGGCTCAATGGCATTCGCCGATGTCGGGGCGTCCCCGGCCTGGCGCAACCTGCGGGTGGCGCTGTCCGCGATCCCAGACTCGGCGAGCCAGATCCGGCTGGTGGCCGACGACAACGACCTGGCCCCGCAGCACTGGATCGGACTGACGCCACCGCGGATTCCCAAACTGCGGACCCTGCAGGACGTGGTGGGCTCCAAAGACCCGGTGTTCCTGGACTGGCTGGTCGGGCTGGCGTTCCCCTGCCAGCGACCGTTCGGCCACCAGAACGGCGTCGTCGAGCCACCCAAGTGGCGCATCCTGCCGGACCGCTTCGGCGCCGAGGCGAACTCACCAGTGATGGATAACCTCGGCGGCGGCCCGCTGGGCATCACGGAGTTGCTGGTGCACGCGACGACGGTAGCCAGCTACCTGAAGGACGACTGGTCTCGGGACTGGGGTGCGTTGCAACGATTCACGCCCTACTATCCCGACGCTGTTCCGGCGCGCCTTGAGCTGGGCACGGTGACCCGCAGCGGCCTGTGGAATCCCGCGCCGCTGCGCAAGAGCTGACGCGCCGGCTGCGAGTCCGGCACAAAGGCGGACAGCGACGCGCCGGGGAAGTATCGTCTTGAGCTTGTTGGAACCCAATTCTGGTTTCGTGTGGAGGCGCGGTGAGCATCAACCCGTTCGACGACGACAATGGCAGCTTTTATGTCTTGGTCAACGATGAGGAGCAGCACAGCCTGTGGCCGACGTTTGCCGATGTTCCGGGGGGCTGGCGGGTGGTCTACGGCGAAGCAGATCGCGGTGCGTGCCTGGAATACATAGAACAGAACTGGCCCGACATCCGGCCGAAGAGCCTGCGCGACAGATTGGCTAAGGCTCAGAGCTCCGATCAGTGACCTCGGGCCGCCGCAAGGGCTGAGTGAGGGCACGAGTCCATCTCGTCCTCGTGGCCGCTACGCGGCCCCGCATCCTCAACGGACTCGAGCAGGATCGTCCATCTCGTCCTCGTGGCCGCTACGCGGCCCCGCATCCTCAACGGACTCGAGCAGGATCGTCCATCTCGTCCTCGTGGCCGCTACGCGGCCCCGCATCCTCAACGGACTTAGCCCCGTCGCCTACGATCGAGCCTCGTGTCCCCCGACGGTAATGTGCGATCCCACCGGATCGCCCGCCTCCTAGCCGTCGTATCCGGCGTCGTCGGCCTGCTGTTGTGCCTGCTGGTCCCGCTGCTCCCGGTGCGGCAGACCACCGCAACCATCCTGTGGCCGCAAGGCGCCACCGCAGACGGAAACATCAGCCAGGTGACCGCCCCGCTGGTGTCGGGCGCGCCGCGGTCCCTAGACATCTCGCTGCCCTGCGCGGCGATCGCCACCCTGCCGGCCGACGGCGGCCTGGTGCTGTCCACCTTGCCCGCCGACGGGTTCGAGACCGGCAAGCACGGCCTGTTCGTCAGAGCGAATAAGGAATCCGTCGTCGTCGCATTCCGCGACACGGTCGCCGCGGTAGCACCCCGTGCCGCGATCGCAGCCGGCGCCTGCCAACGACTGCACGTCTGGGCCGACGCCGGCGGCGCGGGAGCGGACTTCGACGGCATCCCCAACGCCGCCGGAAGGCTGTCGCCTGAGAAGAAACCCCAGGTAGGGGGTTTCTTCACCGACCTGAAGGTGCGCGCCCAGCCCGGGCTGTCGGCGCGCGTCGACGTCGACACCCGATTCATCCTCGCGCCGACCACCCTCAAGACGCTCGCGATAGGCCTGGGTGTGCTGGCGGTCCTGGTGGCTGTCGGCGCGCTGGGCGCGCTGGACCGCCTCAGCCGTGGCGACCAGGTGCGCGACTGGCGATCGCCCGTCGCCTGGCTCGCCCGCTACCGCCCACGCGTGCACCGCTCCAGGGTCTGGCGGGTCGGCCTGGCCACCTGGCTAGCTGACGCAGGGGTGCTCGCGACCCTGCTCGGGTGGCACCTCATCGGCGCCATCTCCTCCGACGACGGCTACAACCTGACCATCGCGCGGGTAGCACCCAAGGCCGGATATGTCGCCAACTACTACCGCTACTTCGGCACTACCGACGCACCGTTCGACTGGTACCTGAGTGTCTTGTCCAAGATGGCCTCCGTCAGCACGGCCGGGGTGTGGATGCGTCTCCCCGCCACGCTGGCTGGCGTCGCATGCTGGCTGATCATTAGCCGCTGCGTGCTGCGCCGTCTCGGCCCGGGCAGAGGCGGCCTGTCCGGCAACCGGGTTGCGGTGTGGACGGCAGGCGCGGTGTTCGTCGCCGCCTGGCTGCCGTTCAACAACGGTCTACGCCCCGAGCCGCTGATCGCGCTGGGCGTGCTCGCCACCTGGATGATGGTGGAACGCTCGATCGCCCTGGCCAGGCTGGCCGCCGCCGCGGTCGCCATCATCATTGCGGTATTTACCGTGACGCTGGCGCCGCAGGGCTTGATCGCGGTCGCGCCGCTGCTGACCGGCGCCCGTGCCATCGCCCAGACGATCCGGCGCCGGCGTCCCACCGACGGACTGCTCGCGCCACTGGCCGTGCTGGCGGCGTCGGCGTCGCTGATCTTCGTGGTGGTGTTCCGTTCGCAGACGCTCGCGACCGTGGCCGAATCCGCGCGCATCAAGTACACCGTCGGCCCGACCATCGCCTGGTACCAGGACTTCCTGCGCTACTACTTCCTCACCGTGGAGAGCAACGCCGACGGCTCCATGTCGCGCCGGTTCGCCGCGCTGATCCTGTTGCTGTGCATGTTCGGCATGTTGTTCGTGCTGCTGCGCCGCGGCCGGGTGCCCGGACTAGCCACCGGGCCGGCATGGCGGTTGGTCGGCACGACGGCGATCGGCCTGTTGCTGCTGCACTTCACCCCGACCAAGTGGGCCATCCAGTTCGGCATCTTCGCCGGGTTGGCCGGCGCGCTCGGAGCAGTCACCGCCTTCTCCGTGTCCCGGATCGGCCTGCACAGCCGACGCAACCTGGCGCTCTACGTCACCGCGCTGCTGTTCGTGCTGGCCTGGGCCACCTCGGGCATCAACGGCTGGTTTTACGTCGGCAACTACGGCGTCCCCTGGTACGACATCCAGCCCGTCGTCGCCAGTCACCCGGTGACGTCGATGTTCCTGACGTTGTCGATCCTCACCGGCTTGCTGGCCGCTTGGTATCACTTCCGGATGGACTACGCCGGCCACACCGAGGTCAAGAACAACCGGCGCAACCGAGTCCTGGCGTCGACTCCGCTGCTGGTGGTGGCGGTGATCATGGTGCTGGGTGAGGTCGGCTCGATGGCCAAAGGCGCGGTGTTCCGCTACCCGCTGTACACCACCGGCAAGGCCAACCTGCGGGCCATCGAGTCCGGACTCTCACCCACCAGTTGCGCCATGGCCGACGACGTGCTGGCCGAACCGGACTCCAATGCCGGGATGCTGCAACCGGTTCCGGGTCAGCAGTTCGGTCCGGACGGGCCGCTCGGCGGCGTCAACCCGGTCGGCTTCAAGCCCGAGGGTGTTGGCGAGAACCTGCAGTCCGACCCCGTCGTCAGCAAGCCCGGCGTGGTCAACTCCGACGCCTCCCCCAACAAACCCAACGCCGCCATCACCGACTCCGCCGGCACCGCCGGGGGCAAGGGTCCGGTCGGCGTCAACGGCTCGCACGCGGCACTGCCGTTCGGGCTCAACCCGGCAACCACGCCGGTGATGGGCAGCTACGGCGAGAACAACCTGGCCGCACGCGCCACCTCGGCCTGGTACCAGTTGCCGCCGCGGCGCCCGGACCGGCCGCTGGTCGTGGTCTCGGCGGCCGGCGCCATTTGGTCCTACAAGGAAGACGGCGACTTCATGTACGGCCAATCCCTGAAACTGCAGTGGGGCGTGGCCAAGCCCGACGGCAACATCGCGCCACTGGGCGAGGTCTTCCCGATCGACCTAGGCCCGCAGCCGGCCTGGCGTAACCTGCGGTTCCCGTTCCTGTGGGCCCCGCCGGAGGCCAACGTGGCCCGCATCGTCGCATACGACCCGAACCTGAGCTCTGAGCAGTGGTTCGCCTTCACCCCGCCGCGGGTGCCGGAGCTGGAGCCGTTGCAGCAGCTGATCGGGTCGCAGGACCCGGTGCTGATGGACATCGCGACCGCCGCGAACTTCCCGTGCCAGCGGCCGTTCACCGAGCACCTGGGCATCGCCGAACTGCCGCAGTACCGCATCCTGCCCGACCACAAACAGACGGCGGTGTCGTCGAACCTATGGCAGTCGGCGAACGCCGGCGGGCCGTTCATGTTCACCCAGGCCCTCCTCTGGACCTCGACGATCTCGACGTACCTCAGTGGCGACTGGTACCGCGACTGGGGATCGGTGGAGCAGTACCACCGGCTGGTGCCGGCCGACAAGGCGCCGGAAGCCACCGTTGAGCAGGGAGTGGTGACCGTACCCGGCTGGAGCCGGCCCGGACCGATCAGGGCGCTGCCATGACCGTCACCGTGCCGGAACCGACGCTGGCCGACCGGAACCTCAAGGCGACCCGCTGGGTAGCCACTATCGCCGGGCTGATCGGATTCGTGTTGTCGGTCGCCACGCCGCTGCTGCCCGTCGTGCAGACCACCGCGATGCTGAACTGGCCGCAGAACGGCCAGCTGAACAGTGTGACCTCGCCGCTGATCTCGCTGACGCCGGTGGACTTCAAAGCGTCGGTGCCGTGCACCATCGAACGGGACATGCCCGCCGAAGGCGGCGTGATCCTGGGCACCGCGCCCAAGCAGGGTAAGGATGCCAACCTCAACGCGCTGTTCGTCGTCGTCAGCGCCAAGCGCGTGGACGTCACCGACCGTAACGTGGTGATCCTGTCGGTGCCGCGCGACCTGATGCGGTCGCCGGATTGCGAACGCATCGACATCACCTCCACCCACGCCGGGACATTCGCCGAGTTCGTCGGGCTCAAGGACCCGCGCGGCGCCCCGCTGCGCAGCGGCTTCCCCGACCCCAACCTGCGCCCGCAAATCGTCGGGGTATTTACCGACCTCACCGGCCCGGCGCCGCCGCAACTCAAGCTCTCGGCGACGGTGGACACCCGCTTCTCCACCACCCCCACCACCCTGAAACTGCTGGCCATGGTCGGCGCGCTAGTGTCCACGGTCGTCGCGTTGATCGCGCTGTGGCGCCTCGACCAGCTCGACGGTCACCGGATGCGCCGCTGGATCCCGGCCAACTGGCGAAAATTCACCCTGCTCGACGGCGTGGTGATCTTCGCGTTCCTGCTTTGGCACGTGATCGGGGCCAATTCGTCGGACGACGGCTACATCCTGGGCATGGCGCGGGTGGCCGACCACGCCGGCTACATGTCCAACTACTTCCGCTGGTTCGGCAGCCCCGAGGACCCGTTCGGCTGGTACTACAACCTGCTGGCGCTGATGACCCACGTCAGCGACGCGAGCATCTGGATGCGGCTGCCCGACCTGTTCGCCGGTCTGGTGTGCTGGCTGCTGCTGTCGCGCGAGGTGCTGCCAAGGTTGGGCCCAGCGGTTACCGCCAGCAAACCCGCCAACTGGGCGGCGGCCATGGTGCTATTGACCGCGTGGATGCCGTTCAACAATGGCCTGCGGCCCGAAGGCATCATCGCGCTCGGTTCGCTGGTCACCTACGTACTGATCGAGCGGTCGATGCGGTACAGCCGACTGACGCCGGCCGCGCTGGCCATCATCACCGCGGCGTTCACCCTGGGCGTGCAGCCGACCGGCCTGATCGCGGTGGCGGCGTTGGTGGCCGGTGGTCGTCCAATCCTGCGGATCCTGGCCAAACGCCGTCGCATGGTGGGCGGCACATTGCCGTTGCTCTCGCCGATGCTGGCCGCGGGCACCATCATCCTGACTGTCGTGTTCGCCGACCAGACGCTGTCAACGGTGTTGGAAGCCACCCGGGTCCGCAGCAAGATCGGCCCGAGCCAAGCCTGGTACACCGAGAACCTGCGCTACTACTACTTGATCCTGCCCACCGTTGACGGTTCGCTCTCGCGCCGGTTCGGCTTCTTGATCACCGCGCTGTGCTTGTTCACGGCGGTGTTTATCATGTTGCGGCGCAAGCGAGTTCCCGGTGTGGCACGCGGCCCGGCGTGGCGGCTGATGGGTGTCATATTCGGCACCATGTTCTTCCTGATGTTCACCCCCACCAAGTGGGTGCATCACTTCGGGTTGTTCGCTGCGGTGGGGGCGGCGATGGCCGCTTTGACGACGGTGCTGGTATCTCCGGCGGTGTTGCGCTGGTCGCGCAACCGGATGGCGTTCCTAGCGGCGGTGTTCTTCCTGCTGGCGCTTTGCTTCGCCACCACCAACGGCTGGTGGTATGTGTCCAGCTACGGGGTGCCGTTCAACAGCACCATGCCCAAGATCGCCGGGATGACAGTCAGCACAATGTTTTTCGTGCTGTTCGCGCTGGCCGCGGTATATGCGGCGTGGCTGCACTTCGCGCCGCGGGGCAGCGGTGAGGGCAGAATCACCACCTTGCTCACCACTGCGCCGGTCTCATTGGCCGCCGGGTTCATGGCGCTGGTCTTCATCGCCTCAATGGGGATCGGCATCGTGCGGCAGTACCCCACCTACTCCAACGGCTGGTCGAATCTGCGCGCGTTCACCGGAGGTTGCGGCCTGGCCGACGACGTCCTGGTCGAGCCGGACCCCAACGACGGCTTCATGACTCCGTTGCCCGGCGACTACGGTCCGCTGGGCCCGCTGGGCGGGTCCAACCCGGTCGGCTTCTCCCCAAACGGGGTACCGGAGCACACCGTGGCCGAGGCGATGGTGATGAAACCCAACCAGCCCGGCACCGACTACGACTGGGATGCTCCGACAAAGCTGAAGGCGCCCGGCATCAACGGATCGACGGTGCCGCTGCCGTACCAACTCGATCCGAAGCGAGTGCCGCTGGCCGGCACCTACACCACCGGCGCCCAGCAGCAGAGCCGGCTGGCGTCGGCCTGGTACACGCTGCCCAAGCCCGACCAGGCTTCGCTGGCGAGCCATCCGCTGGTGGTAATCACCGCAGCCGGCAAGATCACCGGCAACAGCGTGCTGCACCACTTCACCAGCGGCCAGACCGTGGTGCTCGAGTACGCCCGCCAAGGTGCCGGCCCGCTGGTGCCCGCCGGGCGGTTAATCCCCGACGACCTCTACGGCGAGCAGCCCAAAGCGTGGCGAAACCTGCGGTTCGCTCGCGACAAGATGCCGGCCGACGCCGTCGCGGTGCGGGTGGTTGCCGAGGACCTGTCCCTGACGCCGGAGGACTGGATCGCGATCACCCCGCCGCGGGTCCCCGAATTGCGATCGCTGCAGGAGTACGTCGGCTCCACCCAGCCGGTGCTGCTGGACTGGGCCGTCGGCCTGGCCTTCCCCTGCCAGCGACCGATGCTGCACACCAACGGCGTCACCGAGATCCCGCGGTTCCGCATTACGCCCGACTACAACGCCAAGAAACTGGACACCGACACGTGGGAGGACGGTGTCAACGGCGGCCTGCTCGGCATCACCGACCTGCTGCTGCGCGCGCATGTGATGGCCACGTATCTGTCGCGCGACTGGGCGCGGGACTGGGGTTCGCTGCGCCAATTCGACACGCTGGTCGACGCTCCGCCCGCGCGGCTAGACCTGGGCGAGGCGACGCGCAGCGGGCTGTGGTCACCGGGCCAGATCCGCATCAAGCCTTAGGCTCCTCAGCTGCTGGCCGGCTTCAAGACTCAACGCGGCGCCGGCAGCGGCGTCGACTGGATGACAACCGCTCCCCCGCCGTCCAGCCCCTGCAACTGGCAATACCCGTCTGGCTTGGCGCGCAACGGGATTAGAGTGTTGTAGCCGGCCCAGTCGACGGTAGCCACCTCCGTCATCGCGTTGCTCAGTGTGCCGTGCAGCAGCCGCCACCGGGTTACCGCGGTGGCACCGTTCCAGATGGCACGGACACCGCCGTCGGTGAACAGCAGCTGTGGCGGCAGCACCGGGTCGCCCGTCCATTCGTCGAGGAACGCTCGATAGGTACCGTCGGCCAAGGTGGCGTCGTAGAGCATGTCGCCGTCGGCCGCGAATTCGGTGATGTGCCCCGCGGTTCCCCAGCCGGAGAAGATGTTGCCGCCGGCCAGCTGTTGCAGGTTGCCCATGGCGCCTGCGCTGAGGTTGCCAGGGTGTGGCTGCGCACGAATCAGAGTGGCCTTGCGCGCGGCGAAGTCCAGGTGGATCCACTTCAGACGGGTCGGCACCGATCCACCACCGGGCTGGGCGCGGCTGCCCTCGAAGTGGTTGTCGAACACCGTCAGCGTGTTCGGGTCCGGCATCTCGGCGTCGTGCTGAAAGGCAAACTCGACACCTTCGCCCATCTCGAAGGAGGAGTGTTTGCCGCCGAGCTGCCAGTTGATGGCGCCGCTGCGCGGGTCGATGTTGAATACCGTGGACACTGCCCGCAGGCTGATCAGCAGGTTGCCCGACGGGTCCAGCGCGATTGAATTCATGTGGTACGGGTCGAACGCCTCGCCCGCCGTGTACTTTTCCGGCGAGTCCGCGACCGGCACATGACTGAGCGCATCCCACTGGAACAACGTCTTGCGTGTCGCCACGTCCACCACCGTGGCGATGCAGTTGAACACCCGGCCGTCTTTGGGGCCGCCGACTGCGGTGAGGTCGGCAGTCACCTCCTGGTAGGCGGTGATCAGGGCATGGCCCTCAGGAGTGAGCCGGAACTCGTGGATGTCCGAGGATAGGTCTCCGCCGGGGGTGAGGGTGGTGAGCACGTTGTAGTGCTGGTCCGCGATGCAGTTGAAGCCGATACCGTGGCTGCCCATCCGCAGGCCCTGCCACCAGGTGAGCACCGGCCTGCCCTGATAGTTCTGCACCCGCAGGTTGCCGCCGACCTGGCCGGGCGGCAGCTCACGCTGCCACACCACGCGGCCGGCCTTGTCGGCGATGAGGAGGATCGAGACACCCCCATCGGCGTTGGGATCGGCCGCCGAGGTACCGGAAACGAAGAATACATAGCCGGGTGCGCCGCCAGGCTTGTTGACATTGACGGTGTAGCCCAACGAACGTGCCGACACCTCGATGTTGCCCGGCGCGGGCGGCGGGCCCGGTGAATTGGGTGCCGCGTCATGGTCCCGCGAACTGCACGCGACCGCGGTCGCTCCCAGGGCACCACCGGCAATTAACCCGAATCCTCGCCTCGATATCCCGTTGGGCACCCGGCCATTACATCAGGCGGCGCTGCGGGACCGATGAAACACTGGGCTGCATGGGGTCGAAGCGGCTGGGCATCGCCATGCTGGTGGCCGGCGTGTGCGCCAGCTGCGCGACACCGCCGCCGGCGGGTCCGGGGTCGGCGGCGCGCTCCCGCTATGTCGCGATGGGCGACTCCTTCGCGGCCGCACCCGGCGTACCGGAGCCCGCCGAACCCGAACGATGTCACAAGTCGACCAACAACTATCCTGCCGTGCTGGCCCGGCGGCTCGCATCGGCCGCCTTCCGCGACGCTACGTGCAGCGGCGCGACCGCCGACGACATCTACAGTCGCGCCCAGCAGACCGGCGATGGCCTCATGCCGCGCCAACTGGACGCGCTCGACGCATCCACGGAACTGGTCACGATCACCATCGGCGCCAACGACGTCGGACTGGCCGCCGACGCCGAGTCCTGCCAGGCCAAGGGCCCCGATCCGCAGCCGTGCATTGGGGGATTCGTCATCGACCAGGTCGACAGCGTTTCTCGGCTGATCGCTGACCAGGTACCGGTCTGGGCCGCAATGCTCGACGAGGTCCGCGCCCGGTCCCCGCGCGCGCGGATCATCCTGGTGGGGTACGGGCTGTTCCTGCGGGCCGACGGCTGTTATCCCGAGCAGCCGGTCTTGCCGCACGACGCCAATTATCTACAAGCCAAAATTGACGAGCTCGACGACAGGCAGCGGGAACTCGCGGCCGAAAAGGGGGTCGAATTCTTCGACACCCGTCCAATGTCGGTTGGCCACGACATGTGCGCACCTCACGCGGAGCGATATGTAGAGGGTTACGTCACCAAGAAACATGCGGTGCCGTTGCATCCAACTGCCCTGGGCGCGGCGGCGATCGGTAACGCGCTGACCGATTATTTGGTGTTGTCGCAGAACAAGTGAGGCCCGGCGTTCACCGGGTTCATCGGAATTTACGTTGCATCAACGCTTTTCGTAGGCCTCCGGAATGGCATCTGACTTACCGAATATTGACGTTAGATCAAATGCCAGGCGTTTCTCCCTGCAGAAATCAAGATCAGTCGGTAGTTAAGCGAACAAAATAGTCAATCGGCGGAAACCGAATGTTTGGTTTGGGGGAATTGCGTCAATATCTGGATCGCTATCAATGCGAAATCAGAGATTGGCAGGGCAATGCGTCCGATTCGATTGGGTTTACCCGCTGCGACAATCACTGTCCTCATGGCGTCGACGGTGATCTTGGGAGCGGGCGCGGCGGGCGCCACCGGGGCGATACCGATCAACGCCGTTCTCCGAAATTGCGACTTCAGTCAAGTCCAGACCGCCCTGGAGGTACCGCATTCCAACATGGGCCACGGCACCGCCCAGATCACCAGCACCGGATCAAGCGTCACCGCCCACGTGAATCTGCTCGTCGCCGGCGAACCCGGCCATCACTTCGACGTCGGACTGATCCAGGAACCGATGCCTTCGTCGGCAACCTGCGGTCCCGGCGCCCCGGGCACCACGTTCACCGGCGTGGATACCGACGCGAGCGGCCAGGTCGACGTGACCCTCCAGGCGCCGATTAGGCAAGGGACGACGGGCGTCTGGATCATGATCGAATCCGGCAACCCGCACAACAACGCCCCGGCCGAGTTCTACACCACCGAATTCCTGGCACCGGTCTAGCCCGAAAGAGTCCGGCGCTGTAATAGCGTCGAGTTCATGACGGAGTACGCCCCGGAGTCCGTGGATCGGCTACCGTTCTCCACGCCAGCCAAATCGCTGCGCTACCGAACCGAAAACTACCGCGGTGCAACGGGTCTCAACTGGTACCTGAGCGATCCCACGTTGCAGTTCACCATGGCCTACTATCTGCAGCCCGATGAGCTGGCCGTGGCCGAACCCCAGCTGAGGAACATCGGCGCACTGATGGGCGGGCCGGTCACGCGCTGGGCCGACGAGACCGACCGCAACCCGCCGCGGCTGGAACGCTACGACCGGTGGGGCCATGACATCAGTCGCGTCGTGTTACCCGAGTCGTTCCAGCAATCCAAGCGGGCAGTGCTCGATGCGCAGCAGGAGTTGCGTACGGCGATGCGCGGCGCGGGTTTTCGCTCAACACTGCCGCTGTTCGCGGCCAACTACCTGCTGGACCAGGCCGACATCGGGATGGCCTGCGCGCTGGGCACCGGAGGCGGCATGGTCCAGTCGCTGGTGGCCGCCTACGCGCCGCCCGACGTGCGTGAGCATGTGCTGGCCAAGTTCGAGTCCGGCGAGTGGGCCGGCGAGACGGCGCAGCTGCTCACCGAGCGCACTGGCGGGTCGGATCTGGGCGCGCTGGAAACAACGGCCACGCCCACGGGCGACGGCGGCGTTTGGCTCATCAATGGCTTCAAATGGTTCGCGTCCAACTGCGCCGGTGAGGCATTCGTGGTGCTGGCCAAGCCCGAAGGCGCCCCAGACTCCAGCCGCGGGGTTGCCAACTTCCTGGTGCTGCGGACACGGCGGGACGGCACCCGCAACGGGGTACGGTTGCGTCGGCTCAAGGACAAACTCGGCACCCGCTCGGTCGCATCCGGCGAGGTGGAATTTGTCGACGCAGAAGCGTTCCTGCTGTCCCAGGAACCCTCAGCCGAGGCCGGTCCGTCCGACGGCAAGGGACTGGGCCGAATGATGGAGCTGACCAACGCCGCACGGTTGGGCATCGCCCTGTTCGCGCTCGGCAACGCCCGCAGGGCCCTGGTCGAATCGCTGTGCTACGCCCGGCAGCGACAGGCGTTCGGCGGTCCGCTGATCGACAAGCCGTTGGTCCGTCGCAAGCTGGCCGAGATGATCGTCGACGTCGAGGCGGCCCAGACGCTGGTGTTCGACGGCACCGGCGCGGTCAACCATCGCCAACCGCGTAGCCTGCGCCAGCGCATCGCGGTACCGGTCACCAAGCTGCGGGTCGCCCGGCTGGGCATTACCGCCGCCTCGGACGCGATCGAGATGCACGGCGGCAACGGTTACATTGAAACCTGGCCGGTAGCAAGGCTTTTGCGTGACGCCCAGGTGAACACCATCTGGGAGGGCCCGGACAACATTCTCTGTCTGGACGTGCGACGCGGCATCGCGAAGGCGCGTGCGCACGAGCCGCTGCTGGCGCGGTTGCGAGACGCGGTGTCAGTGTCCGATGACGACGCCACGACCGGCCTGGTCGCCGAGCGGATCGAGGATCTGGCCGCGGCCGTGACGGCCTGGGAAAAGCTGGACGATCGGGCGGGTGAAGCGCGGCTGTTCCCGCTGGCTCAGTTCATGGGCGACGTCTACGCGGGCGCACTGCTCACCGAGCAGGCGGCATGGGAGCGGGATGCTCGCCATGGAGAACGCAAGGCGCTGGTGGCGCGGCTGTACGCGCAGCGCTACCTTGCCGATCGCGGACCGCTGCGCGGTATCGACACCGACTGCGACGAAGCACTGGAACGCTTCGACGAGCTGGCCGACGGCGCACTGGCGCAGTAATTCCCTCTCGACTGTGAGCCCCACGACGCTCAATCGGCGTGTCGCGCAGCAGGATTCACCCTCACCGGAGAAACGGGCCGACGGCAGAGACGGCGGAGCCGGCAAAGGGAGGCGACGGTAGGAAGACGACGAGGTGCTTAGACCGGGATCAGGCCGTGCTTACGGCCAACCCGCCACCACAACTGCTTGTCCCGCAACAGGTGCAGCGACCTGCGTAGCAGCAGTCGAGTGTCATGCGGGTCGATCACCGCGTCGATGAATCCGCGTTCGGCGGCGGTCCACGGGATCGCCATGTTGAGGTTGTAGCCCTCGATGAAGTCCTTCTTGATTTGCTGCGCCTCGGGCGTCGTCGGATCGGGGAAGCGCTTCATCAGCAACTGCGCAGCCCCCTCGGCGCCGATCACCGCGATACGCGCGGTCGGCCACGCGAAGTTGAAGTCGGCGGTCAGCTGCTTGGAGCCCATCACCGCGTACGCGCCGCCGAACGACTTCCGCACGGTGATCGTCACCTTCGGCACGTCCGCCTCGACCACCGCGTACAGGAACCGCCCACCGCGCTTGATGATGCCGTTCTTCTCCTGCTCGGCTCCGGGCAGGAAGCCGGGCGTGTCCACTACGAACACCAGCGGGACGTTGAACGCGTCGCAGAACCGGATGAAACGCGCCGCCTTGTCCGAGGCCTCGTTGTCGATCGATCCGGACAGGTGCATCGGCTGGTTGGCGATCACGCCGACAGGACGCCCGTCCACCCGGGCGAAGCCGGTGATGATGGCCGGTCCCTGACCGGCGGCGACGTCCAGGAAGTCGCCGTCGTCGAAGATCCGCAGCAGGATCTCGTGCATGTCGTAGGCCATGTTGTCCGAATCCGGCACGATCGAGTCGAGCTCGAGATCCGTCGGCGTGATCTCTGGCTCCAATCCCGGGTTGACGATCGGCGCGTTGTCGAAGCAGTTGGACGGCAGGAACGACAGGAAGTCCCGCACGTACTGGAAGGCGGCCTCCTCGGACTCGACCACCTGATGCAGGTTGCCGTACCGGGCTTGGGCGTCGGCGCCACCGAGCTCGTCCAGGCTCACCTCTTCGCCGGTGACCTCCTTGATCACATCGGGGCCGGTGACGAAGAAGTAGCCCTGGTCGCGGACCGCGACCAGCAAATCATCCTGGATTGGCGAATACACCGCACCGCCCGCGCACTTTCCGAAGATCAAGGAGATCTGCGGCACCTGCCCGGACAGGATCTCGTGACGCCGGCCAAGTTCGGCGTACCAGGCCAGCGAGGTAGCCGCGTCCTGGATGCGGGCGCCGCCGGAGTCCTGGATGCCGATAATCGGGCAGTTGACCATCGCGCACCACTCCATCAGGCGCGCGACCTTGCGGCCGAACATCTCCCCGACGGTGCCCTGGAACACGGTCTGGTCGTGCGAGAACACTCCGACCGGGCGACCGTCGATCAACCCGTGACCGGTGACCACCCCGTCGCCGTACAGCGCGTTCGGGTCGCCCGGGGTCTTGCACAGCGCACCGATCTCAAAGAAGGTGCCCGGGTCCAGCAGGGCATGCACGCGGGCCCGCGCACTTGGGATGCCCTTTTTCTCGCGCTTGGCGGCAGCCTTCTCGCCGCCGGGTTCCTTGGCCAGCTCCAAGCGGTCACGAAGCTCGGCCAGCTTCTCGGCGGTGGAATGGACGACGACGGGGGCTGGAGCTGCTTCGGTCACGTGGCTACCTAACTGGTCCGTGCGGCATCGATGTTGTCCAGGGCACGACTCATATGTTCGCCCACCTTGGCGATGATCGGCTCGTCGATGGCCTGGATGTGCTCACCACCGATCGGCACGACCTCGAGGTCGGAAACGTACTCACCCCAGCCGCCGTCCGGTTTGCGGACGGCATACCGTGGCTCGAACATGATCGCGTCGTCATGGTAGCGATCGGCCATGTAGAGCGTGACATGCCCATCGAACGGCTGGATCTCGGCGGTGTCGATCGCCCGGTTGTCCAGGTACGACGTCCGCTGGTGCTCGATGATGCCGGCCGGAATCTGCACCCCGCTCTGGCTCACCGCCTCCAGCACGAACCGGACCTGACCCTCGTCGTCGAGCTCCTCGAGCTGCTCGTACGGGATCGGCGGAACGGTGACGTTGAACGTCTTCTCGGCGAACTTGGCGTAGCGGTCCCAGCGTTTGCGGACCTCTTCCTTTGTCTGCGGGATCTCCTCGCCGGCGCGCACCGCGTCGATCAGCCCGACGAACCGGACGTCTTTGCCCAGTCGCTTGAGTCCGATCGCGCAGGCGTAGGCCAGCACCCCACCCAGCGACCAGCCGACCAGAATGTAAGGCCCGTCGCCCTGCATCTCGATCAGCTTCGGAACGTACTGCGCGGCACGCTCTTCGATCGACCCCTCGACTCGTTCGAAACCGTACATCGGGGTGTCCGCGGGCAGGCGGGCCAGCAGCGGCTCGTAGACCACCGTCGAACCTCCGGCCGGGTGGAACACAAAGACCGGCGCCTTGGTGCTGCCCTCCGGCCGTGCGCGCAGGGTGCGCACGAAGCCGTCGATCACCCCGGCCTCCAGGTACCCGCGCACCTTGTCGGCCAGCGCCTCAATGTTCTGCGAGCTCTGCACGTCTTCGGCGGTGATCGGACCTTCGGCGCGCTCGGACAACCGCTGCGCCATCTTGGCCGCCTTCTCGTCGTCCAGTTTGGGCAGCGGGTTGAAGATGCCGCCCGCGGACTTGCCGGTGACGATCGCCCACGTGGCGAAGACGACCCGTTCGGCCGCGTCACGCGGCGGCACATCGGAGTTCAGGGCCCTGGCCACGGCCTCCTGGTTGAGTGCCTCGGCGGCGCCCTTGAGGTCTGCCTTCGGCTGCTCACCGTTGGAGCCGTTAGCCGCCGGGCCGGCAGGGTTCGTCGGCGGCGGCGGGATCGGCACGTCGGACGGCGGCGGCGCGGGCGCCTCCGAAGGCACCTCCGCGGTCGCCTCGGCAGCCGGAGCCTGCGCGGGAGCCGCTTCAACCGGAGCCTTGACGGCCTTGGCGTGAATCAACTCTGCCTGCGCCCGCGCGATGTCCTCGGCCGTCTGCGTCTTCTGGTGCTCATGCAGCGCCTCGACCTCGTCGCGGTGCTCGATCGCATACTCGATCAGCTTCTCGACGTTGTACAGATTGGCGTCACGCACCGCCGTCAGCTGGATCGGGGGCAGGTCGAAGTCATACTCGACGCGGTTCTTGATCCGCACCGCCATCAGCGAGTCCAACCCCAGCTCGATCAGCGGCACCTCCCACGGCAGGTCCTCGGGCTCGTAGCCCATTGCCGCACCGACGATGGCCCCCAGCCGTTCGGCGATCGTCTCGCCAGACTCCGGTGACCACTTGGTGAAGCCGGCCGGCATATAGCGGGTGGTGAGGCTGTCGCCCAGCGTTTCGGCGTCATCGTCGTGGGCTTCCGGTGCCGCTGCCGCGACATCCGGCATGGCCTCGGCGGATGCGATCGCCGTCCCGGAGCTCACCTGAGCGACCGGCAATACCGATTCCGTACCACCCCGGGTCACCAGCGCGTCGTAGATCAGCGTGAACGACTCCTCGATGCGGGCGTGCACCTGCACCGATGCCCCGCCGGGATGCCGCGTCATCGTCGTCACCAGACGCGCACCCAGGCCGGGCACCGCGCGCTGCTCGGCGGCGGTCAACACGGCATCGGGCAAGACCGTCGTCGCGGCGGACCGTACCAACGCGGCGAGGTCGGTCTTCTCCCGCGGCGCGTACTCCCACACGTGCCGGCCGTCCGGCAACGCGACGTGGCTACCGGGCATCAGCACCGAGCTGTCACCGGCGAAGTGCGCGTCGAGCCAGTGCTCCTTGCGCTTGAACCGGGTCGGCGGAATAGCCGCAAAGTCCTGGGGCCCAGATGCCCGGGTGAACAGCGTCCGCACATCCAGGTCGTGGCCGTACACGTAGAGCTGAGCCATTGTCGAGATCATCGACTCGACCTCGTCCTGCTTGCGGGCCAGCGTCGCGATCAGCTGGGCATCATGCAGGCCCGCGTCGGCGGTGGTCAGACCCACCTGCATCAGCGCTACTGGGTTGGGCGCCAACTCCAGGAACGTGGTGTACCCACTGTCCACCGCGTTGCGGATGCCGTGGGTGAAGTAGACCGAGTGCCGCATCCCCTTCATCCAGTACTCCACATCGTGGATCGGCTCGCCGCCGGGCTTGACGAATGTGCCTTCGTGCACCGTCGAGAAGATGCCGACGGACGGACTCAGCGGCTTGATGCCCTGCAGTTCGGCGGAGAACTCACCGAGCAGCGGATCCATCTGCGACGTGTGCCCGGCGCCCTTGGTCTGCAGCTTGCGGGCGAACTTGCCCTCGGACTCCGCGCGGGCGACGATCGCGTCGATTTGCTCCGGCGGCCCGCCGATGACGGTCTGGCTCGGCGCGGCGTAAACGCACACCTCCAGATCGGGGAAGTCGGCGAACACCGTCTTGAGCTCGTCCGCGGAGTACTCGACGATCGCCATGAACCGGATGTACTCGCCGAACAGCATCGCCTCACCCTCGCCCATTAGGTGCGAGCGCGAGCAAATCACCCGGGTCGCGTCCCGCAGCGACAACCCGCCGGCGAAGTAAGCCGACGCGGGCTCGCCCAGCGACTGACCCACCACCGCGGCGGGTTTGGCGCCGTGGTGCTTGAGCAGTTCACCGAGCGCGATCTGGATCGCGAAGATGGTGACGTTGCTGGTTTCGATGCCGTACTCGTGCGAGTCGTCCAGGATCAGCTCGAGCACCGAATAGCCGCGCTCGTCCTGGATCAGCGCATCGACCTTCTCGATCCATTCGGCGAAGACCTCGTTGCGCAAGTACAGGCTCTTGGCCATCTTGCGGTGCTGCGCACCGAAACCGGCCATCACCCATACCGGGCCGTTGGTCACCGGCCCGTCGACGCTGAACACGTTGGGCCGTTGCTTGCCTTCGGCAACCGCACGCAGACCCTTGACGGCCTCTTCGTGGTTGTGGGCCAGCACCACCGCGCGGGAACGCCCATGGTTACGCCGCGACAGCGCGCGCCCAATCGACTCCAGCGAGGACGCCTGGCCCTCGGGGCTTTCCATCCAGTCGGCCAGCTCGGCGGCGGCCGCCTTCTTCCGGGAGGTCAGGAACGCCGAGACGACCAGCGGAATGAGCGGCTCGGCGACTTCCTGCGCCGCGAGCTCTTGCAGCGCTGCTTCCTTGAGCGCCAGTGCTTCTTCGGTGACACCGGGCAGCTCGTACGCCGGCTCCGCCACGGGTGCGGCGCCGTCGGCGAGGATCTCGCCGTACTCGTCGAACCGCAGCGAGTGGCCTGCACCTTCGGCCAAATCGCCACCGGCGGAGACAACCGCCGCCTGCGGTGCCGTTTCCACCTCGACCTCACGCTCGATGACATCGCGGGGCAGCACCTCACGCACGACCACGTGGGCGTTTGCGCCACCGAAGCCGAAGCTGGACACCCCGGCCAGCGCATAGCCGCCGTACCGCGGCCAGTCGGTGGGCTCGGTGACCACCTTCAGCCGCATCGCGTCGAAGTCGATGTACGGGCTGGGGCCGGCGAAGTTGATCGACGGGGGCAGCTTGTCGTGCTGCAGAGCCAGCACCACCTTGGCCATGCTGGCCACCCCGGCGGCCGCCTCGGTGTGGCCGATGTTGGTCTTGATCGCACCCAGCAGCGCGGGCCGATCGGCGGGGCGGCCCTTGCCGACCACGCGGCCCAGCGCCTCGGCCTCGATCGGGTCACCCAGGATGGTGCCGGTGCCGTGCGCCTCGACGTAGTCGACGGTGCGGGGATCGATGCCGGCGTCCTTGTAGGCGCGGCGCAGCACGTCGGCCTGAGCGTCCTGGTTGGGGGCAATCAGTCCGTTGGACCGGCCGTCGTGGTTGACGGCCGTGCCGGCGATCACGGCCAGAATCTGGTCGCCGTCGCGGCGGGCGTCGTCGACGCGTTTGAGCACCAGCATCCCGGCGCCCTCAGAGCGGGTGTAGCCGTCGGCGTCCGAAGAGAATGATTTGATCCGGCCGTCCGGCGCCAACACCGCGCCGATCTCGTCGAACCCGAGGGTGACCGCGGGCGTGATCAACGCGTTGACACCGCCGGCCACCGCCACGTCGGCTTCGCCGTTGCGCAGCGCCTGCACGGCCTGGTGGATGGCGACCAGCGAACTAGAGCATGCGGTGTCGACCATGACCGACGGGCCGCGGAAGTCGTAGAAGTAGGACACCCGGTTGGCGATGATCGCCCCCGAGTTACCGGTGATCGCATACGGGTGGGCCACGCTGGGGTCCGAGATGGCTAGGAAGCCATAGTCGTTATTGGTGACGCCGACGAAGACGCCCACCGACTCGCCGCGCAGGCTCGACGCCGGGATGCGCGCGTTCTCGAGTGCTTCCCAGGTCAGCTCCAGCGCCATCCGCTGCTGTGGGTCGATGTTGTCGGCCTCGGTCTTGGCGACCGCGAAGAACTCCGAGTCGAAGCCCTTGATGTCTTTCAGATAGCCGCCGCGGGTGCGCGCCTTTCCGACGCGTTCGGCCAGCCGCGGTTCGACCAGGAACTCCGACCAGCGCCCATCGGGCAGGTCGGTGATGGCGTCGCGGCCCTCCATCAGCGCCTGCCACGTCTCAGCCGGGGAGTTCATGTCGCCGGGCAACCGGGTGGAAAGGCCCACAACCGCGATATCCACCCGCTCGGCCGGTCCGGCGCGTGTCCAATCGAGGGCATCCGCGGCGTCTTCTTGTACCTCGGGTTCGCCCTCGATGATCCGAGTCGCCAGCGACTCGATGGTCGGATGCTGGAACGCGACCGCGACGGACAGGGTGACGCCGGTCAGGTCCTCGATGTCGGCGGCCATTGCCACCGCATCACGCGACGCCAGGCCCAGCTCCACCATCGGCACCGACTCGTCGATCGAGTCCGGCGACTTCCCGACCGCCTTGCCCACCCATTCACGCAGCCAGCGGCGCATCTCGGGGACAGTTGTGATGCCCTCGTTGCTTGTCGTCTTGGCGGGCAGGTTCTCCTGGGAATTCTCGATCTCAGACATAGTTACCTTGTTCAGTCTTGTTTCAGGCCGGGTTCAGTCCCGGGGGTCATTCCCGGCTTCATTCCTAGGTGGCGAAGGCCGTCGGCGAACTAACGCCGCTGCGCAAACTGCCGTCGATGTAGGCCGTGCGGCAGGCGCGGCGACCGATCTTGCCGCTGGAGGTGCGCGGAATCGAGCCGGCCTGCACCAGCAGCACGTCGCGCACGGTTACGCCGTGCCCCACGGCGATGGCCGCGCGGATGTCGTCGGCAATCGGCTGGTATTCCAGCTTATGCGCGCCGGCGGCACGCTCGGCGACGATCACCAGCTGTTCGGAGGTGTCGTCGGGGTCGGCGGCCAGACCGGCGTGCGGGTCGTCGAACACCTTCTGCGGTAGCTGGTTGGCGGGTACCGAGAAGGCCGCGACATAGCCCACCCGCAACGCCTTGCTGGCTTCCTGGGCGGTGTACTCCAGGTCCTGCGGGTAATGGTTGCGGCCGTCGATGATGACCAGGTCTTTGATCCGGCCCGCGATGTAGAGGTGGCCATCGTGGTAGGTGCCGAAGTCGCCGGTGCGCACCCACATCCCGTCGTCCGGTGCTCCCTCGGCGTGCGACTCGGCGACCCGGGACTTGAGGATGTTCTTGAAGACGTCGCTGGTCTCTGCTTCCTTGCCCCAGTAGCCGACACCGAGGTTGTTGCCGTGCAGCCAGATCTCGCCGATCTGTCCGTCCGGCAACTCGCTGGCCGAGTCGGCATCGACGATGACCGCCCACTCGTCGACGCCGACCTTGCCCGCCGAAACCTGTGCGACCGCGTTGGGCGCGTCGGCGGCGACCTCGACGAAACGCTGGTTGTTCAGCTCGTCGCGGTCGACGTGGATGATCCTGGGTTCTTGGTCCATCGGTGTGGTCGAGACGAACAGCGTCGCCTCCGCCAATCCGTAAGAAGGCTTGACTGCCGTGGGCTTGAGGCCGTAAGGCTCGAATGCTTTGAAGAACTTGCGCATCGAGGCCGGCGACACGGGCTCGCTGCCGTTGAGGATGCCCTTGACGTTGCTCAGGTCCAGCGGCGGCTCACCCTCCTTGGGCACGCCGCGCACCGCGGCGTGCTCGAACGCAAAGTTGGGTGCGGCCGAGTAGACGCCGCCGGTCTCGCCGGGCTTGCGGGCAAGTTCGCGGATCCAGCGCCCGGGCCGCCGCACGAACGCCGCGGGGGTCATGAAGGTGAAGCTCTGGCCAAGCACCGGTGCACATAGCGCGGTGATCAGGCCCATGTCGTGGAAGAACGGCAGCCAACTCAGGCCGCGGTCACCTTCGTTACCCTCCAGCGCGACCAGCGTCTGCAACACGTTTGTGGGCAGGTTCAGATGGGTGATCTGCACGCCGGTCGGGGTGCGGGTGGAGCCGGAGGTGTACTGCAGGTAGGCAATGGTGGTCTCGTCGGCGACCGGCTCCTGCCAGGTGGTGGCCACCTCGTTGGGCACCGCGTCGACCGCGATCACGCGGGGCCGCTCCTTCACCGAACGGGCCCGGATGAACTTGCGCACTCCCTCGGCGGATTCGGTGGTGGTCAGGATCGTCGAGGGCGTGCAGTCGTCGAGCACGGCGTGCAGTCGGCCGACGTGGCCGGGTTCGGCCGGGTCGAACAGCGGTACGGCGATCCGGCCCGAGTACAGCGCGCCGAAGAAAGAGATCAGATAGTCCAGGTTCTGGGGGCACAGGATGGCGATGCGGTCACCGGGCTGGGTGACCTGCTGCAGTCGGGCACCCACGGCCCGGTTGCGGGCGCTGAACTCCGACCAGAGGATGTCGCGTTCGATGCCGTCGCGTTCGGTGGAGTAGTCCAGGAACCGGTACGCCAGCTTGTCGCCACGAACCTTCGCCCACTTCTCGACGTGACGGACCAAGTTGGTGTTCTGCGGGAACTTGATCTTGCCGTTGACGATGAACGGGTTGTGGTAGGCCATGCGCCCTCTCTCCTGTTGCCAAGCTCACTGGTTTTCGGTTCACCTCGGTGGGTATTCCCGACGCGACCGGCTCACGCCGGGCGCAAGCCCGCGCGCAATCCGGCACCGAACCGCTCCGGACGAGGAGCTGGTCGTTGTCGGTTTCGCCCCGCGCGGACAAACCACTTGCTCTTAATTTTTTCTTAATGTTAAGGGTCGCTGAGCGGCAGACCAAATCACAAGGTACGCCTCATCGCAGCGGCAACCGCCGCACTGGGCGCTGTGTCCGGGTAAGTCACCCGTGTTTGGGGTGCGGGGCCTTGTCCAGCACCCCATGTGCCCAGTTCAACGTCCATTGGGTGGCCGACTGTCCGTCGGAGCTCCAGAAGTCGGTTGTGGCGTACAACGCATGGATGGGTTGGCCCGCGCCACCGGCCAGAGTGTTCAACGTGGTGGGCAGATTCGCGGGGCTGAACGCCTCCTTAGGCGCCGCACAGATCAGATCTCCCTCGGCGCAAATTTCGTTGGTCCGGGCATCCAGCGCTCCGAATCCTCCTGGTCGCGCGCCGGTCATGGTCAGGCCGAGTCCGGCCAGCACCGGTACCTCATGCAAGGTCACCTCCGCCCCTACGCCGGGCGGTGTCGGCGGGATGTTGTTACCTACCCCGCCCTCGCGGCGGCCGTCGGCGATCAACGTCACTCCCAGCACCAGATCCTCGTCGACGGGCCCGCGACCGTTGCCGATGTCGCTGGCGACGTCACCGCCGATCACCGCGCCCTGCGAGAATCCGATGATCACGTAGCTGGTGAGCGGGCACTTGTTATTCATGTCGGTGATCGCCTTGACAGTCGCCCGGGTGCCCTCCGCGCGGCTGTCGTTATAGCTCATCTGGTCGTCGGCACTCAGCGGGTTCCGGAACTGCGCTGTGTAGGGGACGGTGTAGGTCTCTACCCGGGACTGGTCGAACTGCTGCCTGATCGGACCGGTCACGTTGAGCAACAACGCCTTCGGAAACTGCACCGGGTTCAGCGGGTCTTGCGTCGGCCAGGACTCCCAGGTTCCCGGAATCGACACCAACTGCACGTCGGGGCAAGAGGCGTCCTGGGACGCCGGCCGCGGCTTCTTGTGTTGTGAGCTGGGCGAGGGACCCGGCGGCAGCACTCCGGGGGGCACCGCGCTGGGTGCGGTGCCGCGGTCACGCAACAGCGTCACCGCAGCAATGATGACCATGGTCACCGCCAAGGCCATCGAGGCGGCCGCCAGCCAGGCCAGTCGTCGTTGCCGCTTGCGGCGGGTGGTGTTGGCCATGTTCTCCTGCTAACACAGTCCGGTAGGAAGCCCGGCGGGTCCCTGGTGAATGGGCTGGGCGATAAGCGCACCGTCGCGCCCTGAGTCACCCGCACAGCGACACGTCCGTACTAGCCAGACCCGCTACTGCGCTCCTTATACGGTACCGGCCCGTCGCGGCGTGCTATCCAGGCGACGCGGGCGCCCGGTCAGCGGATGGCGCCGACGATGTCGCCGGACATGGCGCCCAGCTGGCCGGCCCACGAGCCCCAGCCGTTGTCGCCGCCGCCCGGGAAATCGAAGTGGCCGTTGTGGCCGCCGACCTCACGATAATGCTGGTAGAAGGACCTGCTGGTGCCCATCGCCGCGTCCCCAGCGCCCAGCATGGCGGCGGGATTGCTGGAGGCACCGGTGGTGGGGCTCCACACCCACACCCTCGTGTTGTTCTGCGCCAGCAGCGCCTCGTGCACCCACGGGTCGTGCCACTTCCAGCGGCCCAGCTGTGGGGCTCCCCACATGCCGTTGCCGTCCACCCCTCCGAACTGCTGCAGTCCCGCCAGGATCGCGCCGTTGGTGAAGGTTTCCGACGGGTACAGGAAGCCGGACAGCGACCCCGCAAAGCCAAACCGATCCGGGTGGAATGCGGCCAGCGCCATGGCGGCGTAACCGCCCTGCGAGGCGCCGACGACACCGTGTCCGCCGGGGGCCAGGCCCCTGTTGGCGGCCAGCCAGTCGGGCAGCTCACTGGACAGGAAGGTGTCCCACTGCTTGCTGCCGTCCTGCTCCCAGTTCGTGTACATGCTGTACGCACCGCCGGCGGGGGCGACCACCGAGATCCCCTTGCCACCCAGCGTGTTCATCGCGTTGCCAGCGGTAACCCAGTTGCTCACGTCGGGGCCGGCGTCGGCGGCGTCCAGCAGATACACCGCGTGCGGCCCGCCGGCCAGGAACGCCACCGGGATGTCGCGGCCCATCGCGGCCGAAGGCACCATCAGGGTCTCGTACGGGGCGGCCTTCGCGGTGCCCGTGGACCCCGACGGTATCCCCACGATCACGCCGAGCGTGATCGCCAGCGCGCCGACGCAGAGCAGTCGCAGCAGCACCGACAGACCCCTCATGTGCACCTCCATCGTGTCAACTACCGCCCCTGTGACAGGCCCCGGCAACAATCTGGCCCGAGAGGTAGCTAACCACACCCATATCGGCAGGATAAAGAGGCGCTTACGAGCCAATAACAAACGGCGGCGACCCCATGGGGTCGCCGCCGTCCGTTGCGTTGTGCTGTGAACGCCTAGCGGTGACTAGGTGCCCTGGCCCTGCGCGGGGGCTGCTGCGGTGGCAGGCCCGGCGCCGGGGGTGGCCCCCAGCGTCGACTGCAGGTCGCCCTTCATCGCGTTGAGCTGCTGGCCCCAGTACTCCCAGCTGTGCGTGCCGTTGGCGTCGAAGTTGAACGTAGCGTTGTGGCCACCGGCGCTGGTGTAGGCCTGCTGGAACTTCAGGTTGCTGTCGCGAACGAAGCCTTCCAGGAACTTGGCCGGCAGGTTGTCGCCACCCAGCTCGGACGGCTTGCCGTTACCGCAGTAGATCCAGATGCGGGTGTTGTTCGAGACCAGTCGGCCGACCTGCAGCGACGGGTCGTTGCGCTGCCACGCCGGGTCGTCCTTGGGACCCCACATGTCGGAGGCCTTGTAGCCACCGGCGTCGCCCATGGCCAGGCCAATCAGCGACGGCCCCATCGCCTGGGACGGGTCGAGCAGCGCCGACAGCGAGCCGGCATAGATGAACTGCTCGGGGTGGTAGGCGGCCAGGATCAGCGCGGACGAACCAGCCATCGACAGACCAACCGCGGCACTGCCGGTCGGCTTGACCTGCTTGTTGGCCGCCAGGTAGGCGGGCAGCTCACTGGTCAGGAAGGTCTCCCACTTGTAGGTGGTGCAGCCGGCCTTACCGCAGGCCGGGTTGTACCAGTCGGAGTAGAAGCTGGACTGCCCGCCGACCGGCATGACCACGGCCAAACCGGACTGCAGGTACCACTCGAATGCCGGGGTGTTGATGTCCCAGCCGTTGTAGTCCTCCTGGGCACGCATGCCGTCGAGCAGGTACAGCGCGGGCGCGTTGGCCCCACCGCTCTGGAACTGGACCTTGATGTTGCGGCCCATCGCCGCGGAGGGTACCTGCAGGTACTCCACCGGCAGGCCAGGCCGCGAGAAGGCACCCGCGGTCGCCGAGCCGCCGACGACGCCGACCAGACCCGATAGCAGGGCCGCACCTACGGCTCCCACCATGAGTCGGCGCGGCATACCTGTCACGGCGCCACGAAACCTGTCAACAAGCTTCATCCTTGCTTCCTCATCCTCATCCTTGTGGGCACATCCTTACGCATCGTTGTGCTTGGGGGCGCGTCCCGAATTGGGTCAGACTGCACGCACGCGGCGCTGCAGTGCTCGTTTAGTGAACCATACGTTGCGGCACCCGTTCTCCCCCGGGACGTCGCTCACGGCGCTATCGGCCCGGGTTTCGGTCTTATTGACACTGCTGAAACCCCGTCCGGGGAAGGCGTTTCCGCATGTGCCGATAACGGGTGGCTCGCTGGTGACAGCTCAGATGTGAAGTTGCTGGCAGTCCGGCTCCGGCGGCGGTGAGCACCGGTTCTGGTACGGCGGAAAAAAATTTCGTCGGGATTTGGCGGACGTTCAACTTCAGTCCCGGGGCGGGGCCGGTGGCAGTCGCGGCACCTCGAGGCCGCACTTGATGAGTTCGTTGAGCGGAATCCGGTCGATCCGATATTGGGTGAACTCATAGGCGTGCAGCACGTTGGACACGAATCGGCGCAGCGTCATGGGCGCGCGGACGGAGTTGAGCACCGCCTGGGTCGCGGGGCACTTCAGGGCGGCCTCGGCTTCGGCCACCCACTGTTGGTCGAGGTAGGCGGGGATGCCGGGCGGCCACTTCACCCACGGCCCGTCAGCCACCACCCAGTCGGGGAACAGGTTCTTGTCGTGGCCGATGCGGCCGTGTTTCAACCGTTCGGTGTGCGCGGCCAGTGGGTTCGCCAAGCCGATCTGGTCGATCACCCGCACGTTGAGACCCACGTTCATGCCCACCATGCCCAGGTTGGTGAAGAACACCGTGTGCTGCGGCTTGAGGTCGCCGGGGATGCCCGGTGCGCTGCCCGGCGGGATCATCGGTACCAAATCCCACTGGGTGTAATTGCCCGACGGCAGCAGCAGCGCACCCTGCGGGGTGTTGTTGAGTGCCACCAGGACCGCTGCCATCCGCGGGTAATCGAGGTAGTCCGCAGCGGTCAGCGGGTGCGCCCGGCCGGTGGCCTGGGCGTAGAAGCGGCGTTCATCGACGATCCCGGTATAGGTGACGTGCGTGGCGTCGTCGCCCATCCCTGGCGAGTTCGCCGCCCACAACGACCATCCCGCGAGGCCCAGCCACAGCGCACTCACCGCGCCGGCCAGCCAGTAGCCGGTCTCGCGGCTGAAGTCCTTTCCGTCCGGGATAAGCACCGGGATCACCGCGATCGGCGCCAGCAAACAGAACAACGGCGCTAGCAGCACGCGGCCGTGCATGAAGTCGCCGCCCTGACGGATCCAGTACAGCGCCTGCAAGAGACCGCTGACGAGCATCCAGACCACCACGGCTGTCGGGCTCTGCACCGACCGGGCCACCCGGCCATAGTCGGGCGCCAGCGTGGGACGCAGGAACGACGGCCGCCGCCGCATCAGCATCAGCACGATCCCCAGTGGCACCAACAGCACCACCGGGACCCACAGCAAGTACGGCTGGTTGAAGTTGGACAAATAGATCATTCCCTGCGCCCACTTGTCGCCCGCCGCGTCCTTGGCCAGGGCCGTCCCGGGCACCAGCAAGCCGTAGTAGCCCATCCGGAAGATCTGGTATGCGACCGGCAACAGACCCCCCGCCAGCACGATCAGCGCCCGGCGCCGCCAACCGCGCGCCGCGATCAGCATCATCACCAGCGCAGCACCGCCGATCAGCGCCAACTCGGGCCGCACCAGCACGCTGCAGCCCGCCACGAAAGCCAACGCGACAATGAACGCCTGGCTCTGCGGCCGGACCCGCAGCGGCTGCGCCCAGCAAACCATCATCCACCACAGCAGACCCAGGTATGCCAGCACCAGACCGCTTTCCAGACCCGAGGTGGCGAAGTCGCGTGCCGGCGGGACCGCGATGTAAACCAGCGCTCCGGCGGGCAGCATGACGGCGCGACGAGTTCGCAGGCTCGGTGCGAACAGCCGCGCAGTACCCAACATCAGCAGCACCACACCGAGCACCGACAGCGTCAGGGCGACGGCGAGTGCCACATACTCCAATCGCAGGGGTCCGCCCACCCAGCTGCCGACGTAGAGCAGATAGGTCCAAACGGTCGAGGTGTTCGCCTCGACCCGTTCGCCGGCGTTGAAAACCGGCCCATTGCCGGCCAGCAGGTTACGCACCGTGCGCAGCACGATCAGCCCGTCGTCGGCGATCCAGCGGCGCTGCCAGGCACCCCAGCCGAACAGCGTCGCGATCACCGCCACGCTGACCCACAGGCTGATCCGGGTCATCATCCCGAAGGGAAATGCCGGCCACTTGACGCGACGGACCGCCGGTCGGCGTGTTCCCACCTGCCGTGCCGCCGCTTGCAGCGCCTTGAGTCGTTGACTAGCCGAAAGCAACAGCAGCACCCACTGTTGCGATCCACGCCAGCGCTAGCAATTGCAGAACGCGGTCGCGCAGCGCGATGTCCTCGGGCTCCCCAGCCAGCCCGCCGTCGACGTCCACCGCGTAGCGCAGGATGGCGATCGTCCACGGGATCATCGACACCGCGTACCACGAGCCCTTGGCGCCGTCACGCTCGAAGGCCCACAGCCCGTAACACACCACCACGGCGGTGGCCGACATCGTCCAGACGAAACGGAGGTAGGTGCTCGTGTAACTTTCCAGCGACTTGCGGATCTGGGCCCCGGTGCGCTCGGCCAACTGCAGCTCGGCATAGCGCTTACCGGCCACCATGAACAGCGAGCCAAAGGCCGCCGTCAGCAGAAACCATTGGGACAGATGGGTATTGGTGGCCGCACCGCCGGCGATGGCCCGGATCAGATACGCCGACGACACGATGCACACGTCGAGCACCGCCTGGTGCTTGAGGCCGAAGCAGTAGGCGAGTTGCATGGCGAGGTACACCGCCATCACCACCGCCAGGTTCGGTGTCAGCAGCCAGGAAAGGACCAGCGAAGCCGAGCCCAGCAGCACAGCCAGCAGATACGCCAGCCATTCGGGCACGACTCCGGCGGCGATCGGGCGGAACCTCTTGGTGGGATGCTCTCGGTCGGCCTCGACATCGCGGACGTCGTTGACCAGGTATATCGCCGACGCCGCCAGGCTGAACACCGTGAAGGCGACAGCGACCTCGGTCGCCAGCTTGGCGAAGTCATAATGGCTGCCCCGTCCGGCCGCGGCCAGCGGCGCGGCGAGCACCAGCACGTTCTTCACCCACTGCCGCGGACGGATCGCCTTGATCACCCCGGTCAACAAGTTGCTCGGCGGCCCTAACACTTTGGCCGGCTTCTCGGCCTGCTCGGCCACGTCGCCACTCATCGCTTCCACCTCTTTCGGGCCGCGCCGTCCGCCCGGACGGCTATGCCGGCAACCCCCGCACCTAACGCGACTCCGGCCGCCACATCGCTGGGGTAATGCACGCCCAGCAGGATCCGCGACAACGCCATGGGCGCAACCAGCACCAGGGGAAGTGGGAGACCCCTTCTTGGGCCCAACGCCCGGCCCATCAGCATCGCCGCGGCCGTCGTGGAGGTGGCATGCGCCGAGGGGAAGCTGAGCTGGCTGGGGGTGCCGACATTGACCTCGATGGCCGGGTGGTGGGGCCTTTTCCGGCGCACCACACGCTTGACCAACACGGCCGCGGCATGCGCCACAAAGGCGCCGGCCCCCGCCACCAGCCACTCCCGGCGCCGCCGAGGCGACAGCACGGCACCAAACAGCGCGACGACGATCCAGCCGATGCTGTGCTCACCAAAATGAGATAGCGCGCGCGCCACGGTGAGCACCCCCGGACGGTCGGCCAGCGCGGCCTGGACCGCCACCATCGCGGCGACTTCGCCGGACGGCGGCTCCTCCGACGGAAGTGCGTCAGCCATGTCTGGACTCTTGCGATGCCGCGCCAGCTGCCGGCAGCAGCACCGTCTCCCACTTCTGCTTGCTGGACAGCACCGGAAGCGCCTCGCGGTACACCCGGCGCATCTCCTCGAAGCGCCGGGTCAGCTGACGCTGCCGACGCAGCGACTGGGTCAGCAACGTGAACATCTTGGTCCGGTCGCGCTGACGGTAGACGACGCCGCATCCGTCGGCCGTTGTCACCGTCACGCCGTCGACCGTGCACAACCGGAACCAGCGGGCGTCCTGAGTCGGCACGTTGTACTCCGGCCGTTCGTGGTTGACCGGGTTGGCGGCTTTGAGGTTGTGCAGGACACCGCGGGCCAGCCGGTAGCCGATCACCACCGGATTCACCGGCGGCTTCATCACCCTGTTCCTGTGCAACGGCGCCGGGAGCTCGCTGGCTGCCGGCAGCACCACCGCGTCCGGGTAGGACTTGCGCAGACGATGCACTTCCGGCAACGCCGATTCCAGGATGGAGAAGATGTGCTCGGGTCCGGCCAAGAAGTCGTCGATCGCCCGGTTCTGGATCTCCACCGTTGAATACTCAAGGCAGGCAAGGTGTTTCAGCGTGGCCTTGAGATGGCTGCGGACTAACCCAGAGACGTCACCGTCCCAGTGCAACGCGGCGACTACCAAGCGGTTACGCAGATGGAAATAGGCCTGCCAGTCGATCGCGTCGTCCTTGTCGCTCCAGGCCATGTGCCAGATCGCGGCGCCGGGCAGCGTGACGGTCGGGTAGCCGTGCTCGGCGGCCCGCAGCCCGTAGTCGGCGTCGTCCCACTTGATGAAAAGCGGCAACGGCTGACCCAGCTCCTCGGCGACCTGCCGCGGGATCATGCAAGTCCACCAGCCGTTGTAATCAACGTCGATGCGCCGGTGCAGCAGCTTGCTCTTGTCCTCTTTGTCGTTGAGCGGATATTCGGCGAAGTCGTGGTCGTACTCGGCGTGCGCGGCTGCGGTCCACATGAAGTTCGACCGGTCCACCACCTCGCCCATGATGTGCAGGTGCGACGGCTCCTGCAGGTTGAGCATCTGCCCACCCACCAGCATCGGGGACTTGGCGAACCGGCTCATTGCCAGCACCCGCAGGATGGAGTCCGGTTCGATGCGGATGTCGTCGTCCATGAACAGGATCTGTTGGCAGTCGGTGTTTTTCAGCGCCTCGTACATCACCCGGCTGTAGCCGCCGGAGCCACCGAGGTTGGGCTGGTCGTGGATGGAGAGCCGGGCACCCAATCGCTCTGCGGCCGCCGGAAAGTCCGGGTGGTCGCGCACCTTACGGGTGCCCTGATCCGGCACGATCACCGCGCCGATTACCTCGTCGACGAGTGGGTCGGCGGTAAGTTCGCGCAGTGCGTTGGCGCAGTCGGCGGGTCGGTTGAACGTCGGTATGCCCACGGCGACGTTGGCGGTGCCCGGCGCGGGGATAGGCGCGTACCACCCGCCACCGAGCAGGGTCACCTTTGTGTCGGTGGTGATGTCGAACCAGATCCAGCCGCCGTCCTCGAACGGACCCAGGCCCACCTCGATCTCGAGGGTTTCCGGGGCGTCGTCGGTGCCGGCGAAGCCGCGGCCCTCGACGAAGATGCGCGCGCCGGTGGCCTTGGTCCGGTAGACGTCCACGCGACCGGCCCCGGTCAGCTCGACTCGCAGCACCACCGAGCCGCAGATCGACCAGCGCCGCCAGTAGCTGGCCGGGAAAGCGTTGAAGTAAGTCGCGAACGACACCTCGGACTCGGCGCCGATCTGCAGCGAGGTGCGGCTGGCCGCGTGCGCCCGCCGGGCGTTGGTGGTCGACTCGGTCAGGTATAGCTTGCGCACGTCCAGCGGCTCGCCCGGGCGCGGCAGGATGATGCGGGACAGCAGGCTCACCGCGGTCATGCCGGGGCTCCCTCGAGCGGAGCGCCGTCCGTCAAGTGCGGCGCGAGGACGTTGTCGTACATGCTCAAAGCGCTGGCGATTGCCATATGCATATCCAGGTATTGGTAGGTGCCCAAGCGGCCGCCGAACAGCACCTTCGCTGCCGCGGTCTCGGACTTCGCCCTGGCCCGGTAGGCGGCCAACAGGGCGCGGTCGGCCTCGGTATTGATCGGATAGTAGGGCTCGTCGTCGTCTTCGGCGAACCTGGAGTACTCGCGCATGATCACCGTCTTGTCGGTCGGATAGTCACGCTCGGGGTGGAAGTGGCGGAATTCGTGTATCCGGGTGTATGGGACGTCGGCGTCGTTGTAGTTCATCACCGGGGTCCCTTGGAAGTCGCCGCGGTCCTCGAGCACCTCGAGCTCGAAGTCCAGGGTGCGCCACCCGAGCCGGCCTTCGGCGTAGTCGAAGTAGCGGTCCAGCGGCCCGGTGTACACCACGGGTGCATCCGGATTCGCGGCGCGCAGGTCGTCGCGGACGTCGAACCAGTCGGTGTCTAGCCGGACCTCGATGCGGTTGTCGGCGGCCATGTTCTGCAGCCAAGCGGTATAGCCGTGTACCGGCAGGCCCTCGTAGGTGTCGTTGAAGTACCGGTTGTCGAATGTGTAGCGCACCGGCAGCCGCGTGATGTTGGCCGCCGGTAGCTCCTTGGGGTCGGTCTGCCACTGCTTGGCCGTGTAGTGCTTCATGAACGCCTCGTAGAGCGGCCGGCCGATCAGCGATATCGCCTTCTCTTCGAAGTTCTGTGCATCAGCACTGTTGATCTCGGCCGCCTGCTCGGCGATCAGCTTGCGTGCTTCCTCCGGGGAGTAGTAGCGGCCGAAGAACTGCGCCACCAAACCCAGGCCCATCGGGAACTGGTAGGCCTGCCCGTTGTGCATTGCGAAGACCCGGTGTTGGTAGCCGGTGAAGTCGGTGAACTGCCGGACGTAGTCCCACACCTTCTTATTGGAGGTATGGAAAAGGTGCGCACCGTACTTGTGCACCTCGATCCCGGTTCGCGGCTCGGGTTCGGAATAGGCGTTACCGCCGATGTGTGGCCGCCGCTCGACGACAAGAACCCGCTTGTCGAGCTGGGTAGCCACACGCTCGGCAATCGTCAGACCGAAAAATCCGGAGCCGACGACGAAGAGGTCGAAACGATCGTGGGGGTCGAAACGCGCGGTCATCGGTTGCCTAGGGTATCCGACCTTGCCGCCAAAACCTGTTTTGGCGGGTCGCGCGGGACCAGGTTTCACCAGGTACGAGCGGACCGCAACTCAATATGTCGGTGCAACGTCACACCTGGGATCCACTCACCTCACGATTCGATATCGCCACACTAGTCACACCATTCTCACTCGTACCATCGGTCATGTGGGTTTCGCGCCCACACCCGAGTAGTCCAGATTGAGGAGACTTTCGTGCCGAACCGACGCCGACGCAAGCTGTCGACAGCCATGAGCGCGGTCGCCGCCCTGGCAGTCGCAAGTCCGTGCGCCTACTTTCTTGTTTACGACTCGACCGCCGACACCAAACCCGTGGAGCACCACGAGTTCAAGCGGGCAGCCAGCGTGGCCGACCTGCCGAACGAGTTAATTTCCGCGCTGTCGCAGGGACTATCGCAATTCGGGGTGAACCTGCCACCGGTTCCGGCCTTGGGCGGCACCAGCGGTGCGAGCACCGGACTGGGGACTACCGGCCTGGGCACCAGCCCGAGCCTGGCCAGCCCCGGCCTCGGCGGCACCGGCCTAGGCACCACCCCGGGTCTGGCCACCCCCGGCCTGACGCCGTCCACCCCCGGAGCGCTGACCTCACCGGGCACCGCGTTGTCCCCGACGGGTGCGGGAGTCAACCCGGCGCTGAGCAACCCCGGACTCACCAGCCCGACGGGGGTGACCCCCGGAACGGCCGGGCTGACTCCGGCCGCCGGCACCGGTGAGGTGCCGATCACCGCTCCTGCGGCCGGCTTGGATCCGGGTGCCGACGGCACCTACCCGATCCTGGGTGACACTTCCGGGCTCGGCGGCGGAACCGGCTTATCGCCGGTAGCGGCCGGGTCCGGCGGCAGTGGCGGTGGCGGTGGACTGGTCAGCGACCTCATGCAGGCAGCGAACCAGCTGGGTGCCAGCCAGGCGATTGACCTGCTCAAGGGCCTGGTCATGCCGGCGATCATGCAGGGTGTCCAAGGCGGGGCCGCGGGTGCTCCGGGGGCTGCCGCCGGCGCAACGCCGGCGCTCCCGTCGGTTGCCGGCATTCCCGCCGCAGCGGCCACAGTGCCGGGCGCGGCGGGCGCTCTGCCAGGCGCGGCGGGCGCTCTGCCCGGTGCGGCGGCGGCGCTTCCCGGTGCGGCGGCTGCCGTACCCGGTGCCGCGGCGGCGCTACCTGGCGCGGCGGCTGCGGTTCCTGGTGCCGCTGCGGCCATCCCCGCTGCGGCCACGGAAGCCCCGCCCGTTTAGGCCCGCTTCGGCGCATTTAATCGGCCTGAAAGCCTGTCCCCTGACGGCACCGCAGAGTCACGCCCGGCCCGCACAACCGGCCGGCGGCCAACCTCTGCGGTGTCGTCGACAGGTTTCTGAAACAGTTCACGTGTCGTCACACCAGAATCATTGGACACACACGTAACATCAGCTCGTGTCCCGCAGTCGCGTTCCGCCGATGCTGCTGACCGCCTTTGTTGCGACGGTGGTGATCGTGTCGTGGCTGCTGGTCCGTCCCGGGTCTGCCACCCAGCCGGTGCCTTCGGCAGGGGAGACCGAACTCGCCGAGCAGCCTCTAGTCGGCCTTGGTGGCGGAGTGACCGTCCGTGAACTCTCCCAAGCCACACCGTTTTCCCTGGTAGCGCTCACCGGCGACTTGGCAGGCACATCTGCCCGGGTGCGCGCCAGACGGTCCGACGGATCCTGGGGTCCCTGGTATCAGACGGAATATCAAACTTCGGCGCCCGACCCGGTCGGCACGGTCGGCGCGGGCACTCGCACTGACCCGCGCAGCACCGAACCGGTGTTCGTCGGAACGACGACATCGGTGCAGATCGCCGTCACGCGGCCGATGGATGCCCCGGTAACCCAAGCGCTGCCGGCGCCGGCTGATCTCGGATATCGGCCCGTCTCCAAGGAACAGCCGATCGGCCAGAATCTCAACGCGATCCTCATCTCCCCACCCCGAGCACCCGCCGAGACGCACTGGAATCCGCCGGCCGGTGTCACCATGCCGGGACAGGCCCCACCCATCATCAGCCGATCGGAATGGGGCGCCGACGAATCGCTGCGCTGCGGCACCCCGCAGTACGACCGCGCCGTCCGCGCCGGGGTGGTACACCACACCGCGGGCAGCAACGACTACTCCCCGCTGGAATCGGCCGGGATCGTCAAGGCGATCTACACGTATCACAGCAAGACCCTGGGCTGGTGCGACATCGCGTACAACGCGCTGGTCGACAAGTACGGACAGGTGTTCGAGGGCAGCGCAGGCGGCCTTACCAAGCCGGTCGAGGCATTCCATACCGGCGGGTTCAACCGCGAGACCTGGGGTGTGGCGATGATCGGCAACTTCGACGACGTGCCACCCACCCCTATCCAACTGCGCACGGTGGGGCGCCTGCTGGGGTGGCGCCTAGGCATGGCCGACGTCGACCCCAAGAGCACGGTGGACCTGGAATCCGCGGGTAGCTCTTACACCGTCTACCCCGCCGGCGCGATAGCGAAGCTGCCCGCCATCTTCACCCACCGCGACGTCGGCAACACCGACTGCCCCGGCAACGCAGCGTACGCGCTCATGGACGAAATCCGGGACATTGCAGCACATTTCAATGATCCGCCGGAGGAACTGATCAAGGCGCTGGAAGGCGGTGCCATCTACCGACACTGGCAGGAGATCGGCGGTATGAGCAGCCCGTTGGGCGCGCCCACCTCACCGGAAGCCGACGGCGCCGGCGCATCGCGGTTCGCCACCTTCGCCAAGGGTGCGATGTACTGGTCCGCCGCCACCGGTGCGCAACCGGTCACGGGCGCCCTCTACGAGGCGTGGGCATCGCAGAGCTACGAACACGGGCCGCTCGGACTGCCGACCAGTGCCGAGATCCAGGAACCGCTGCAGATCACCCAGAACTTCCAGCATGGGACGCTGAACTTTGAGCGGCTGACCGGAAACATCACCCAGGTACTGGACGGGATCGCCACGCCGCTGGCGACGCAGCCACCGAGCGGGCCGAACGTGCCGCCCGAACACTTCTCCATGCCCGCGCACCCGCCCAACTAGTCTGATCGGGTGGCGGGCACCCCTTACCTCACGATCGATCTGGATCGGGTGCGGGCCAATTTCCTGGCGCTGCAGCTGGCGCTGCCCGATGCGCGGATTCGCTACGCCGTCAAGGCGAATCCGGCCGCACCCATACTGCGCCTGCTCGCGGAGCGCGGCGCGGACTTCGACGTCGCGTCGATCGGTGAGGCCGAAGCGTGTATTGGGTCCGGCATCGACGGCGGGCGCCTAGCGTTCGGTAACACGATCAAGAAAGCCGCCGCGGTGGCTGCGGCGCACTCGCATGGAGTGCGGCTATTCAGCTTCGACACCCCGGAAGACTTGGACGTGATCGCCCTCAACGCGCCCGGCTCGCGGGTGGAATGCCGTATCGCTCCGCCATTTCCGTCTTCGGTGACGCCGTTCGGGCACAAGTTCGGCTGCGTACCCGCCGATGCTGCTGGCCTGTTGGTCCGCGCACGGTCGATCGGCCTCACTCCGTACGGTGTTTCCTTTCACGTGGGTTCCCAGCAGCTTGACGTTTCCGCGTGGGAACTCGGTATCCGCTGTGCCGCTGAGGTATTCGACACCGTCGATGGACTCACCGTGGTTAACGCGGGTGGTGGACTACCCCTCCGGTACGCCGGGACCGCCCCGTCACTTGAGGCCATCGCCGACACCCTGGCGGCTGCGCTGAGGGGCTACTACGGCACGGATACACCGCAACTCGTACTTGAGCCGGGCCGCGCAATCGTGGGCTCAGCAGGCACTATCGACTGCGAAGTCGTGGGGGTGCGCGCCGGCACGGACGGCCGTCGGTGGGTCTACCTCGACATCGGGCGTTACGGCGGCCTGGCCGAAACCGAGAACGAGTACATCAGATATCGACTGCGCACCCCGCGCGACGCGGATGCGTTGGCGGATGCCGTGATCGCCGGACCGACCTGCGATGGCGACGACGTGCTGTACCAGAGCTATCCACTTCCGGTCACGCTGCGTGCCGGCGATCGCATCAGGATCGAGGATGCTGGTGCCTACACCGCCAGCTATGCTTCCGTCGACTTCAATGGATTTGCCCCATTGCCAACGCTTTTCACTCCTCCCGTCGTTCCCGCGGCTGGAAGGGTCGTGGAGCCGCTAGCTCCGGGAATTTCCCGGATTTGGCTTCTCTCGGAGGTAATCTGTGAGGTTCACACCAATTTTCAGCATCTGGTGATCGGTCGCACCGAGCAGGGCGTGAGTTTATTCAGCGACGACGAGCGCCAAAGCACCGAGTTCAGCCAGCTGGTCTACCACGAGGCGCTGCTGGTACCCGCGCTCTTGTTGGCCGACAAGATCGAGCGCGTGCTCGTCATTGGCTCCGGCGAGGGCGTAGTGAGCCAAATTGCGGTGGCCGCCGGCGCTACCCACGTCGACCATGTGGACATCGACCACGACGCGGTGCGGCTATGCGCGCAGCACCTGCCCTACGGCTACACGACCGACGAATTGCACGCGGCAGAGCAAGGGCTCGGCCCGGTCAAGGTCCACTACACCGATGGGTGGGATTTTGTGGACCAAGTCACCGCGTCGTACGACATCGTGGTGGTCGACCTGCCCGACGAACGCACCGAACCCGCGCAGCACAACCGCCTGTACGACGCCGGCTTCCTGCAGCGCTGCCGAAGCGTCGGCCAGGTAGTCGTCGCCCAGGCTGGCTGCCCGACGTTGTGGCGCAACGAGACGTTGCGATCATCCTGGCGTCGCTTCGGCGAAACCTTCGACACGGTCGTGTATTTCGGTAGTGACGAGCATGAGTGGGCATTTCTGTGCGGGTTGTCAGAACGCGTCGCCGACGCGGCGGGGCTGATGTCGGCCAGGCTTCAGTCGCTGGCCTATCGGCCGCGCACCATTGACGCCGCGTCGCTGGTTGCGGGCACTGTCCCGCCGAAGTCGTTGCGCAGCTGAGAGCCGTTTCGCCGCGCGGTTACCTTCGCGATCTCGCCAATTCAGAGTATGGCGACCGCCACCACGATGCCGAGCGAAAACTGCGCCGCGGCCACCATGAGCGCGTCGTAGCTGAACTCGTCACCGTAGAACAGCCGGTCCAGGTCGACGCCTAGAGCGAACGTCGCAATCCGCATCATCAGCACCTGAGCCACGATCCCCACCAACCCGAAGATCGCCGAACCAGCTAAGCCTTCCAACAGTTTTCCCGACGAGGAATAGATCGCCAGCACCACAATCAGCGCCATGCTGACCATCCCGGCGGCCGCAACGATGATGGCGTTCGGCTTGCCGGCTTCGACCATCTTGCGCAACGGGCCCGGCGTGGTCAGGTCGATGGCGTAGAAGCCGATCAGCATCAGCACCAACCCGACGATCGCGTACAGGACGATGGCACCCGCGCCTCGACCGAGCACAGCCATGTAGCCGGCGTCCCAATAGCCGGAATTGGCTGCGACAGTGGATGTCGTCATCGAAGACCAACTTTCTTGTTGCGGTTACTTGAGTGGGATCCGATGCGGGACGAACGCCGCGCCGTCGTCGGTGATGAGTCCGGCGGTCTCCCGGATGCCAAGTCCCGCCGCGGTATCCCCGACCACCCACGCCCCGAGGGCGGGACGCATGCCGTCGAATTCCGGCAGCGGATCCAGCAGCTGGTAGACGAACCCCTCTTCGCCGTAGAAGCCGCCGGTAGCGGTTTCCATCCCGGCTCCGACGACGGTGACATTGGCGCCCTCCCGGCCCAGCTTGGGCTTTCGCACGTACTCGGTGAGTTCGTGCGGGTCGTCGAGGTAGGCCGGGAGCAGGTTCGGGTGTCCTGGATACATCTCCCACAGCACTGCCAGGATCGCCTTGTTCGACAGCAGCGTCTTCCAGAGTGGCTCGATCCACATCGTCTGCGGCAGAGTGGAAACCACGTTCTTACCGAACTGGTCATCGAGCACCCACTCCCACGGGTGTAGCTTGAAGATCGCCTGGATCGGGTCCTCCTCGAGGTCCACGAACCGCTCCAGTGCGGAATCCCATCCGACGTCTTCGATCAGCAGCCCGACGGTTTGGAAGCCGGCTTCCGCCGCGGTCTCCTGCATGTAGGTTGTGGTGATCTGATCCTCACCGGTGGTTTCCACGCCAGACCATGCGAAGTGCAATTCATTGCTGGGCAACAGATTCCGGACGGCTTTCCAGCGATCAACCAGCTGCTCGTGCAACGAGTTCCATTGGTCGTCGCCGGGGAACTTGTCCTTGAGCCAATACCACTGCACGATGGCGGCTTCCAGCAGCGTGGTCGGGGTATCGGCGTTGTATTCGAGCAGGGCCGCCGGCTTCTTTCCGTCGTAGCGTAAGTCGAAGCGGCCGTACACATGTGGGTCGGAGCGCCGCCAAGATTCGGCGATGTGCGGCCAACTCCATTCCGGCAGACCGAAATCGGCGTATCTCTCCATCAGGACGATCTGTTCGACGGCGTTCAGGCACATCGAGTGCAGTAATTCGACGTCGGCTTCCAGCGCCAGGATTTCGTCCATCTCGAACTCGTAGTAGACCGACTCGTCCCAGTACGGGCGGTCGCCGCCGCTCGCGTCGCGCGCCGGCGTGCCGTAAACCAGTCCCTGCGATTCGACGATCGCCGGCCAGTTCGGCCGCGGCGGTGTCCTGCCGCGTTTCACGAGCCGCCGCTCCCACCCTTGCCACCACTGCCACCGAGGCCGCCGCGCTGAATCGTGGTGCCCGATTTGGTGGTGACGGTCGCACCTTTGGGGATGGAGGTCGACCCGCCGATGGGCCGCTGACCGACCGACCCCGAACTGCCGTAGTAGTAGCGGTACTGGTGGCCGCCCCAGAAGAAAAATCCGTTCATGCCCGGCGTGTGCCCCGTGCAGTAGCTGTCGGGGACGATCACCGGTTGACCGCTCGCGTCGTCCTGCACGCACTGGGCGGTGACATGCTGCGGTGAGAGCAACCAATACCCCACGCCCGCGACCAGGCCGACGACCCCGACGGCGGCGGCGGAGCCCATCAGGATGCGCTTCTGCCGCTGGCGTTTGGCCTCGGCGGCCAGCCGCTCCTCTTCGGCCTCGCGCTGTTGATCCTCGTGCTTCTGCCGGGCGCGCAACTCAGCCGGGGTGGGCGGACGCGGCTTGGTGGTGGCCGCGTCCTGGAACTGCACGCTGCCGCGGGGCGTGGCAGGCTCGTCCGCTGTCGGCCAGTCAGTCTGGTTCGACCCCGTCGCTTCCGCGTCGGCCCCCCCAACGGGCGGCGGCGGTGTGTCGGCCTTACCGGGTCCGAGATTGCCCGGCCCGACCTTGTCGGGAAAATCCTTGTCGGGCAAGTCCTTGTCGGGCCGGTTCTTGTCGGGCCGGTTTGCCCCGAACGAACCCCTGCGGGGCCCACGTGGCGTGGACCCACCGTCATCAGCACCCTCAGGCGGACCTAGATCTGACCCCAACTACCCGCCCTCCGGTCCACTCCGGTCGCAACCCGGGCGATACGCGAACACGCGGGCAGTCTCCCACATCTCGGGAGCAACAATGTCAAGACCACCATCGCTCAAGGACCCGTGCCACGCCGTCGTCGCTGTTGGGGGCCGTCACCTCGTCGGCAGCGGCCCGCGCCTCGGGGTGCGCGTTGCCCATCGCCACGCCCAAACCCGCTTCCAGCAACATCGGGATGTCGTTGGGCATGTCGCCGAACGTGATCGCGTCGCCGATCTCGATGCCCAGCGGTCGGGCGACCTCGCGCAGACCGGTGGCCTTGCTGATGCCGCGCGGCACGATTTCGAGCAAACCGTTGTTAGTGGAGTACGTCAGATCGCCCTCGGCGCCGATCTGCCCGGCCATCGCAGCCGCCATATCGGCGCTGGACACCCCCGCCTTGCGGATCAGCAGCTTGATCGCCGGCGCACTGAGCAAATCGTCGAAGGACACCTCGGTGTTGTCGGGATTGAGCCAGGCGTGTTCATATCCCGGCGAGCTGACGAACTGCGGGGTCGCCGAGTCGTGTGCGCGTTCCCCGATCCGCTCGACCGCCAATCCCGCGCCGGGTATGACGCGGCGGGTGATGTCGGCCAGCACCGCCAGGGTCTCAACGGACAGGGTGCGCGCAGAGACCACCCGGTCGTGTTCGGGGTCGTAGACGACGGCGCCGTTGGCGCAAACGGCCATCGGCGCAAATCCCAGGGCCTCGACGACCGGCCTGACCCAGCGCGGGGGGCGGCCGGTGGCCAACACGAATTGAGCGCCGTCGGCGACAGCAGCCAGCACCGCCGCCCGGGTTCGCGGGGTGAGGGTCTCGTCCTCGTTGAACAGGGTGCCGTCGACGTCGCACCCGATGAGCGCAGGCCTACGGCTGGCGGGAGTCGTCAGCGTGGCCCGCCTTCTTCGGGTTTTTAGAGGTGACGCCGTCGTACCCGAGTTTCTGCGCTCGCTCAGCCAACTCGGCGATCCGGAATTCCTTGGACTCGTCCGGGGTCGGCGCGCTGCCACCCAGCCGTCGCGGCACCCAGTACTCGCCCTCGGGATGCGGATACTGCTCCTGCACCCAGTGCAGCATCGCTTCCATCGCCTGCCGAAGGATAGCGTTGAATTCTTCGGCGGTGCCCTGCGGCCACAGCGGCCGTCCGATTGCGGCGGTGATCGGCACCTTGCTGCGGAACAGCTTCTTCGGGTGGTCTTTGGGCCAGATCCGGTGCGCGCCCCAGACGATCATCGGGATGATCGGCACGTTCGCCTCGATCGCCATTCGGGCCGCGCCGGTCTTGAACTCCCGCAACTCGAAGCTGCGGCTGATGGTTGCCTCCGGGTGCACTCCGACGAGTTCACCCTCGCGCAGCCGCTGCACGGCCACCGCGTACGCCTCGGCGCCCATGGTGCGGTCCACTGGAATCAGCTGGATGTGCTTGATGACGTAGTTGACCGCTTTCACGTCTGCCATCTCGGCTTTGATCATGAACCGCAGCCGACGCTTGCGTTCCTTGGCGGCCAGCGACGCCGGGATCCAGTCCACGTAGCTCGTGTGGTTGAGCGCGATGATCGCTCCGCCGCGCTCGGGAATGTTCTCCAAACCCTGATAAGTGATCTTGTTGCCGTTCAGCGCCACGACCGACGGAACAAGATATTCCAGCATGCGAAATACCGGCTCAGCCATTTCACGATTCTCCTTCACACCTAGAGCTGGTGCGATGTCTGACACTCACTGCTCCGTGGCACCCCCTGGGTGGGCCTTTTCCGCACGCCGGGCGGCTTTGGCCGCCGCCTCCTCGGCATCCAGCTGAGCTGCCTCGGCCAGCGACGGCGCTCCGCCGCCCAGCCGGCGGGGCACCCAGAACTCGCCGGCCGGGTGCGGCCCGTACTGCTCTTGCGCGCGTACCAGCAAATGCTGCATCCGGGAACGCAGCAGGCCGTTCAGTTCGTCGACGGGCAGGGTCGGGGCGATCGGTTCGCCGACGATGATCTGAACGGGCACCTTGGGGCGGTAGATCTTCTTGGGGTGATCCTTCGTCCAGATCCGCTGTGCGCCCCAGACGATGTGCGGGACGATCGGAACCCCCGCGTCGATGGCCATCCGGCCCGCCCCGGACTTGAACTCCTTGATCTCGAAGCTGCGGCTGATCGTCGCTTCCGGGTAGACGCCGACCAGCTCACCGGCTTTGAGGTTCGCTACGGCGGCGCTATAGGAAGCGGCGCCGCTGTCTCGGTCCACCGGAATGTGCCGGAAGGAACGCATCAACGGCCCAGTGATCTTGTGGTCGAAAACCTCCTGCTTGGCCATGAACCGCACTTTGCGGCCGAGGCCCTGGCGGTAGGCGGGCAGACCGGCCAGCATGAAGTCCAGGTAGCCGGTGTGGTTAATTGCGACCACGGCGCCGCCACTGGTCGGGAGGTTCTCCACACCGCTGACGGAGATCTTGAGACCCTGCAGGCGAAAGATCATCCGGGCGAGCGTGATGGCAGTGCCGTATGCGGGTTCCACAGCAGTTCAGCCTAGTGCTCCAGCCCGTCGTGTGGCCCAAGTGGCAAAGAAAGGCGAGGTGAAACGCTGGTGTACCCCGAGTCGCCCCCCGAGGTGCCGGCGGTAGTCGACCGCCTGGCGGCAGGGCGTCCCGTGCGTGCGATATGGCGCAACGAGCTAGGCGGCGTCACCTTCCGGGTCGGCTCGTCCGCCGAGTCGCTCACCGAGTTCGTCAAGGTTGGTGGCGGCCACGACTTCGCCGGCGAAGCGCGCCGATTGCGCTGGGCGGGGCGGTACATTCCGGTGCCGCGGGTGTTGGACTTCGGTACCGACGAGCAGGGCCGCGCATGGCTGCATACCCGCGGGTTGCCCGGTGTGTCCGCGGTTCACCCGCGCTTTAGGTCGGCACCGGAGGTCGCGGTGCGGGCCATCGCTGTGGGCTTGCGCACAATGCATGACAGTCTGCCGGTGTCGTCGTGCCCGTTCGATTGGTCGGTGCCGACCAGGATGGCCGAGCTGTCTCCGATGCACCGGGCGAACCTGCCGGAGCCACCCCAGGTGGATCGGCTGGTGGTCTGCCACGGCGACGCGTGCGCTCCCAACACCTTGATCGACGACGTCGGCCGCTATTGCGGGCACGTGGACCTGGGCGCACTCGGCTTGGCCGACCGGTGGGCCGATCTGGCGGTGGCAACGCTTTCGTTGGGGTGGAACTTCCCGGGCCGCGACTGGGACTCGGAGTTCTTCTCCGCCTACGGCATCGACCCCGACCCGGTACGCATCGCCTTCTACCGGCGGCTCTGGCAGGACCCCGACCTCTGACTCAAGCTAAGCTCTGGACTGGGATTGCAGGCACCCGGATGGGTGAACGGAAGGTATTTGTGCAGGTCACAAGCGTCGGTCATGCTGGCTTTCTGATCCAGACCCATGCGGGCAGCATTCTGTGCGACCCGTGGGTCAACCCGGCCTACTTCGCCTCGTGGGTGCCGTTTCCGGACAACCGCGAGCTGGACTGGGACGCGCTGGGCGCCTGCGATTACCTGTACGTCTCACACCTGCATAAGGACCACTTCGACGCCAAGCTGCTGGCCGAGCACGTCAACAAAGATGCGCTGGTCCTGCTGCCCGATTTTCCGGTGCCCGACCTGCGCAACGAGTTCGAGAAGCTGGGGTTTCACCGGTTCTTCGAGACCACCGACTCAGTCCAGCACCGGGTGTCGGGACCCAAGGGCGACCTTGACGTCATGGTCATCGCCCTGCGCGCGCCCGCCGACGGCCCGATCGGAGACTCCGCGCTGGTGGTCTCCGATGGCGCGACCACCCTGTTCAACATGAACGACGCACGCCCGGTCGACCTGGATGTGCTGGCCGCCGACTTCGGCGCGATCGATGTGCATCTGCTGCAGTATTCGGGCGCGATCTGGTACCCGATGGTCTACGACATGCCGGTTCGCGCCAAGGAGGCGTTCGGTATTCAGAAGCGGCAGCGGCAGATGGATCGCGCCCGCCAGTACATCGCCCAGGTGGGTGCGACCTGGGTGGTGCCGTCGGCTGGTCCGCCGTGCTTCCTGGACGCCGAGCTGCGGCACCTCAACGACGACCATGGGGATCCGGCCAACATCTTCCCCGACCAGTTGGTGTTCCTGGATCAGATGCGCAGCCACGGCCACGACGGTGGTCTGTTAATGATCCCGGGGTCGGTGGCCGATTTCGCCGGCTCAACGCTGAATTCGCTGCGCCACCCGTTGCCCACCGACCAGGTAGAAGCCATCTTCACCACCGGCAAAGCGGCCTACATCGAGGCGTTCGCCGAGCGGATGGCGCCGGTGCTGGCCGCCGAGAAGGCCACCTGGGCCCCCGCAACCGGCGAGCCGCTGCTGGAGCCGTTGCGCGCACTGTTCGAGCCGATCATGCTGCAGAGCGACGAGATCTGCGATGGCATCGGCTACCCGGTGGAGTTGGTCATCGGCCCCGAGACCGTGATCTTGGATTTCCCGAAACGTGCTGTGCGGGAAGGTGTTCCCGACGAGAAGTTCCGTTACGGCTTCGCGATCGAACCGGAGTTGGTGCGCACGGTGCTGCGCGACAAAGAGCCGGACTGGGTCAACACCATCTTCTTGTCCACTAGGTTTCGGGCTTGGCGCGTCGGTGGCTACAACGAATACCTGTATACCTTCTTCAAGTGCTTGACCGACGAGCGAATTGCCTACGCCGACGGCTGGTTCGCCGAATCGCATGATGACTCGGCCTCGATCATCTTGGACGGGTGGGAGATTGCGCGTCGTTGTCCGCACTTGAAAGCGGATTTGTCCAAATTTGGTGTGATCGAAGGTAATACGCTGACGTGCAATCTGCATGGTTGGCAGTGGCGCCTGGACGACGGTCGCTGCCTGACCACGCGGGGGCACGAGCTGAGGAGCTGCCGCGCATGAGCACGGTGGCCGATCTGTGCTACGACGACGGCGCGGTCCAGTTGGACCGCGCGGCGCTCACGTTGCGCCGCTACCATTTTCCTTCCGGTACGGCGAAGGTGATCGGTTTGGACCAGATCCGTTCGTACAAGGCCGAAGACCTCGGCATTCTTACCTGCCGGTTCAACATTTGGGGCAGTCCGGATCTGCGCCGCTGGCTGCCGCTGGACCTGTACCGTCCGCTGAAGTCGACGCTGATCACCCTTGACATACCGGGTTCGCGGCCAGCGTTCACTCCGGCGCGGCCGGAGGAGTTCCTCGCTTGTCTGGACGAATTGCTGGGTGCCCGCGGCTGACTAGCGGTCTTCCAGCGCCGCGCGGCCGGCGTTGTAACCGGGCGTGAAGGTGATTCCCGGGCCGCCGTGGCAGCCGGCGCTGCCCAAATATAACCCCTGAATCGGAATCGGTTGGCCGATAAAGCCTCTGGGGCCCGGCCGGTTCTGCCCGACTTGGTCGGAGTGCAGCAGCCCGTGGCAGTAGTCGCCACCGGGCGCCCCGAACATCACCCCCATGTGCTTGGGCGTGAACGTGGTGTGCCGGATGATGCTGCGCTCGAAATTCGGCGCAAGGCGGTTGATCTTGTCGATCACCCGTTGGCCCATCTCGACCTTGGCCGCGCCGTAGCGCCCCTCTTCGTCCATGTTGCCTTCGACCGGGAACCACAGCGCGAACGCCGACGCCGCGTGCTTGCCCGCTGGCGCCAGGTCAGGATCGTGTACCGACGGGATCTGCAGCACCAGCGTCGGATCGGCGGGGACAACGCCGCGGCGGCAGTCCTCCCACTGTTGCTGCACCTCCTCGGGTGTGCAGAAGATGCCGATCGACGCCTGCAAGGTCGGGTCGTTCAGCGCCTCATACGGTGCTGCGAACTCCGGTGCCTCCTGCAGCGCGAAGTGCATCTGCAGGTAGCTGCCGCGGTGGTCGATACGTGCGTAGCGGTCCCGGATGTCGGCGGGCATGACGGAGGAATCGATCAGGTCGTTGACAGTGACGTCGGGTGCCACGGCGGAGACGACGGTCGGAGCGCGCAGCACCTCGCCCGATTCGAGACGCACTCCGCCTACCTGGTTGTCGGCGACGAGGATCTCGGCCACCTTGGAACGCAACCGAACTTCCCCGCCGTTGCTTTGCAGCACCTGGGCCAAATGCGCGGTGAGCGCACCGATTCCGCCGCGCAGTTTCTTCATCTGCACGAAATCGCCCTCGGGGATGCCGAGTCCGAAGGCCAGCGCGGCGGCGCTGCCCGGCGTGGACGGTCCACGGTAGAGGGTGTTGACGGCCAGCATCGTCATCGAGCCTCGGATGGCGCCGTGCTTCTCCCGGTCCGGGAAGTAGCGGTCGAGCACCTCGGTGACCGAACCGAACAGCATGTCATCGATCGCAGAACGTTCGAATTCGTTTGTGGCACAGGCATACATCTGGTCGAAGGTCTTGGGCAGGGTGCCGGCCTCGAAGCGGCCCAGCGCCCGGGTCGGCGCCTGCGCCCACATCAGCAGGCCCCCCATGCCGGCGACCGCGTCGGCCCCGTGCACCTCGTTGAGGTGTGTGAACATCTTCATCGGGTCGGAGTACTGGACCAACGGGTCGTCGCCGACACCGCGTAGGGCAACCGACATCACCTCCAGGTCCACGGTCGGCAGCGTGTCCAGACCCAGTTCGCTGATCACCTCCAGCGAGGTGGGGAACTGGACCGACCCGGCGATCTCGAACCGGTAGCCGTCGAACAGCTCCACGGTGGATGCCATGCCACCTGCATAGAGCTTGCCGTCCAGACATACCGTCCGTAGTCCGGCTTGCTGCAGCAGCACCGCGGCGGTGAGGCCGTTGTGTCCGGCGCCGATGACGATCGCGTCGTACTCAGATTCAGGCATGCCGACCTCCCGATAGGGAGGCTCGCACGTAGCGGAAGTTTTGTCAATTATGACGAAACTGCGGTGCGCCAAGTCCCAGCGAGGCCGGCCCGCAGCGACTCGAGTGCCAGCTGGCACACCCGGGCCAGTTCACCCAGCGACCGGTCCGCACCGAGCATCCACACCTCCATCGCGCCGAACACCGCGGCCGCGATGCTGCGCGCGATCACCGCGGTGCGCACCTTGGCGTCCGGCGTCTGGTTGGCCGCGCTGCGGCGTTGCAGCTGTGCGGCAATCGCCTCGGCGAAGTCGGTCTGCACATCCTGGATGTGCCGCACGATGCGACTAGGGTCCAGTTCGCCACCGCGCAGCGCAGCGACCTTCGTCACCGCCTCAACGTCGTAGGGAAAGGCGAAGATCGCAGTCTGCACCGAATCGATGATCGGTTCGTCGGCGGGCCGCGCGTCCAGCGCCGCACGAAACCAGTTGAGACCGGTGTAGTCGGCGAACAGCAGATCGTGCTTGGACCGGAAGTGACGGTAGAAGGTGCGCAGGGACACCCCTGCGTCGGCGGCGATCTGCTCGGCCGAGGTCTCCTCGACACCCTGGGCAAGGAACCGGGCCAGCGCGGCCTGGCACAGCGCGTCCCGGGTGCGTTCGCTTCGCACCGTCTGCGCAGGCCTGACCATGGCAGACAACGTACCCCAGGAAGTTGTTATGACAATATTGACAAAACTTCGGCGCCGGGGTGAGACTTCGGCAATGGTCTCGCTGCTCACTCACGCCGTCCTCGGTATCGCCGTGATTTTCTGGATCGTCAGATCGAACCCGGCGGTCTACGCCAAACCCGCGGACGGACCCTTGTTCTCGCCTTTGGAAATCGTCTACTACGTCGTGGGCGTCGCCTCGATCGCGCTGGGGTGGTACTTCAACATCCGCTTCGTGCAGGGGTACGCCCCGCAGGGGATCAGTGGGACGCACAACCCCATCTGGGGGCCCGGCAGCTGGACGCAGTACATCCAGTTGATGTTCGTCAATCCCGCTGCGGGCTCCGCCGGCCAGGATTACACGATCGCCAATGTCATTCTGCTACCGCTGTTTTCGATCACCGACGGCTACCGCCGCGGGTTCAAGCGGCCGTGGCTGTTCTTCGTCAGCAGCCTGTTCACCAGCTTCGCGTTCGCCTTCGCGTTCTACTTCGCCACCATCGAGCGACAGCATCGGCACGAACGCGCGGCGGGCGTTGCGGCGCCGAAGCTGGCCGCCTAGGCGTTTCGGCGCTCGATCCTTAGGCGCTCGGCCCTGAGGCGCTCACCCCGTCGCTGCGGCGGTCCATCAGGTGGTCGCCGTGGTGACAGGTCTGGTTGCCGCCACGGCGTTTGGCTACATACATCGCAGCATCGGCGGCGCAGATCAATTCGTTTAGGCGGGCTGGCGTGTCCAGTGCGGCCGGCACGCGGCGGCCGACCTCGGCGGCAGCCGTCCCGATGCTCCCGGTGATGTTGAAAGGCAACGCGGCGATGGCGTCGCAGAGCCGCTGCGCACGCGCGTATACCTCGGCCGGATGCCAGACATCAGCGATCACGAACTCCTCACCGCCCACCCGGCCGATCACCGCGGAATCGTCGGTGTGCTCCCGCAGTGCCTGCGCCACCGCCACCAGCGCGTCGTCGCCGGTGCTGTGCCCGAAGCGGTCATTGAGTTGTTTGAAGCGATCCAGGTCGATCACAGTGATCACCAGACAACCCGGATTCTGCCGCTCCAGCTGGCGCTTGGCGCGCAGATGGAAGGCGCGGCGATTCAGCAGACCAGTGAGCTGGTCATGTTCGGCCCGCATCGCGTCGATCCCCAGGACATGCGCTACGGCCTGGATACCGAAGGGCACTCCCAGGTTGAGCGTGATCACCACCGAAAATGCGCATGCCGCCGAGACAAAGCCGTACACACCCATCTGGCGCCACGCCTCCACGACGCCTATCGATGCCGCGACCAGGAAGTTGTACACCATCAGCGGAGCGGCGTGGAACAGCGCGATATAGCCTGCCATCGTCGCGAAGGTGGTGCAGGCCAACATCCCCGCAAGGGGATTGCTCTGGGCCAACGCGGCCAGCGCGATGCTGGCATTCGACAGCAGCGTGAAGCACACCGCTTGGCGGTGCGTCGGCCACCGCGATACCCACAGCAGCGCACCGACCGTCGCTCCGCCGACCGCACCCAGCGCACATGCCTGCTGGAACATCCCGCGCGGTCCCGTTGTGCTGAAGCTGGTCGCAAGGATCACGGCGGCCAACGCCAGGCCGATAACCGCTATTGCGGCGCGGGTACGACCTGCCATTCCGCGGGCCTGCAGCAGGGATCCGAGCTGGTCGTAGTGATCAGGCTGACGCCACCACACAGCAAACCAGCCCATCCTGGTCACCTCCCCCTGCGCTGCGCAAATCATAATTCAGCTGCATATCCGCAGCTAGGGGTCAAATTTCGCGGCTAGCAACGCGTCGGAAACCATCCAGAAGCGGCTCAGACAGGGCTCACGGGCTCGAGCACCTCGGCACCAACGAACGGCGCCAGGGCGGCCGGCACCCGCACACTGCCGTCGGGCTGCTGGTGGTTCTCCAGCACCGCGACCAACCACCGGGTGGTGGCCAGCGTCCCATTGAGGGTGGCCGCGACCTGCGGTTTTCCGTTGGCGTCCCGGTATCGGGTGGCCAGCCGGCGGGCCTGGAACGTGGTGCAATTCGACGTCGACGTCAGCTCACGGTAGGTCTGCTGGGTGGGCACCCAGGCCTCGCAGTCGAACTTGCGGGCGGCCGATGAGCCCAAGTCACCGGCGGCCACATCGATCACCCGGTAGGGCACCTCGATCAGTGCGAGCATCTCGCGCTGCCAGCCCAGCAACAGCTGATGTTCGGCCTCGGCCTCCTCGGGCCGGCAGTAGACGAAACCCTCGACCTTGTCGAACTGGTGCACGCGGATGATGCCACGGGTGTCCTTGCCGTAGCTGCCGGCCTCGCGCCGGAAGCACGACGACCAGCCCGCGTACCGCAGCGGCCCGTCGGACAGGTCCAGAATCTCCCCGGAGTGGTACCCGGCCAGCGGTACCTCCGACGTGCCGACCAGGTACAGGTCATCGGCCTCGAGCCGGTACACCTCGTCGGCATGGGCGCCCAGGAATCCGGTACCGCTCATCACCTCGGGCCGCACCAGTACCGGCGGGATCATCGGGATGAAGCCGTTGTCCACCGCGACCCGCAGCGCCAGTTGCAGGAGTCCCAGCTGCAGCAGCGCACCACGGCCGGTCAGGAAATAGAACCGCGAGCCGGAGACTTTGGCGCCGCGCTGCATGTCGATGAGGCCCAGCGATTCGCCGAGCTCCAGATGGTCCTTCGGGTCCGCCAGCTGCGGCACGTCGCCCACCACTTCGAGAACCGCGAAGTCGGCTTCGCCACCGGCCGGTACCCCGTCGATGATGACGTTGGGAACGGCCATGTGCGCAGTCGTGAATGCCGCTTCAGCAGCCGCCTGGTCGGTCTCGGCGGCCTTCACCTGCTCGGCGAGGTCTTTGGCGCGCTGCAGCAGCGCGGGGCGTTCCTCCGGCGAGGCCTTCCCGACGGATTTGCTAGCGGCCTTCTGCTCGGCGCGCAGCGCATCCGCCGCCGAGATTGCGGCACGGCGTGCGGCATCGGCCTCCAACAACGCTTCCACCGCCGCCGGGTCTTCGCCGCGGCTGAGTTGGGAACGTCGTACGGCGTCGGGGTCTTCCCGGAGCAGCTTTAGGTCGATCACGGCCGCAAGATTACTTTTGCGTGGTTTCAGGGGTCGCGGCAGCCAGCCAGGGCTCCGTCCCTTGTCTCACATCTGCAACATTGGTAACACCCCTGGGTGGGTGCTGTCAGAATGGGAACCAATGTTGGACGCGCCGGAGAAAGATCCGAAACCCGAGAACCCCGCCGATGGCGAGGTCGACGAGTCGTCAGCGACCACCGACGAAGCGACGCTGATTGACGATTCCGGAACGCTCGCCGACGAGTCGGATGACGAAACGGACGACGCTGCCCCAGTCTCCGGAGGTTTCCGCTGGCCTACTCCGCTGCAGGCCTCCGCAACTAGGCGGGCACTGTTGCTGACTGCCCTGGGCGCACTGCTGATCGCCGGCCTGCTCACCGCGTTACCGAACTTCGGCACTGGACCGGATCGGCTGGCTGGCTACATCAACAACGACCCGCTGCCCAATACCGGCTCCAAGACGAACACCGCATTCAGCCGCGCCAACAGCGGCGACTGCCTGAACTGGCCGGACGGCACACCGGAGTCCGCCACTATCGTCAGCTGCGCCGACGACCATAGGTTCGAGGTCGCCGAAGCGGTAGACCTGCGGACCTTTCCGGGTTCGGAGTACGGACCCAGTGCCGCTCCCCCGTCGCCGGCCCGTATCCAGCAGATCAACACCGAACAGTGCGAGCCCGCCGTCCGTCGTTACCTGGGCACCAAGTTCGACCCCAACAGCAAATTCACCGTCAGCATGCTGTGGTCGGGTGACCATGCCTGGCACCAGGGCGGCGAGCGCCGGATGCTGTGCGGTCTGCAGCTGCCAGGCCCGAACAACCAACAGGTCGCCTTCAAGGGCAAGGTCGCCGACATCGACCAATCCAAGGTCTGGCCCGACGGCACCTGCCTGGGCATTGACCCGGCCACCAACCAGCCGGTGGACGTCCCGGTCGACTGCGGGGCACCGCACGCGATGGAGGTCACCGGCACCGTCAACCTGGCCGAGAGGTTCCCCAACGGGTTCCCTGCCGAGGCAGATCAAGACGGGTTCATCAAAGATTCCTGCACCAAGATGACCGACGCTTACCTGGCGCCGACCAAGTTACGCACCACCACTCTGACTCTGATCTACCCGACCGTGTCGCTGCCCAGCTGGTCGGCGGGCAACCGCGAGGTCGCGTGCAGCATCGGCGCGACGTTGGGCAACGGCGGCTGGGCCACGCTGGTGAACAGCGCGAAGGGTCCGTTGTTGATCAACGGCCAGCAGCCGGTGCCCCCGCCCGACATTCCCCAGGAGCGGCTCAGCCTGCCGCAGATTCCGGCTCAGCTGCCGACACAACAACCCTCAGCGCCAACCCAACAGCAGGCCCCGACCACGCCGCCGGGCAACCAGCACCTGCCCAACCAGCAGCCGGTGGTGACACCGACGCGCGCGCCCTCCTCGCCGGCGTCGGAAGTCCCGCCCGCCCCGGCGCAACCCGCTCCGGCGCCGCCTGCTGACGGTGGCGGCCCGCCGCCTGCCCCGGCACCCGAAGGTCCCCCGCCTGGCGAACCCCCGGCCTAGCGGCGTGGGCGTGCGGATGAACCCACAGCGGTTCGACGAGCTGGTCTCCGACGCACTCGATCAGATTCCCGCCGAGCTGACAGCTGCCATGGACAACGTCGTGGTGTTGGTCGACGATCGCCACCCCGACGACGACGGGTTGCTCGGCCTGTACGAAGGGGTGGCGTTGACCGAGCGCGATTCCGACTACGCCGGAGCCTTGCCGGATGCGATCACCATCTACCGCGAGGCGTTGCTGGACGTATGCGAATCCGAGGAGGAGGTCGTGGAGCAGGTGGCGATCACGGTGATCCATGAAATCGCCCACCATTTCGGCATCGACGACGACCGGCTCGACGAACTGGGCTGGGGCTGATCATTTACGGCCCGGAACCGGCGGGGCAGCTCGGATTTGTCGGCATCCGGTGTTATGAACGGCGTATGAGCACAGGCTGCCGCGACTGCCGGGCCGGCTTAGAGCACTGCCACGGCACCTTGATTCTTCACTCTATGAGCAGGCCCGAATGCACCGAGTCGGACTGCACGGTTCCGGAGCTATTCACCCACGCGTTCGTCATCGACTGCGATGCGGTCGGGTGCGACTGCGCCAGGTCGGCGAGTTTGGACGAAGACGAAGGGGGATCAGCCCATCGGGTCGGTGCTTGACGCGACGGCGTCCTGCACCGGTGTGACGGTTGGTTCCGGGTAGAAGGGCGGGGTGAGAGCACCCCACTGCAGGCAGCTCCACCGCCCGTCGGTGATCGGGGCCAGCACCACCGATTCGGCGTTGTTCAGCGGGTTGTCCAGCACGAAACTGCCGTCCACGCCGGCCAGCACGGCCGACGCGAGCCGGATCGCTGCGCCATGACTGACCACCACGATGTCGCCTTGCCAGGCGTCGTCGTCCAGGTAGCGCATCCGCAGATCGGTGAGCACCGGCACGTAGCGGTCCAACACCTCTTGAGCGGTCTCGCCGCCGGGTAACGGCACGCGCAGATCTCCGAGATGCCAGCGCTTGTAGATGGCGTTGAATTCGGCGACTGCATCGTCGTCGTTGCGGTTCTCCAACTCGCCGACCTGCACCTCGTGGATGCCGGAGAGTTGCTGTGCCGCCACGTCGAGTTCCGCACCGATCACTGCCGCAGTCTCCGACGCCCGGGTGGCCACCGAATGCGCCAGGATGGCGGGTCGGCGCCGCGGGCCCGACCTGCGCTGCGCGAAGGCCCGCGCCTGGTCGCGGCCCAGTGGCGTCAGCGCAGCCCCGGGCGGCACGGTGTCCAACCGGCGCTCGACGTTGCCGAACGATTGCCCGTGTCGCAGCAATACCAACCGTCCGCTCATTGCGGCACCTCCCCCTGTCCGTCCCGCAACCGCGCCAGCCAGCCCGACGCTTCCGCCGACACCGGCGGCAACGCCCCCGCGGGCTGGCCGGTGGGCCAGGAACCCAAATAGCGCACGTCGACACAACGACGGTGCAGCGCCTTGAGTGCCTCGGCGACGGCGTCGTCGTCGATGTGTCCCACACAGTCGACGAAAAACATGTAGGTGCCCAGCCCGGTCCGGGTGGGTCTTGATTCGATGCGGGTCAGGTCGATACCGCGGATTCCGAATTCGGTGAGCACCAGCAGCAGGGCGCCGGGTGCGTTCTCGATCCGCAGGACCACCGACGTGCGGTCGGCCCCGGTGCGAGCCGGCGCCGGACCGGGCGAGCCGATCAGCACGAACCGGGTGCGTGCGCCGGACTCGTCCACCACGCCTTCGGCCAGGGCTGGCAGTGCGTAGTGGGTGGCCGCCAACGGCGACGTCACCGCAGCGTCGACGCGGCCCTCTACAACCTGCCGGGCGGCGTCGGCGTTGGAGTATGCCGGGCACAGTTCGACGGCGGGCAGGTGTGCGGCGAGCCATTGCCGCACCTGCGCTGCGGCCACCGGGAAGGCGGCCACGCTGTGGATGTCGGCGGCGCTCCGCCCGGGTTGCGCGACGATGGTGAAGGCCACCTCCAGCGTCGTCTCGGCGAATATCTGTAGTGGCGAGCCGATGGCCAGACTGTCCAGGGTTGGTGCCAGCGATCCGTCGATCGAGTTCTCGATCGGTGCGCACGCGTAATCCGCGGCGGCATTTCGCACCGCGTCCAGGGCCGCAGGCGTGCTCTCTACCGGGATGCGGTCAACGGGGCCGCACTCGGGGACCAGTCCAGCGTCCACGATTTGAAGCAGCGCGGCCTCAGTGAAGGTCCCCTCCGGACCGAGGTATGCGATGCGGGTCACACGCCCAACCCTAACGGCGCCCCACCACCCACCGTCGCCCCTTGCGACCTAGCTTAGCCTAAGTTACGTTAGGCTTACCTAAAAAGCAGGAGGTAAGCGTGTTACCGGTCACACATCCGACGCCGACCACAGCCGAGCGTATCCGCAGCGCCTGCGCGCGGGCCGGCGGCGCCCTGTTGGCGGTCGAGAACGCGGATCCGGTCGCCACCGCTGTACACCACCTGCTTTATGACGGCACCTTCGCCGTGGCGGTCCCCACCGGCTCCCCGGGCTGCGACGCCGACTGCGGATCGCAAGCGCTGCTGGAGCTGACGGACTATGCGCCGTTGCCGGTGCGCGAGCCGGTCCGCTCCCTGGTCTGGGTCCGCGGCCGATTGCACCGAGTCCCGCCGGGGGCGGTGGCCAAGGTGCTCGACCTGATCGCCACCGAGAACCCGAACCCGGTGTTGTTGCAGGTCGACACCCCCAAGTCCAGCCCCGCCGACGACGATGAGATGCGGTACACGCTGCTGCGTCTGGAGATCGACTCCGTCGTGGTCACCGACGCGACTGGCGCAGAGCCCGTCAGCGTCGGAGACCTGCTCGCGGCGCGACCCGACCCGTTCTGCGAAATCGAGTCGACGCTGCTGTGGCACCTCGCCACCTCTCACAACGACGTGGTGGCGCGGCTGGTTGCCCGGCTGCCCGCACCGTTGCGCCGCGGACATGTGCGTCCGCTGGGCCTGGACCGTTACGGGGTGCGCTTCCGTGTCGAGGCGAACGACGGGGACCGTGACATCCGGCTGCCGTTCCACAAGCCGGTCGACGACATGAACGGCCTGAGCCAGGCCATCCGGGTACTGATGGGCTGCCCCTTCGTCAACGGGCTGCGCGCACGCCCGTAAACCCACGTCACCGGCTACCCGAGCGCGGATCGACCGCGTAAGTTGACCGGGTGAACGGCGATCGGTCACTCGGAGGGCGGCCGGACGCTGGTCCACCTCGTCGGCCTGGCCCGGAACCGTCGCCGCTGCTTCGCCGCCCGACCCGGCCGCCCGCCGGGACCACCCGGCGATCCGAACCGCCACCCCTTCGCACTCCCCCACCGCACCGCGTTGCGCCCCCACCCCGGCCGGCCGCCCCCCGGTCACGGCGTAGCACTGGCAGGCGCCGCTGGTTGCGCATCGTGGCGCTGAGCCTGCTGATCGTCGCGCTGCTGGCCGCGGCCGGCGTCCTAGGTCTCACGCTCTGGGTCGACTCCGCCCTGCGCCGCGCGTCGGTGTTGGTGGACTATCCGGACCGGCCAGCGCCGGGCCGCGGCACCACTTGGCTACTCGTCGGGTCCGACAGCCGCGAGGACTTGACCGCCGCACAGCAGGAAGACCTCGCCACCGGCGGCGACGTCGGCTCTAGCCGCACCGACACCATCCTGCTGATCCACATCCCCGGATTGGGATCGGCAACCCCGACCACCCTGGTTTCGATACCGCGAGACTCCTACGTACCGATCCCCGGCTATGGCCGCGACAAGATCAACGCCGCATTCTCCCTTGGCGGCGCGCCACTGCTGGCCCAGACCGTCGAGCAAGCGACGGGGGTGCGCCTCGACCACTACGCGGAGGTCGGATTCGGCGGGTTCGCTGTCCTGGTCGACGCCCTGGGGGGTGTCACCGTGTGCCCCGCCGAGCCGATCCGCGATCCGCTGGCGGGGCTGGATCTGCCGGCCGGTTGCCAAAAAGTGGACGGTCGGCGGGCGCTGGGTTATGTCCGGACGCGGGCCACGCCGCGGGCCGATCTGGACCGGATGATCCACCAACGGCAGTTCATGGCGGCGCTGCTGAGCAGGGCCACCAGCCCGACGGTGTGGTTGAACCCGTGGCGCTGGTATTCGGTGCCGCAGGCGGCCGTCGCTGCCCTCACCGTGGACCGCGGAGTCCGTGCCTGGGACCTGGGCCAACTCGGCCTGGCACTACACGGGCACACCACGGCCCTGACGGTGCCGATCGGCGAGTTCACCGACAACGGCGCCGGCTCAGTGGTGGTGTGGAATCACGACTCGGCTCGCGCGTTGTTCGAGGCGATCGCCACCGACGCGCCGGTTCCGGCCGCGGCGCTGGACGAACAGCCGTGACGGCGCAATGGCCGACGAATTGCGCCTTTCGAGTTTGAATTACTTAGGTAACGCTGACCTGACGAGAACGTAATTATCGTGCGGCAGGAATGTCGCTGCCGTTAGGGAAACCTTTCCTGACTAAGTGAAACCTTTGTTGCCGGTGCTTGTTGAGCTGGGATAACCTGCGCTCATGACGGATTACGACGGGGCGAAGACAAAGTTTCACGCGTTAATGCAAGAGCAAATTTTCAACGAATTTACTGCCGCGCAGCAATATATTGCGATTGCCGTTTATTTCGATGGTGAGGATTTGCCGCAACTGGCCAAGCACTTTTACGCGCAAGCGGTCGAGGAACGCAACCACGCGATGATGCTCGTACAGCACCTGCTTGACCGCGAGCTGCGGGTGGAGATCCCCGGGGTGGACGCGGTGCGCAACCAGTTCGACCGACCGCGCGAAGCGTTGGCCTTAGCGCTGGACCAGGAGCGTGCGGTCACCGACCAGGTCACCCGATTGACCGCGGTAGCCCGCGACGAGGGCGACTACCTCGGCGAGCAGTTCATGCAGTGGTTCCTCAAGGAACAGATCGAAGAGGTCGCGCTGATGTCCACCCTGCTGCGCGTCGCCGACCGGGCCGGATCCAATCTGTTCGAGCTGGAGAATTTCGTTGCCCGGGAGGTACCCACGGCGTCGGCAGGGCCGAGCGCGCCGCCCGCCGCGGGCGGCGGCCTGTAGCGGGTCAGCCGGCGCGGCCGTTCTCCAACCACGCCTTGGTGCGACCGGGATGGTTCGTGGCGATCCACGCCACCCCAACCTCGCGGCAGAAGTCCACGTCGTCGTACTCGTCAACGGTCCAGCAGTACACCGACCGGCCCTGCGCCGCGGAGCGGTCTACCAGCTGCGGATAGTCGCGCAGCGCCGCCAGCGAGGGTCCTACCGCGGTGGCGCCGACCGCGGTGGCCGCGCTGCTGGTCAGGTACCGTCCAGTCTTGCCCAGCAGCACGGTTGGCAGCATCGGCGCCGCCCGCCGGATCCGCCACACGGCGGCCGCAGAAAACGACATCACCACCGCGCGCGACCGGTCCGCGGAGGGCGGTGCGGCGATGCCGAACCGGTGCAGCAGCGCCAGCAGCTTGCTTTCAACCAGCGAGCCATAGCGCACCGGGTGCTTGGTCTCGATGAAGATCTTCACCGGCCGGTTCCAATCGAGGACCAGTGCCACTAGGGCGTCCAGGGTCAACAGGCTGGTATCGCCGTGGGTCCCGTCGGCCCGCCAGCTGGCGTGCCAGGAACCGTACTCCAGCTCGTGCATCTCAGCCAGCGTCGCGGTGCTAACCAGACCCTCGCCCGTTGAAGTTCGGTCCAGACGTCGATCGTGCACGCAGACAAGGTGGCCGTCGCGGGTCAGGCGTACGTCGCATTCCACGCCGTCGGCACCCTGCTTGAGTGCCACGTCGTACGCCGCCAGCGTGTGTTCCGGCCGGGCTGACGACGCGCCGCGGTGGGCGACCACAAAAGGGTGCCCGGCGAGGACCTCATCCGCCCGCGTCATACGCCTATGCTGCCGGGTCCTGTCCCTCCGACTCAACCGTTGTGACCGGTGCGGGTCTACTTTGTCGATCCGGCTCGACCACGAGCCAACGGTGGGCGGGCCGTTGCACCGGCTTTCGTTCGAATCCTTCGAAGACTCGTGCTACGGCACCCACGGTGAGCGCAGCGACCAGGTACCCGAGCACCACCATGACGGTGTTGTTGGCGATGCCCTGGGCGTCGGAGGACAGGCAGGTGGCAATGGCGAACAGCGAGATCAGATAGCTGACAATCCAGGCAAGCCACCAGACAGCGATCGGCTTGCGCACCCGCTCGTAGTGGTCTTCGACGAGTGCGAGCTCGATTACGTACACGGGAGCCATCACCAGATTGGCGAAAGGCATCAGACACCCGGCCCACAGCCGGCCCGTCGAGCGGTGCTCCGGCAGGTCGTGATAGTCAAACGCCGCGGCCCGCCGCGCGATCAGCCATTCGATGAGCGCCACAAAGCACGCCAACAGTGCCAGTAGCGCCGCCACGCTGGCAGCGATACCCAACCAGTCCGCGGCCAAGGCCACCAGCGAGTTCAACAGCGAATCGCGGTTGTAGATCAGCAGCCCGTAGCGCACCGCGTACACCAGTGCTGCGCCGCAGAACACCAGCTGAGCCGCGAACATCAGCACTCGCAGCAGTTCTGGGCCAGGACCGGGCTTGGCGGGCGCATTCCGTGACGACGAGACGGCCTGCGGTACCCGGTCGACCAGTCCCCAGCGGGGTATCACGTTGTAGCGCGGCGTCGGGCCCAGTGGTCGGCGCCCGCGGCGCCTGGGCGGAGCGGCCCCGGGACGCACCGCTATCCAGCGGAAACCGGGTGGTAGCCGCGGCGCCTCTCGCGGCGTGGGAGCTACTGGCGGACGCCACCGCGGATCGCCGGGGGCTGGGTCCGCTAGTGGCGCCATCAGTGCCCCTCGGCAGCGAGGGCACCATGTGCGCTGCCGCTCGCGCACGTTCCATCGAGTGCCGCACTGGGAGCACACCTGGATCACCGCACCAGAGTAACCGCGCCCATCGCGACCGACGCGCAGCATTCGGCACCGGCAGCCGCTGTGCGTCGGCTAGGCTCGCCCAAAAATCGCAGCCGGGCCGAATACGTGACGTAGGCCACAGCTACCAATAGCTATCCACAATTTCCACAGGTTTATCCACAACCAGTCAGGGGGGTGGAGACACCGCCTATCGGCCAGATCTGGCGAAAGCTGTGGATAACATTGCGGTAACGACCGGAACCATCGACAGGTCTACGTAGCGTCTGAGCGAAATTTGCCGAACCGCCAATCAGAGGCGGATACCCCCCGGCGGTAGCGCCCAAACATCCACATCGACAACCTATTTGACGGTCGATCCGCTACCAGAAGACTAAGGATCACGAGGATTTTTCAAGCCGCCCACACCGCGCTATGATCGCGAACACTACATTCGATTGTGACTCAACTCACTAGCGATGCGCAGAGCGGTGAACATGCAGGTGGAGAGCGTTTAGATGGCCACACATTCATTCGGCCCGGGATCGACGCCGTCAAACCCGTACTCGGGTTCGCCCGCGTGGAACCATGCCTACGTCATTGCCGCCTTGCGCGCAGGTCTGATCGCGTTGGCATTGCTGGCCGTACTGGCGCTGATCGCGCTGTCTTGATCGCCGCTTGATCGTCGGCGGCGGGGGTATACGCATCCAACTAGCCATTGGGCTCATCCTTGCGGCATAGGCGGTCATGGAGCAGGGTTGAATAGGTCAGACCGCCGCGTGGCGGGACCCCGCGAACGATGCGTCAAGACGATCCGCTCATCGAAGGAAGGAATGCCGTGGCTGAATACACCCTGCCCGACTTGGACTGGGACTACGCAGCACTGGAACCACACATTTCCGGTCAGATCAACGAGATCCACCACAACAAGCACCACGCCACGTACGTCAAGGGTCTCAACGACGCGGTGGCAAAGCTCGAGGAAGCTCGAGCTAAGGACGACCACTCCGCGATCTTCCTGAACGAGAAGAACTTGGCGTTCCACCTCGGCGGTCACGTCAACCACTCCATCTGGTGGAAGAACCTGTCGCCCAATGGTGGCGACAAGCCCACCGGTGACCTCGCCGCCGCGATCGACGACCAGTTCGGCTCGTTCGACAAGTTCCGCGCCCAGTTCAGCGCGGCAGCCAACGGCCTGCAGGGCTCGGGTTGGGCGGTGCTGGGCTACGACACCCTGGGCGACAAGCTGCTGACGTTCCAGCTCTACGACCAGCAGGCGAACGTTCCGCTCGGTATCATCCCGCTGCTCCAGGTCGACATGTGGGAGCACGCTTTCTACCTGCAGTACAAGAACGTGAAGGCTGACTACGTAAAGGCGTTCTGGAACGTCGTCAACTGGGCCGATGTCCAGGACCGCTATGCCGCTGCCACTTCGAAGACCTCGGGGCTGATCTTCCCCTGATCCTCACCGCAACGACTTGGGCGTCGCGCCGGATGGCGCGGCGCCCTTGCCGTTCCCGGACTTTCGGTCATTTCCCGATGTTGCGGTTGCTTTCGGTGATGTCGCCGTGTCGAGTTGCGTGCCACGAAAACCCCGCGCATTCTTGGTTATTCAAGCTAGATTTACCTTTTGGCAATTCGAGCTACCAGCGTGGTTACTTCGGATGAAGGCAGTTCGGAGGGCGATATGGATGCCGGCACGGGTAGGCCTATCGGGGTTGCTCCCTTTCACTCTCGTGGCGCCCTGAAGGGATTCGTAATCTCTGGGCGCTGGCCCGATTCCACCAAGGAATGGGCCCAACTGTTAATGGTCGCGGTCCGGGTCGCCTCCCTGCCTGGATTGCTCTCCACCACAACGGTATTCGGCGCCCGCGAGGAACTGCCCGACGAGCCCCAGCCAGATACCGTCGGCCTGGTGCTTGCCGAGGGAACGGTGTTCGGCGACGAGGCCATTCAACCGGGGTACTTTGCGCAGCATCAGCCCCCGGCGCTGCTGATGCTGCATCCACCGTCGGAGACCATGCCGTCGTTGCCAGAGTGCAGCGGCGCGGCGTCGGGCTGCGTGCTGCTGCCCGGACTGCCGTATCTGGGCTTGGAGCACCGGGCGGCTTGGGTGGAGGCGGAAGCCGACGGCACCATCACCTCGATGGTGAGCCGGGTCGGCGTCGACCCGATCAGTCACCCGGACACCGCGATTCTGGCGATGCTGCTGGCCGCCTGACGGCCGCCCCCCATGCACTAGATCGAATCCCCTCCGCTTTGCGATGCGCTGTCTCGCGCCCAACGGGTGCTGGGCGCCGATCAGGGCAATTGCGCAAACTCGGTAGTGCCCGCTGGGTACGGCCGATTGCGCCGGACACCTCTCGCAGATCCGCTGGCGCAGGCGGTGCGGCGCCGGTCCGTAAGTCGGTAGCGCCGACCCGCCGCAGCCTCCGTTCTGGCTGAGCGGGCGAGCCCACCCGACACCGCGCACACCGATCTCCGCGCGACTCGCCGACGCCAGACAGCAAAGTAGGCAATCGCGGCCTGCGCTTCGTCGGCTGGTTGCCCGAGGCGGGGCGTCCCTGTCTGTCGCGACGCGGCTGACCCAACCGTCAATTGTCCTGCCACCGCGCCGTTCCACCCATTCTCGCGGTGTATTCTGCGGATAACCTGTGAATCCGGGCAACTCCGGGGCAGTCGGCCCTATCATTTGAGTGCTCAGCGCGGATATCCAGCGCAGGCGCCCGCAACCCTGGCACCGGATAGCCGCAGGTTTGCACTTGGTTGTGGACGACGGAAGTCGGTACCATGATCAGCAAATAACTAGGAATACCCGTTTTGTCTTATTGCCCGGTGGAGGTCATATCGATGAGCACGACGTTCGCTGCCCGCCTGAACCGCCTGTTTGACACGGTTTACCCTCCCGGACGGGGTCCGCACACGTCCGCAGAGGTGATCGCGGCACTCAAGGCGGAGGGCATCACGATGTCGGCTCCCTACCTGTCGCAGCTACGCTCTGGCAACCGCACAAACCCTTCGTCGGCGACCATGACCGCGCTCGCGAACTTCTTCCGCATCAAGCCCGCCTTCTTTACCGATGACGACTACTACGAGAAGCTCGACAAGGAGTTGCAGTTCTTTGCCACGGTGCGCGACGACGGAGTGCGCCGCATCGCGGCCCGGGTCCACGGGTTGTCCCACGAGGCGCAGCAAAAAGTGCTGGACCGTATCGAGGAGCTGCGCCACACGGAGGGGCTGGACTCCTGACCTGACGGACTGCCGGCGGCGTACTCGGATTAGGGTTGGCGCAGCGCTCGCGGATGCGCACGCGATAGTCCACAAGAGACCGGGAGGCGGCCGGGAATGGGCCTGTTCCGTAAGCGAAAGAGCCGTGCGACTCGTCGCGCCGAAGCCCGCGCGATCAAGGCCCGCGCCAAGCTCGAGGCCAGACTGTCCGCGAAAAACGAGCGGCGCCGCATCAAGTCAGCCCAGAAAGCCGCCGACAAGGCGTTCAAGGCGCAACTCAAAGCGCAGAAGGACAGCGATCGGGCGGCGCTGAAGGTCGCCGAGACCGAACTCAAGGCGGTACGCGAAGGCAAGGTGTTCTCACCTACCCGCATCCGCCGGGCGCTCACGGTTTCGCGGCTGTTGGCGCCGGTGTTGACGCCGCTGATCTACCGGGCGGCAATTGCCGCGCGCGGGCTGATCGACCAGCGTCGGGCCGATCAGCTGGGAGTCCCGTTGGCTCAGATCGGGCAGTTCTCCGGACACGGGGCTCGGCTGTCGGCCCGGATCGCCGGAGCTGAACAGTCGCTGCGCGCGGTTGCGGACAAGAAGCCCAAGGATGTGGAAACCAAGGAGTTCGTCACCGCGATCGGTGCGCGGCTCGCTGATCTGTCGGCGGCGGTCACCGCCGCCGAGAACATGCCGACCCAGCGGCGTCGGGCCGCCCACGCAGCCATCTCGTCGCAACTCGACGGCATCGAGGGCGATCTGCTGGCCCGGCTCGGACTCGGCTGACCTGGCATGGCTGAACAAGTCTTTTGCGCGAAACCGCAGGTGGCGCGCCTGCGGTGGTTGATCGCCCGATTGGCGCTGCTGTGGGCCGCCATGGCCGCATTCGCCGTCCTGACGGCCGCCGCCGCTTCGGCATACACCGCTGCCCCCGGCGAACGAGAGCCCAACATGCCCACGTGGCCGTTTGTGGTCGGGGCCATTGCCGCCGTCGCGGTGGTCGCGATCTGGCAGGTGCGGCGCAGGCCGTAACCAGCCCGGACGCGGCTGGCATGATGGACCCGGAGTGATCAGCGACCCTACGTGACGATTCAACGCTGCAAAGGAGCGGCCGCATGGCAGATCCGCAAGACCCACCCGAAGGCGAACCCGCCGCCAACCCGCCTGCCAAGAAGCAGCCCGCCAAGAAGGCGCCCGTGAAGGCTGCCAAGGCACCGGCCAAGAAGGCCCCCGCCAAGAAGGCGCCGGCCAAGAAAGCACCGGCCAAGAAAGCGCCGGCCAAGAAAGCGCCGGCCGAGAAGGTCCAACCCCCACCGCCACCTTTCGAGGCGCCAGCCCCGGCCGCCGCCGCCGACAAACCTGCCGTCCTGCAGCAGCACGCCGAAACCAACGGGCAGTTGGAAGCTGCAAAAGACGCTGCAGCACAGGCAAAGTCGACTGTCGAAAAGGCGCAGAACCCGCTGCCCGCCGAGGGGCCCGAGCCCGGTTCGTCACAATCGCCCGTGCCGTGGGTGGTTGCTGTCACGCTCAGTCTGCTCGCGCTGCTGTTGGTCCGGCAGTTGCGCCGTCGCTGAGCCATGCCTGTCTCATTCCGTGCGACGGCCGATTTGGTCGATGACATCGGCCCGGAAGTGCGCAGCTGCGATACGCAATTTCGCCAGTTCGGTGGCCGCGCGGAATTCGCCGGCCCTATTACGACGGTCCGCTGCTTTCAGGACAATGCATTGCTGAAATCGGTGCTTTCTCAGCCGGGCTTTGGCGGGGTTCTGGTGGTCGACGGTGCCGGGTCCCTGCACACCGCGCTGGTTGGTGACCTGATCGCGGAGTTGGCTCGCTCCAACGGCTGGGCAGGCCTGATCGTCAATGGTGCCGTGCGAGACTCCGCGGCGCTGAGCGGCATCGACGTCGGGATCAAGGCGCTGGGTACCAACCCGCGTAAGAGCACCAAGACCGGCGCCGGGGAATGTGGCGTCGAAATCACGCTCGGTGGCGTCACTTTCGTGCCCGGCGACGTGGCCTACAGCGATGACGACGGCATCGTCGTCATCGCTGCAAATTAAACCGTCACCGCCGCAGGCTTTTTGGCGAACAGCAGGCCCTCGTCGCCGATCTTGCCGCGCCGGATCAGGTGGATGTCGCGCAGGTAGTTCTGGTTGAGACGCCACGGGGTCCGCGAGCCCTGCTTGGGCAACTCGTCGAGAGAACGCAGCACGTATCCGGGTGTGAATTCCATGAACGGCCGCTCTTCGACATCGGCGGCCGGCTCGTCCACGACAACGGTTTCGTATCCGTGGTCATCCATGTAATTGATCAGGCGACAAGCGAATTCCGACACCAGATCGGCTTTGAGGGTCCACGACGCGTTGGTATAGCCGACGGTGTAGATCATGTTGGGCAGTCCGGACAGCATCATGCCCTTATACGCCGTCGTCTTGGTCAGGTCCACCGGTTGGCCGTCGATGCTTGTGGTCGCGCCGCCGAATAGCTGCAGGTTCAAACCCGTTGCGGTGACGATGATATCGGCCGGCAATTCGGTGCCCGAGTTCAGCCGGATACCGGTCGCGGTGAATCTGTCGATGGTGTCGGTCACCACATCGGCCTTCCCGTGCCTGATGGCTCGGAAGAGGTCACCGTTGGGCACCAGGCAGAGTCGCTGGTCCCACGGGCTGTAGTGCGGTCCGAAATGCTTTCGCACGTCGTAGCCTTCGGGTAGCTGACGCTGCGCCCACCCCATCAGGATCTTGCGCATCCGGCGTGGCCACTTTTTGCACGCACCGTACATCGCTGCCTGCCGGATCACGTTCTTCCAACGCGTCGCGGTGTAGGCCGCCCGGTCAGGGAGGGCACGGTTGAGCCGCTCGGCGATCGAGTCGCGTTGCGGCTGCGACACGATGTAGGTGGGCGAGCGCTGCAACATCGTGACATGATTCGCGCCCGAATTCGCCAGCGCGGGAACAAGAGTGACGGCGGTGGCGCCACTGCCGATCACGACGATGTTCTTGCCCTGGTAGTCGAGATCCTCCGGCCAGTGCTGGGGGTGGATGAGCGGCCCGGCGAAATCTTCGGAGCCGTTGAACCTCGGTGTATAGCCTTGCTCGTAGTTGTAATAGCCGCTGCACAGGAACAGGAAGGAGCAGGTGAGCGTGCTCGGTGTGCCGTCGTTGTCGACCTGCAGAGTCCAGCGTCGCTCGGCGGTCGACCAGTCCGCACCGGTGACGTTCTGGCGGTACCGGACGTGCTTGTCGATGCCGTACATGGCGGCAGTGCTCTTGACGTAGTCCAGGATCGGCTCGCCGTCGGCGATGGCCTGCCGTTCGGTCCATGGGCGGAACCGGAAGCCGAGGGTGTACATGTCGGAGTCGGAACGGATGCCAGGGTAACGAAACAGGTCCCATGTCCCGCCCATGTCGGCGCGCTTCTCCAAAATGGCGTAGCTCTTGGTCGGGCAGCGGTCCTGTAGATGCCAGGCTGCGCTAACCCCCGAGATGCCGGCGCCCACGATCACAACGTCCAGGTGCTCAGTCATGCAACCACGCTATCAACGGTGTGTCGAGTGGGTCAACGAAGTGTCGAGTCCTTCACGCAGGCGCGCGTCGGCACTACCCAGCCAGGAGCCGCAATGCCGGCTGAGGCACTGTCGACATCCTGTCGACATTCTCAACGCGGTGTAGTCTGCCGTGATGGCTTCCTCCACCGCGAGTCGCAGCCCACTGCCGCGCGGCAGGCGCAGCGCCCGGCCATCCGGCGACGAGCGCGAACTCGCCATCCTGACCACCGCCGAGCGCTTACTGGAAGACCGGTCGCTGGCCGACGTCTCCGTCGACGACCTGGCCAAGGGTGCCGGCATCTCGCGCCCAACCTTCTACTTTTACTTCCCCTCCAAGGAGGCGGTGCTGCTCACCCTGCTGGACCGGGTGGTCAACGAGGCAGACTCCGCGCTGCAGGGCTTGGCCGAGAACCTGGCCGAAGGCGGTGCGACCAGGTGGCGCACGGCCCTCAACGTCTTCTTCGAGACATTCGGGTCCCACAAGGCGGTGACCCGCGCCAGCATGTCGGCTCGGGAGACCGGTCATGAGCTGCGTGAACTCTGGTCGAACTTTATGCAGAAGTGGATCACCTTCACCGCGTTGGGAATCGACGCCGAGCGCAGCCGTGGAGCGGCCCCGCAGACCTTACCCAGTTTGGAGCTGGCGACCGCACTGAACCTAATGAACGAACGCGCGCTGTTTGCCTCATTTACCGCCGAGCAGCCGTCGGTTCCCGAGGCGCGCGTCCTGGACACCCTGGTGCACATCTGGGTGAGCAGCATCTACGGGCAGACGCGGTAGCTGTCGTACCCGCATGCGAACATCTGTTCGTGCGCGGTGAGGCCTCGATCCTGCACGCGGATCTGGATTCGTTCTATGCCTCCGTCGAACAGCGCGACGACCCCGGACTGCGGGGCCGTCCGGTCATCGTCGGTGGCGGGGTAGTGCTGGCCGCCAGCTACGAGGCCAAAGCCTACGGCGTACGCACCGCGATGGGCGGGAGCCAGGCGAGGCGACTGTGCCCACAGGCGGTGGTAGTGCCGCCGCGCATGCGGGCCTACTCCAAGGCCAGCGACGCCGTCTTCGAGGTGTTCCGGGACTGCACTCCACTTGTGGAACCGCTGTCGGTGGACGAAGCCTTCCTCGACGTCCGCGGGCTGGGCCGGGTGTCCGGCACGCCGGTGCAGGTCGCCGCGCAACTGCGTGCCGAAGTGCGCAGGCGGGTCGGCCTGCCGATCACCGTCGGCGTCGCACGGACCAAGTTTCTGGCCAAGGTGGCCAGCCAAGAGGCGAAGCCGGACGGGCTGCTGTTGGTCCCACCGGACGGCGAGCTGGCCTTCTTGCACCCGCTGCCGGTGCGCCGGCTGTGGGGCGTGGGGGCGGTGACGGCCGAGAAGCTAGGTGCGCACGGCATCACCACGGTCGCACAGGTCGCCGAGCTGACGGAATCGATGCTCGGCTCGATGGTCGGTCATGCGATGGGCCATCAGCTGTACGCACTGTCGCGCAACATCGACCACCGACGGGTGAACACCGGGGTGCGGAGACGATCGGTCGGCGCCCAGCGAGCACTCGGCCGCGCCGGTGGCACCATGTCGCCCGCCGAACTCGACGCGGTGGTGATCAACCTGATCGACCGGATTACCGGACGGATGCGCGCCGCTGGGCGCACCGGTCGCACTGTGGTGCTGCGATTGCGGTTCGACGACTTCACCCGGGCTACCAGGTCCCAGACGATGCCGTGGGCCACGTCGTCGACGCAGCCGATCCTGGCCGCGGCCCGACGGCTAGTCGCGGCCGGGGCGGCGTTGATCGCCGAAAAGGGGCTCACCCTAATCGGATTCGCGGTATCAGGTATCGACCGCAGCGGCGCACAACAACTGACATTTCCATTCGACGGAGAATCGCGCGCGGTTGATGCCGCCATAGACGAGGTTCACCGTCGCTATGGGAAGTCCGCGCTCACCCGCGCGGTGCTGGTCGGCCGTGACCCGGGGCTGGAGATGCCGCACCTACCCGACTGACAAAGCACCGCGAAGCACTCGCCGCCCAAGCCTTGCCAACACGGGCAAAATTATGACAGTATCTCCTAGTATGAAGCGTCTTTCAGAAGCAGACAACTCGACTTGGGGCCGGTCATCGGGCGCCGAGACACTCTTGGCCCCTGCGAAATTGGGCGTTCTGGAGATCGGGGCGGGCGCATGACCGCCACGGCTTCCCCGCTACCCGGCCGGCAGCCGCGGCTCAGCGGCAAGGTTGCGATCGTCACTGGCTCGACACGAGGGCTCGGTGCCACCATCGCAGCTCAACTTGCCGAAGATGGCGCGCGGGTCGCGATCACCGGCCGGTCGGCCGACACCGGCAACCAGGTGGTGGCCGCGATCCAGGCGAACGGAGGTGAGGCTCTTTGGGTCCCACTTGATGTCACGAACGAATCGAGCGTGATCGACGCGGTCGCAACCATCGATCGTCATTGGGGCCGGCTGGATGTGGTGGTGAACAACGCTGCGGCCACCGACGCCATCGAGCAGGGCGGCGACGGGCGGTGCGAAGAGCTTGAACTCGCGGCATTCGACCGCATCATCCAAGTCGGGGTGCACGGCGCGTTCTTGGTGACCAAACACTGCATCCCGTTGCTCCGACGATCGGGCGGAGGGTCGGTCGTCAATATCTCCTCAGTAGCGGGAGCCGCGGGTGTGCCCCACATGTGCGCCTACTCCGCGTCCAAGGGGGCTCTCGACGCCATGACTCGCCAATGGGCCCAAGACCTGGGCGGCGACGCCATCCGGGCGAACTCCATCACCGTGGGCTTCATGGCTTCGGGCCCCGCTCAGGAAGCGATTCTCGAGCACCCGGTTCTCGGGCCGATGTTCGAGTCCGCAACTCTGTTGCGCCGTCGTGGTAGCGCCGCAGATGTGGCGAATGCCGCCGCTTACCTAGCGTCTGCAGAGTCGGCGTTCGTTACCGGCACGAGGCTGGTTGTCGACGGCGGCGCGACGGCCCGATCAGGCTTCCCCGATGCCGACGCCGTGTTCTTGGCGTCGGCGGCGCCCTAACTACCGTTCCCACCGGAGCTGCTAGCCGCGCCGGTGCCATCAATACGACAGTTACTACTACTTACCAGTTACAATTATATTCTTCTATCATCTATTTTTAGTTCGCGGCCTGCCCTTCGCCGTCGTCCATGACGCAACGGGCCTACCCATCGGCAAGTCGATGACGACCGCGAACGCAATACCAAAACCGACCCGGAAGGTGGGGAGAGCTGATGCGTGCCTCAGTACTCAGGAACGGACGGATGCACTTCCGGGACGACGTGCCCGAACCTGTGCCGGGCCCCGGCCAGGTGCTGGTCGCAGTACGCGCATGCGGGATATGCGGTTCCGACCTGCATTTCGCGAGCCACGGCGCCGACGTGCTGTCCTTAACTGAGCAGATGACGGGTGGTGCCGGCGACGGTGGTATGGGGATCGACTTGAAGGAGGGCATGGGAGTCGACCTCGATCGCGACATCTTCATGGGACACGAATTCTGCACCGAGATCCTCGAAGCCGGACCCGACACCGACACCTATCGACCCGGAACTTTAGTCACTTCGATTCCGGTGCTGTTGTCGCCCAACGGCGTTGAGCCACTCGTGTACTCCAACGCCACGATCGGCGGCTACGCCGAGCGGATGCTGCTTTCGGCGCCGATGCTGCTGCCAATCCCCAACGGCCTGCCTCCCACGCATGCCGCCCTGACCGACCCGATGGCCGTGGGATTGCATGCCGTCAACCGGTCCGGAATCGAGCGCGGCGAAACGGCGCTAGTACTGGGCTGCGGGTCGATAGGCATCGCCATCATCGCCGCACTGCGTGCACGCGGCATCGAAACGATCGCCTGCGCCGACTTTTCGCCGAAACGACGCGAGCTGGCCAGCGCCATGGGCGCACATCAGACGATCGACCCTGCACAAGGCTCACCATTCGACACGGTCGCGCCCGCAGTCGTCTTCGAGGCTGTCGGGGTACCCGGCATCATCGACGATGTGATGCGCCGAGCAGCGCCGGGCAGCCGAATTGTCGTCGCCGGCGTGTGCCTCCAGCCCGACACGGTGCACCCATTTTTCGGCATCGCCAAGGAGATCAGCCTGCACTTCAGCCTGGCCTACGACGCGGGTGAATTCGCGGAGTCGCTGCGCGCAATCGCCGAAGGCGAGATCGATGTCGCCCCGATGATCACCGGCGAGGTCGGACTCGACGGTCTCGGTACCGCTTTCGAGGACCTGGCCGATCCGGAGCAGCACTGCAAGATCATCGTCACTCCCTGATCGCACCGACGGTACTCAGGATCTGAAAGGCGTGCTCCCGTAGCATGCGGCATTGCCGACATCGAGGGTGTTCTCGCAGATGATCTTGGAGCGGTAATAGATTCGCACCGTGACCCACTGACCGGGACGCCATGCCGGCAAAGCCGCGATGCTGCTGCGCCAGTCGGCGCGAACCTCCGCGCCGTCCGTGGAGGCGCTGTGGGCATCGATCACCGCCACGCTGGTTCGCCATGGCAGCGGCACGCCTTCCAGCACCTTGCGCTGAGAGTGGTCGAAGTATTCGACATTCGCATTCGCGATATCACGTGAGACAACCTCATACGTCACACTGTCGTCAGCGCGGGCGGCCGGGGCCGTCAGGAGAAGCGAGGCGCACATGATCGACGCGAGCGCCACGGGCCGCAGAGAGATCATTTGTCGCCCGCCAATATCACTGTAATCAGCGTGTAGCCGTTGGTTTCGTTTTGCCGCACGCTGACCCCGAAATCTTTGTAGGAACAATCTGGAATGGTCTTATAGCCTTCCAGCAGAACACCTTTCAAGGCATCGGCCGCATTCTTGTGCGAACCCTGCAGCCGGAACGCCTTGTTGCCGCCGTAGCCGAGATCCTTCAACCCGGGCAGTGGGTCGTCGATCGGGACATGCGTTGCGGCGTGGTTGATGTAGTCGTCGGTCGATCGATTGACGATGTCGGCCGCCTCTTCGACTATCGCGTTGTCGCGCAACGGTGGACATGACGTGCCCGCGCGCATGGACGCTACCGCGTCTTTCACCGTGGCGACCGAATCGGCGAACGCGGACGGTGCCGACAGATTCGCCCCCGACGCAAAGGTCAGGATCGCTGCTGCAATTTTGAGCGACGGGTGCACTTCACCTCCTCGGGTAATGCCCCGGTCAGGGGCGGCCGGCCGGCAGGGTTGATGGTCGAACTATCAAGGCGGACAGGATCCGTAGGCGTTGCAAACATAGGAGCGCCGATCGTTCCAGCCTTTGAACCAAGTACCGGCCGGGGTGATCAGGAACTTGAACTCACCGTGTCCGCAATACGTATTGCTGTCGGGCGTGATCGCACAGGTCGTAGAGTTGTAGCTAACGAAGCTGCGGCGTGGCAGGGTGCGCTCGGCTTGACCGGCAGGAAATTGCATGGCGGCGGTCCACCCATGGTGTACGGCACGATTGCCGTTGAACCACGCGATGTGCGTGTCGTCCGGCGGCGCCCCGGGGATGTCGCCGGCGCAGCCGAAGCCACCCCCGTCCCAGATACCGCAGTTTAGGCCGGAGGGTGTCAAAAACCAGACACCTCCGGGCAGGGAGAATCCGTCCGGGTCCAATTGGTTGTACCACGCCGAGATGTACTCAATGTCCGGGAATGGAGCGACCGGCACGTCGGCGGGCGGGTCCGCGTGTACTGCAGTCTGGCAAGACAGCGTCGCTCCGATCGCCAAAGCAGTCGCCACCGCCAATTGCCGGATGCCGAGATAAATACGCACCTTCACACTCCGCCGGTCATCCATGTCTGTCACTGGCAGACATGGGAACGGTGGATCCTGCTGCCCCAGCGCAGGACTCGCTGCACCGATGGTCCGGTGAACCAGTCCGGCTGATGGCTCTTGATGCCGTCGCTGACGTTCGACAGGTGCTGCCACAGCAGGTAGAAGCTCTTGGCTTCGTAGAGCGGAAAATAGGCGTCGTCGGCGAAGTCTGAGGACTTGGTGAACGCCTGTACCCGCGGCGCCAGGAAGGCCACCGACTGGTCGATGTTGGTGGTGACTATGTCCGCCTGCTGCTGCAGGTCACCGACGCTATAGTCCCAATCCGAACCGGCACCCGTTATCACGCCCGGCCCGTTCGGTGTGATGCGGTGTGCCTGCAACCCGTTGATTTGTCGGGTCAATTCTTCGTATTGCGCGTTGAACCACTGGCACGCCTCGCGCTCGGCATTGATGTCCGCCTCGGTGACGCTTCCCCTCGTTTGGTCATACGGGAAGGGGAACTTCGGCACCCAGTTCGACGGACCGGGCGTGATGACCGACAACGGCTGAGCCGGCCTGTCATAGGCGTCGTATTCAGCCGGGTCTGCCCGGGAAATCGGTCCCGTCAAGGTCGCCGAATAGGACAACACAATTAGCGAGCAAACGAGCGCACGAAGTCGCCTGCGAATCGCGGATCGATTCGTTAGATTCCGGCACGTTGACATTTCTCACCCAGTCCCGCCGGCGACCTATTTCTTGCCCAGCGCGTCGCCGACGCCACCGATGTCGACAATCTGCCAGTCTTTGGTGCTATCGATCGTGACGCTGTAGGTCGCCGTGGACTGTAACGGTTCCGGAGCCTGCATGGTCTTGGTAAGCACGCTCACAAAAGAGTCGACGACGTACGTCCCACCGTTTACTGAACGCACCTTGGCCATGAGCGGACGCGCCGTTGAATTCCATTGCAGGGGCACGAGAATCTGTTCCATCGATGTCGCGGCCTTGGTCAGTTTGTCCTTGAGCTCAGGGCTGGTACCGGCGACGAGTTTCGTCCTCCATGCAGGCAGGTCCTGAAAGTTCATTGCCGCCGCCTCGACCGCGTAGTCGAGTGCGACTTTCTCGGCGCGACTGATGCTTTCAGACCGACGGACCTGCTCCGCGAGCCGATGCTGCGCACCCATATAGGACCAAGTCAGCACGCCGATCACTCCAACAACAGCGACGATCGCCATAACGACCCCGAAGCCCCGCAGCGAAATCGTGAGCTGGCGCCTTGTGGGCTTCGAGGTACGCGGCGTGGGCTCGCTCTGCGCCTCGTCCTCTGTCGCCGTCTCGGCGGAATCCTCCTCGTCCCCAACCACATCCACAATATCGGGTTCTGCAGTTTCAATCATCGCGTACCTTTCTGATTCGCGGTTCGGCCAGCCAGGCCGACTGGCTAGTTCTGGGGTACGGCGACGTGGAGCGTGATCGCCCCGTCTTCAGGCAGTGCCGCCAAGATATTGGCCAGGATCTGACTGGGGTCGAAGTTCAGCAGTGCACCGGCAATGCCTTTGACCTTCGGCAGGAACGCTTCGCCGAGCACTCTGAAGTCACCACCATTGTTGTCCATCAGCTTCTGCAGACGGCCTACCAAATGGTCCAGCCGATAGAGGTTTTCCGGTCCGTGTCCGTAGTCGTAGACCAAGGCTCCCACACCGTCGACCACTGCTTGTGAAGCTTTGGCAAGCGCCTGAACTCCGGGTGTGACCCCGGCCAGCGTGGGGCCCAGCCATCCGGCATTGCGCAACAGAGTCTGAAAATTGCCCAGCAGCACCCTGCCGTGGCCGTGCAGATCGGCGACGGTGTTTCTCAACAACTGCCCGGAACGGGCAAGGTTCGGCAAGACTGAATTCGCCTGCGGCAGTGCCGTATCGACTTCACCGATCATGCGCTCGACGGCACTCGGGTCGAGCTGGTTCAGAACCCGCACGACGCTGACTGCAAGCTCCGTTATCGACGGTGGTTGTTTCACCGAGTCCGGCGCGATGTGCTGACCGTTGCGCAAGACCGGCCCATCCGGACGGCGCGGGATCAGGCCGATATAGGACTCACCAAGTGCGGACAGATTGTCCAGTCGCACATCGCAATCCGCGGGGATCCGGAAGTGGCCGTCGACATAGAAGTTGACAGTTGCTCCGTCGACGGACGACGCGATGTTACTCACCTTGCCGACGGGGACCCCGCGCAGCAGAACATTCGAACCCACCACGAGTCCGTTGACATCTGCGACCGTCATCGAGAGATTGGTCCGGTCGGGGGGAGGTTTGATCGGCATGCCGAGCGAGCCGATGTACCCGACTGCAAACGCGATCATTGCACCGAATGCAATGAACGACAGCAGGTCTCGCAACCTCATGGTGTCGCACCCAAGATCCGTAACACGTCCTGCACCCTTCCCGACAGCTCCCGCCCGTCAGGCCCGATTATCGAAGTGATGTTGATCGCCGGATATTTGTCTGCGGGAAGGAATGAACCGGTGAATAGTTGCCGCCATGCCGGCCACTCTTCTTCGAAGGCCCATTTGGAATGCTGAAAAGCACCTAGCGCATTGCCCAGTGACGAAAACAGCGGGACCAACCAGTAGCCGTTGCTGTACACGCTGCCCATGGATGGCAGGAGCGTTCCGACGTAGCCCCAGACCGAGAAAATGTGGTCAAAGGCCCTCATGCCGTCTTTGGAGAACAGCCGCTGGTATGTCGGAATGTGGTTCGCCATGACATCGGTTGTTGCGGATAGGCCGGCGAGCCACTGGTCCACCAGATTCATGTTCTCCGACAGGTCGCCGAGATCGTTGGCGACCTGGGACGCAATTTTGCGCACCGTCCCCTCTCCGGCCGGCGTGACTCTGTTGATGCCGATGATCGTGTTCTGTATGCGCTGAATCGACCCGCTGGACAGGAAATTCGCCATATGCGCAATCGTGTCTTCCAGAATGGGCGGAGGGGTGGTCTGCGTCAGCGGAATTTTCCCGCCCCGACGCAATGCGGGGCCCGGCGTCTGGTCGTCTTGGGGTCGATCGAGAGAGACGTAAATATCACCCAATACGGTGGCTTGCTGCAGTGATGCATGGATATTCGACGGCACGGTGATGCTGGAATCGATCTGCGAGGTGACGTCGACTTCATGCGTCGTGACGGCGATATGGGTCACGACACCGATCGTCGTACCGTCCATCACCACTTTTGCACGGTCTGGCAAATTCAGGACATGGTCGAATGCGATCACGATGTCGTAGCCGCCCCGGAAGGAATTGCCTGGCTGCGGCAAAGCGTTGACATTGATCGATGCGCATGACGAAATTGCGAGGGCGCTGGCCGTGACGGCGGCGCCCCGGCAGATACGGTAGGTGAACGACGCGCCCTTGGGTCGGCGGACGCGGGGCGAAGCTGCGATCGCTGAATTAGTCCGACGGTTCATCGGCTCGCCTCAGCGAAAACGTACTGCAGCAGCGCGACGTCAACCGCATACGGCTGGCCTGCCACATCCGCACAACTCCCGGGCATGGAGGCGTTCATGATTCCGCAAACGGCAAGTCCATTAGGCGTCCGGATGCGATACATCGGTGGCCGATAGGTGATGTGGAATTCGCGATTGTTGTAGTGATTGGCGATCGTGTTGATCCACCACGGAACCGGATTCAGCAAATTCGCCAGCCGCGGAGCATGTGCACTGACCTTCCGCACCGCCATTGAGGTCGCGTCGAGTGTGAACTGAAGCTCCTCACCGAGGTTGCTCTCGATGTCGCCCGCCGCATCAACCAGGGGGATCAGACCACCGAGCACCCGGCTTCCGCCTTCAACGGCCTTGGCGACGTCGCCGGTGTTCTGTTCCGCATTCAGCATGACCTCTTTCAGCGGGCCCCTGATCTCGACGAGCAGCGAAGTCAGTTCGGCAAGATTGTTGATGACGGATCCGATATCGCCTATGGCTTGATCGGGGCTGTCCAGCACCGCCGACACCTTGGTCATCAACTCGTTGATGCCGGTCCCATTGCTGTGCAGCGCCTGATCGAGCGCGTGAAGGGTGTCACCGACATTCGTCGAACCGTTGGGGTTCACGGTGTTGATGAAGTTGGCGGCCGAGCCAATCACCTCGGACAGACTCTTCGGGGTCGACGATCGGGCTAATGGAATACACTCACCGGCCCCCAGCCGCGGGCCCGGGGCTGGGTTTCCCACCAGTTCCAGTGACCGATCCGCCAGGATCGAGGTGGATCTGATAATTGCCTTGACGTCATGGGGCAATGAACGTCGTTCTGTCACCGTGAAATTCACGCGTACTTCGGTGGAACCGGCAGCGATGTTAGTGACTTTGCCGATTTGATAGCCCATCTGCGTGACGGGATTGCCGACGTAGAGTCCGACGCTATCGGGCATCATCGCGCAGTAGTCGGCATGGATCGCCGGGGTGCTCCGCGCGCAGGACCCGTCCAAGGCGGCCACCCCCAGTGCCGCGAGCGCGACGCCGACTGCCCGACGGAAGCGTCGTGAACTCAACGAAGGCATCAGCACGGACTTCCTGGTATCGGCATGCAAAGATCAGTGGCCAGCAGTTCCGCTGGCGCCTGCTGCGCGTCCAGGATCCGTTCGATCTTGTTCCGCCCCAGACGGAGCGCCCTGATAATCACCCCGTTGCGGTCGGACCACATCCTGGCTTTTCCCAACCAGTCGCGTACCTTGGCCAAAAACTCGCCGCGATGATTTTGGTAGAAGCGTCCAACTGGCGCGAGAGAGTCGATGAGATCACCCATGCCCTGCAATGCGCTTGCAAACCCCTCACTATAAAGAGTCGTTGTTTGCTCGATAATCGACATCTTTCGGACCATGTCTCTTAGCTCGTCTCCGAAATCCCGCAATGATCGGATGTACTCATCGGACATATCCAGGATTGCTGTCACCTGTCCCCGTTGATGCTCAATAGTGGACATCAGACTGTTTCCCGCGTCGATTACCGCCGTGAGCATTCCCTCATTCGTCCCAGTCAGCCCGTTCTGAATCTGGTTGAGCGATTCGTTGATGGGTTTTGGATTGACGGCGTCGATGACCTGTTTCGAGTCCGCCAAAGTTCGCATCAGGTTGTAGGGCATCGTCACGCGTTCTACGGGAATAGGCTTAGTTCCAAGCGGCTTATCCCCCAGCGACACAAGATTCACGTAATAGCCACCGACGACGGTGAGCATGCGGACCTGTATCTGCGACTGGTCACCGACAAATGCACTGCTGTCGACGTGCGCTCGAACCCGCACCTGGTTCGGTTCCAGTGCGAGGTCCGTGACCTTGCCAACGTTGATCCCGGCTATCCGGACCTGGTCACCCCGCCGGATAGTGGCCGCATCCGTGGTGTAGAAGGTGATGTCTTTCTGGCCGGGCGGGTCCAGATAAACCATCGCGGTCACGAGCGAAACAACGCCAAGAAGGACAAGCGCGCCGGCACCCCAAAGAGTCGAGTTTCGCAATATCTTCATCGGTTGCATAAGACCACTCTTCGTCCATTGAGAAGTATGTCCATTTGCTCCGGCAGCTGGGCCCGCCCTTGAGAACACGGCTGCGGCTCACCCGCCCGCGACGGTGGCGGAATGTTCTCCCACATGACCGGAACTAATTTGAACGCGTCCGTGAAGTCATCGAGCACGGTGAACGCGCGATCCAAACCCGCATCAATGTCGGTCGCATCGTGATTCGGTGTCCCATAAACGAATTGGGCACCGCTGTTGGCCCCGCGGGGAAAGCCGATATTCGTCAGAATCCGCAGCACTGCATCGGTGAATTCACCACCGTAGACCTGGGACTTTCTGAATTCATCGAGCACGTCCAGGGCGCCGTTCATAGGGCGGTTGACCCAGTCCACAAGCTGAATCAAGTCTTTCGAATGCGTTTTCATCGTGGCGGCCACGTCCGAGAGATTCCGCATCAAGGTCGAGATGGTTCGCTCGCGGTCGGAGACGAACCTCGTCAGCTTGCGAATGCTCGTCAGCATCGGTGCCAGGCCACCGCCGTCACCGGAGAGGTAAGTGGCCGCATTCGCGGTGAAGGTGTTCAGCTCGTCCGGATTCAGTGTCGCGAGCACCGGTTGCAGGCCGTTGAACAACGCGGTGATGTCAAAGGACGGTTCTGTCATCGCGGTGGACACATGGTTCACCAGTGCCGCCGGCGTGTAATTTTCGGTGGGATTCTGGATATCCACGTATCGCAAGCCGGTAAGCGCCTGGTATTTGATCGCGAGCCGAGTGCCTGACACCACGCCGTAACGCTTCTCGAGCGTAAAGCGGACCGCGGCGATGCTTTGACCGCCCCGGCGTTGCAGTTCGACCGACTGCACCTTCCCGACCCGAACACCGCGCACGCGAATGTCGGCGTCCAAATGCAATCCGGAGGCGTCAGTGAAATCTGCCGTGTACGAACGCACATCCGTCGCAGTGGGTTGCGTAATGGTATTCGCCACCAGAACGAACAAGACGATCGCTACCACCGCGCTCAGCGCGAGGCGCCACGAAGCGGCCGGAGGCTTCATCCCGCCCCCCCTGCGGCCGCAAGCGGTGCGGCAACACCGGGCAGGCTATCGAGCACTATCCGAACCTGCAGAGCACGCTGTTCGGGCGTCCCACCGTACATCTTTTCAAGCCGGGAACGCAGCTCGACGAGCATCTGCGAGATGCCCTGCGGCCTGATCAACGGCGGCACCACATCCGTGAGCAACGTGATCGAATCAATCATCGGCAATAGATCACCGACGTGCGTGCTCTCCAATCTGCCCATGGCGCCGAACAAGCCGACCGAAGCCTCTTTCAGATATGCATCAAACATACGTTTGAAGGTTTCGTCATCCACGTTCCAGGTTCCATAGTTCGCGTAATTGGTCCCGCTGATTGATGAGGCGGCAAAGTCCGTCAATGCATTTAGCAGGGGCGGAAACGCGGTACTCAGTCCGGTCGCGTTGGCTAGTAGCTGTGCCGTCCGTACCGTTTGTGTGTCCGCGACTGCGTTGGCAGCGATTAACATCGTCTCGGTTATCGGAGCCAACGCGTCGGTGTACTGGGCGGTTCGGTCGATCACCTGGATCAATCGCGTGGTCAAAGCGCCGGTGGATAACCTGCCGAGCCGCGAGAGCAATGCCTGCAGAGTGAAGTTGCCCTCGGGCTTTACGGCGATCCGGACACCGCTTCGGAGCGGTTTGCCGCCCTCGCGTGCGATCAAATTGATGCCGGTTACACCGAAATAATTGATCGGCTGAAAGTCAATACCCATTGTGTCGGTTAGTCCGGTCACGGGCGCTTTGTGCAGATCGGTCTCGAGTCGAACGCCGCCGCGTGGTAGGCCGGAGATTGCCGTGACTTCGCCGACCTTGACCCCGTGCAGGACCACCGCGGTACCCTTCGCGACGCCCTGTCCGACATATGGGGTGTCGATTACCACCGAGATTCGATTGCCGGGCCGGCCGCCGAAAGGCGTGCCGACCCAGAACAGGACACCCAGCACAACGAGAAATGAGGTCACTGCCACGCCGACAGTGATTAGTGTTCGCTTCTCTTTCTCTTCGGAAGCTTGGAATAACATTTCGCGCCCCTAGCCCTTGAACACGAATACCGGTTGTACGCCCCACAGCGTCACGGTCAATGTGAAATCTAGGACCATGATCGTGACCAGACTGGTCCGCACGGCACGTCCCGACGCGCGGCCAACGCCAACCGGTCCGCCCTCGGCGAAGTAGCCGTAGTAGCAATGGACAAGCGTTACCGCTGCGCAGTAGATGGCGACTTTGATAACGGAGTATGCGAGGTCCCTTGGTGTCAAGAACTCGACAAAATAGTGGTTGTATGTTCCGCCGGGCTGGCTGTGGAACACCCGAATTACGGTGTCCATTATCGCGAAATTTGTTACCAGCGTTATTGCATAACCCGGAATAACGCACGACATGGCCCCGACAAGACGGGTTCCAACCACAAAAGGTATGGGTCTGAGCGCCATCGCCTCTACGGCGTCGATTTCTTCGGAGATGCGCATGGCTCCGATCTCTGCCGTCATTCTGCATCCCGCTTGAGCCGCGAAGGCGATACCACCGACCAGCGGCGCGATTTCACGAACGCTGCCAATTCCAGCGACAATTCCGGCCAGGGATCCGAAACCGATGATGTTCAGGACGGCGAACGACTCGACCGCCAGCGACGCACCCACTGCAATACCGAGGAGCAGCAAGACGCTTACTACGCCGCCGTCGACGATGATCGAACCGCGGCCCCAGGCCAGGCTGTTCATTTGCTGCAACGTCTGTCGCCGGTACTTCTTGAGGGTCAGCGGTAGTAGCCATAGGGTTTGCGCGATGAACACCGTCCACTGACCAACCGTCTGAAGAATCGTGCTGACCGGCCTGCTGATTGCGACAGCCTTGGCGAAGTAGGGACTGGGAGCGGCAGTAGTTGCGGCGGTCATCAGGCCACTTCCATCGGTACAAACATCGTCTGGAGTTGCGTGATAGCGAGATTCGCGAAGACGATGCAGACGACGTTGATGACGACCGCGGAATTCACTGCGTCCGCCACACCCCGCGGACCGCCTTTCGCCTCCATGCCGCGCAGTGACGAAACGATTGCCACGATCGCGCCGAAGACAACGGTCTTGCCGATGGCGAACCAGACGTCGGCAACCTTGGCAAATGTTCCGAAAGACATCCAGAAGCTTCCTGGCGCCACATCGGAGGCTCCGACGGCCATGATGAAGGCCGCCGCGGTCCCGGCCACCACGATGAGGATGCAGAGAATCGGGGATATCAACAGCAGCGCCAGAAATCGCGGTACTACCAACCGGCGTACCGGGTCGACGCCGAGAACCCGCATTGCGTCGAGCTCCTCGCGAATTGCCCGTGCACCGAAATCCGAAGATATGGCGGACGCGGCTGCGCCGCCCATCAGCAGTCCGGCGGTGATCGGCGCACCCTGCCGAACGACGCCTACTCCCGCCGCGGCTCCGAGCAGGGAGCTTGCCCCCAGCTGATTGACAAGCCCCGATGTCACAACGGTTGCCATGGCACCGAATGGAATTGCCATCAGCAGGCCGGGCGTCGCTGTGACCTTGAGCAACGTCCATGCCTGAACCACGACCTCGCCGATCGGGAGCCGCAAGGAGATGGCGTCGGTCACGACATAGCGCAGCACAGATGCGAAGAGCTGCATGCCGCGACCTGTAGTGGCTGCACTTCGGCTGGGAATCGTGGCGACGTGCAATCCCCCCCGCCGCGCGCGTGCCGAATAGGTGTCGGTGATCGGTTTGTTCTGCTGACCGGAGCTTGACTTCCCAAGCTGCTGCGGTCGGTATTCACCGACGCGAGTGGTTGTCATCGGCCACCGTCGCAACGCGGCGACGTCGTCCCCCGGCGCTGTGGTTGCGCGCCGGGCACGGTATCCGTGTTGTGCTGCTGCACAGCGGGAATCGCTCCTGGGCGGACCGGTGGAACATCCATCGCTGTCTAGCCTCCATGCTAGTAGGCACCACACTTGCTCGCAGACTTTATTGCGTGAACGCTCACTCGTCAACGGCTTTCTGCGTGAACGCTCATTCTTTAGCGCAGCGGTTTCGTCGGCGCTCGATTCGGATTGCACCCAAGCCGGCAGAACAGCCTGTCCCGCGGGGTGGATGAGCCGTCACCCTGACGTTAAGGGCCTTAACGAAGAGCGCGCGCGACGAGGGGTGCGGAGATGCGAGACGGACCCCAGCGCGGTCCCAGGGTCAGAATCCATGCCAGCTCACTCCACAGCCGTTGGCAGCCGGGGCCAGAATCCGCGTTGCGTGATGTTCGCGAGCGCGACAATGGTTGTCGCCAAATCGCTTTCGGCCCGATATCGCTTGTCCAGAGAGACCGCAATCGATATGCCCAGGCAAGCCAGGACGACCTCACGCGCTGTGTAGTCAATCGCGTGCTCGTCATAGATCCGCTGCCAGGCGGCGGCCAACTCGTCGACCGCTTCGGTGAAGGGGCCCTGATAGAACGCGCGGGCACGCTTGGTCTCACCGAAGAGGACCAGCCCCATTAGCGGAAAGACCTCTTGCATCGCCGTGATCGTGGTGGTCCAGAACCGTTGGGTGAGTTCAGGAATGTCGCTGTCATTGGCCAGTATCGGGTTAAATTGACCAGCTTCGTCGAGGATCGTGGCGACCGCGGTCCGCAGCGGCTCGACAATCGCTTCGAAGAACAGTTCGTCCTTACTCACGAAATGCTGGTAGATCACGCTCTCGCTGACCTTCGCCGCTCTCGCGATCGCGCTGATCGTGGTGGTATTCGGGTCACCTGTCCTAGAGAACGCGCGGCGAGCAGCCACCAAGATCACACGTCGGCGTTCCGGCGCCTTGAGCCGCCGCCTGACCGTGTTGGCTCGCCGGTGCTGCGGCTCTTCGTCGCCTTCAGAGTGGGCACTGCTGTTCGTCACCGAGTTCACGCTGCCCCTCGTGCTTTGCAGGGTCGGCCGGAGGATTGTTTGCGCCACTGCATCGGGCCGGTCCTAGGGACGCTCGATGATCACGGCGGCGGCGGCACCGCCCAGCTTCCAGTTCACCGAAAGGCCGAACCGGCCGCCAGTGTCTTCCAGCGCAGTCAGCATCGTGGTCAGCTGTCGAACGCCCGCCGCCGGACCCGCGTCGCCGAGCGCGATCGCGCCGCCACGCGGGTTGAGGAACTCCGGGTGCACTCCGACAGCGGCCTGCCATGCCAAAGGAACGACGGCCAACGCCTCATTCACTTCGACGTGGTCTAGCTGGGCGGCCATTACACCGGCTCGGTCCATGGCTACGAGACTCGCCTTTGTGGTTCCCGCGCAAGCGAATTCGGGAGCGGCGGTGACGAGGGCGAAGGAACGGAACCGCGCGCGCGGAGTGAGACACAACTCCCGGGCGCGCTGCTCCGACATGATCAGCACCGCGGCGACACAGTCGGCTGGTGGCGCCGCGTGCGCTTGGTTCACCTGGAGATCCGACCCGCCTCGGGCATCGAATGACCGATGTTCACCCGAGCGATGGTCCCGTACGAGGTATTCGCCCGTTGCGATCTCGTCGGAAATCCCGCACTCGGTATTACCCTCCCCGCGCAACCGGACTGGAGTGACTTCGCGGTTGAATTCACCTGCCCGGTTCACGGCCGCGGCCCGGTCGAAAGAGCGCAACGCGAATGCGTCCAGTTCCTCGCGGGCAATACCGCATCTTTGCGCCATCGCCTCGGCAGCGATTGCTGCCGAATTGGCCTCGCGCGCATTGCAGGAGAATTGCTTTGCTGTGCGGGGATCGCTGCCCTGCCAGCGCGGACGTGCGCCAGCACTGCACATGCTCTGGATGCCCGCCGCAATCACGACCTGATAGGTCCCCGCCAACAGACCTTGCACGGCAATGCGGGTAGCCAGTTCCGATGAACCCGCGACTTCGATCGCCGTCGCCGGAAGGGGTTGCGAGGTCACCGCGCCGTGCCAGACGCGACGCCCAATGGCGGGCGAGTGTTTTGCCTCCCGCGCGGAGCAGGCGGTGATGACGGCCTCTATTTCAGTGGGGTCGATGCCGACTCGGTTGACCAAGCCCGACAGGACTTGAGCCAGCAGGTCGGTGGGATGGACGAGGCGCAGCGGGCCGCCGGTCGCGCTAGTGCCCATCGGACTGCGCACCGCATCGATGACGACAGCGTCGGTGATGGCGCTCATGCTGGTTTCGCGGTGTCTAGGAAGGTGAGATGCGGCACCCAAGTCACATCCGGATACCCATCCGCCGCGATCCGTCTAGTCACCGCCGTCACCTCGGTCACCTCCGTCACGGGATCGATGATGACAGCGAAAGGCGCCGTCCGCAATACGTTAATGAGTGAACGCATATTTATTATGGCGATCGGACGGTGACACTTGCTCCATATCTCGAAGCCACCACGGTCTGGTTGCAGCCTGCTTCCAGCTATCTCGGCCGTACGGCAACCCCGGCGTATCGCCGTAGCGATTCGCAGACCCCGCCGTCGGCGCCGCGTAACGTATCCCGGCTCGCCGCAACTGGACGGGGCACCCGGGCAGCGAGTCTCGATACCCGGGCGACCACGGCCGAAGCCCGCTTTGACGAATGAGCGTTCACGCAATAGAGTTTGGCGCAACTAGCGTTGGCAACTATGATGAGGTGGCCCAATGGCGATAAGTGCGGGTGTACTTCCACAGGCGTTGTGCCTCATCGGAGACGAATGGGTCAGCACTGATTCCGGGGGGGTCCACGCACACGTAAACGCCCACTCCGGCCGGGTTCAGCAGGAAGTCGGGCTGGCGGGTCCGGCCGAAGTCGATGCCGCGGTCGCTGCGGCACGTGCCTCTTCCGACGGCTGGCGCCGCACACCAGCAAACATCCGACGGGAACTACTGCACAAGCTCAGTGCGCTTCTGCTGGATCACGCCGACGAGCTTGCCGACATCGCAACACTCGAGAACGGAACGCTGCGCGCATTCACTCCGAAGATTGCGGCGAGCGTGCCCGCAGAGTCGTTTGCCTACTACGCGGGCTGGTGCGAAAAGCTGATCGGAGAGACCCATCCGGTTTACCCGGCAAACGTGCTCGACTACACCCGGCTGGAGCCTTACGGGGTCGTCGCCGTCGTCGTTCCCTGGAATGCCCCGTTGTGGGCCGTCGGCATAGCCGGTGCACCCGCGCTGGCCGCCGGGAACTGCATCGTCGTCAAACCGCCCGAATTGACCCCGTTCACTTCTGTCCGGTTCGGCGAACTTGCGCTGGAGGCCGGGCTGCCGCCCGGCGTCGTCAACGTGATCCCGGGAGCGGCTGCAGCGGGTGATGCTTTGGTGCGTCATCCGGGTGTCGACAAGATCGCCTTCACCGGCGGGGCGGTAACCGGGCGAGGAGTGTTGCGGGCCACGGTGGACAATCTGACCCCCGTATTACTGGAATTGGGTGGGAAGTCGGCCAACATTGTCTTCCCCGATACCGACGTCCGCAGTGTGGTGTCCAACGCCGCCTATTACGGAGCAGTGGCCTACAGTGGCCAGGCTTGCAGCCTCCCGACCCGGCTGCTGCTGCACCAGGACATCTATGACGACGCGATTGACACGATCATCACGGTCCTGAACAACATCAACGTCGGCGACCCCGCCAGTCCGCACAGCCAAATGGGGCCGATAGTCAACGACGTGCACACCCGGCGCATCCTCGCGATGATCGAGGACGCCATTGCCGATGGCGCAGAAGTGCTGACCGGCGGCGCGCGCCTCGGGGGCGAACTCAGTGACGGCTGCTACATCGCGCCGACCGCCCTCGCGGTGGATCCGGCGGCGCCGATCGCAACGCAGGAAGTGTTCGGTCCGGTGCTTTCCGTGCTGAAATTCCGGGACGAAGACGAGGCCACCAGCATCGCGAATGATTCAGCTTTCGGGCTGGCCGGATATGTGTGGACCGACGATCTTCGCCGTGGGCACCGCGTCGCCGCGGGGTTGGCCGCCGACTTCGTCGGAATCAACGGATATCCGGGCCCCGGCATGCCACCATCAGTTCCCTTCGGCGGTCGCAAAGGCAGCGGGTGGGGCAAAGAGGGCGGCTGGGCCGGAATCGCAGAGATGCTTCGCGTCAAAAATGTCTACGCGGTGCTGGACTAGAGCCAGCTGCGTAGCCGCTCCAGGTCGCCGACCGGGTCCGGTCCGATCGGATGCACATTCAGGATCGTCACACCGGCCTGTCGATACGCAGCTAACCGCTCCTTGACGTATCCCCTCGGCCCGATCAGTGACATACCTTCCAGGAGTTCGGCCGGCACCGCCGCCGCGGCTTCATCCTTGAGGCCCGCGAGGTAGAGGTCCTGGATGCGTGCAGCCGCACCCTCATGACCGAGTTTGGCGGCAATGTTGAAGTAGAAGTTGCGTTTTCGGGCGCCCATCCCACCGATGTAGAGAGCAAGCTCCGCCCGCAACCTGTTTCGCAGGTCGGTGACGTCCTCCCCGATTGCCAGCGGGCCGCCCGCGGCGATCCGTAAGGGGCTCAGCTCTTCGGCGCGGGCGGCCAATCCGCGTCGTAGTGCTTCGCCCCAGATCTGGTCGACATACTCCGGGACGAACATCGTCGGGAGCCACCCGTCGGCAACTTCCGCGGCGAGTTGAACGTTCTTGGCCCCCAGTGCCGCAACGAAAATCGGGATCGATGGACGAATCGGGCAGTTGATGATCTTGAGCGGCTTACCCAACCCGGTGCCCTGACCCGACGGCAGCGGAATCGGGTAAATACCCTCGTTGCGCAGTACCTCACGCCGCCACACCCGTCGGCAGATCTCTATGATCTCCCGGGTGCGTTCCAAAGGCCGGTCGTAGACCGCACCGTGCCAGCCCTCGACGACCTGCGGCCCAGATGCGCCCAGGCCAAGCAGCGCACGGCCGTCAGAGAGATGGTCCAGCCCGGCCGCAGTCTGCGCGAGCAGCGCAGGCGAGCGGGAGTACAGAGGCAGAATCCCAGACCCGATCTGTACCCGCTCTGTGCGGGCGGCTAGGTAACCCATCATCGTCACGGCGTCATAGCCATAGGCCTCGGCCACCCAGGCCACGTCGAGCCCGGCCTTCTCGAAAGTCCTTACCCGCTCTATCGTCTCGCGTACATTGCCCGCGTAACTGACGGTGGTACCCAGCTGCATCTAAACCTTCCCGGACGCTCGTTGCCAAATAAAGACGCCGCGGAACGCTACCGGGGTGGCAGACGGACGGCGCCGTCGAGCCGAATCACCTCTCCGTTCATGTAGCTGTTTGTCACCACTTCCACGGCGAGTGAGGCGAATTCGTCCGCGTACCCGAGCCGTTGCGGAAACACGACGCTCGCACCGAGTTTCGCCTTGAATGCGGTGGCATGTTCGCCGGTGCCGTAGATCGGGGTATCGATGAGCCCAGGGGCGATGGTGTTGACCCGGATGCCATGCGCGGCCAGATCGCGGGCCATTGGCAGGGTCATGCCGCATATGCCTGCCTTGGCGGCGGAGTAGGGAGTCTGTCCGATCTGCCCGTCGAAGGCTGCAACCGAGGCGGTGTGCAGGATGACACCGCGTTCACCGTCGGCCTGGGGTTCGGTTCGCGTCATCGCGGCGGCCGCCAGCCGGGCGCAGTTGTAACTGCCAATCAGGTTGACGCGGATGACGAACTCGAACTTGTTCAGCGGGATTGGCGTTCCGTCACGGTCGACGATCCGGCGGGCCGGCCCAAGGCCCGCGCAATTCACCAGCACCCGCAGCGGCGCGGCGGCTGTCGCGGCATCGACCGCGCCCTGCACCTGCTCTTCATCGCTGACGTCCGCGAGGGCGAAACTTCCGCCGATCTCCGCGGCGACATCGCGGCCGATGTCCTCCTGGCGATCCAGGATCACGACGTGGGCACCCCGGGCCGCGAGGCCACGTGCGGTTGCGGCGCCTAGACCGGAGGCACCGCCGGTTACGATCGCTGATGAGGCGGTAATGTCCATCGGGTCTCCTGGGTCGGAAATGAATTGCGGGTTCGACTGTGCGCCGGTCCACGATGGCCGAAGATGCAGCGCAGCTTGGGCTTTCGCGCTCAGGCCTGTGTTAGGCGGGCCGGCCCGGTTCCGCCTAACACAGGGGCCGTTATTCGTCGATCTTGTCGACACCCCGGATCGGAGACGTGTCCCAGTAGAGCGCGTAGACAAGCTTCGGCAGGGTGATATCTGCCGCGACGAGCGATCCGGAAACCCGAAAGATCGGAAGTACGCCGCGCTCGCCCCAAGCAGCCGCGTCGAATGCGCGCATCCGCGGCTCGCCGCGTTCGGCCTTTTCCGGGACGATCACCGGCTCCACTTGCAGTAGGCGAAGACCGCGCGGGCTGTCAACCGTATGAAGATTGGGATCGAAGATCACGTCACCCGGTCCGACGGGAACCGGGTCGAGCAGTCTGACGTCCAACGTGACTTGCTCTGATTCGGTGACTATCAAGGCGATCTCGTCGAAACGCCGGCGCAGATTCACCGTCCCTGGGCGGCACGGATAGCCCCAGCCGCGCTCTAATGCTTCTGCCGCATCGGCGTTGTCAACCACCGCCGAGACGACGAATGACCGAAGACGGTGTGCTGCACGGCAGCCAAGCCGAAGCTGAACGAGTTGGAAAGCACCCCAAGGACTTTTCGGGCACTGATAGGCCATGATCGTCGCAGTCGGCGGGAGGGAGGGGTGCAGCGCGGGTGGCAGCAGGTCGTCGACCGCAGCAGGGTCCACTTCGAACATGACGCTGTAGATCGTGGCACCCTCGAGCAGCACCGGTTCGGCCGCAAAGCTGGGTAAGCGGGTGGCCCGTGCGGATAACGTGGCCTCACTCATGGAACCGCTTCTGGGCATCAGACCACCGCCGCTTCCACGGCCTGCGCGGAGGAGCGCTCACGACGGTCGAATTCGGGCATTACTTCGGAGGCGAACAATCGCATGCTGGCCAGCACGTCTTCCTGGGGAAGGATCTCGTACATGTTGAGTAGGAAGTTCACCCGGTCGACGCCCACCGACTCCCAACGCTTGAGCTCTGCAATGATCCGCTCGGGATCACCGAGGGCCATCCCCTCGGGCATCGCTGGGAGCCCGGGTTCACTGGGTTTGGCGTGCTTAGCCGCCTCACGAAGGGCCGACAATAGACCCCCGGTCGGATAAGACTGACTTGGAAAGGCATCGCGCGCCATTACGATCTGGGCGGCCAGGTAGTTGAACATTCCAGCGATCTTGCGGCCCGTTTTCATCCCAGTCTTGCGGTCTTCATGGCAATACAAAAAGTTCGTCGTATTGACCTGGTTGACCACCATCTTGCCCACTGGATCGCATTGCTGGATGCGGGCGCGGTAGTTCTTGATTCGCTTCTCCTGCTCCGCGAAACCACCGAAAGTCAAACCGAGACTCCCGCAGCCGCGGGAGGCGGCTTCCAGCTCAGTACCCGGTGAGGTGACCGCCACCCACAGCGGCGGATGCGGTTGTTGAATGGGTTTGGGCAGGACACATCGCGGGGGGCACGAGAATGTCTGCCCATCCCAGGAAAACCGCTCCTGGGTCCACATCTGCGGAAAAGCCCGCAGGTATTCGTCCCACGATTTCTTCGTACGTTCCGGATTTGCGCCAAATGCGCCCAGCTCCATCCAGCTGGCCGACCGACCGGTTCCTACGTCGACGCGGCCGCCGCTGATGACGTCGAGGACCGCGATCCGTTCTGCGATTCGGATGGGGTGGTTGATTTCTGGTACGCACACCACGATGCCGTGGCCGAGCCTCAAGCGCGTCGTCTGTGCGGCGATCGCTGAGAGCAGAACCTCTGGCGACGAGCAGTGCGAGTACTCCTCGAGGAAGTGGTGCTCGACCGCCCAGGCGATCTCGAACCCTAGTTCATCGGCCAACCGAGCTTGTTCCAAGCAGTTTTCGTAAACGGCCTTCTCAGCCCCGACAGTCCAGGGCCGGGGAACCGATAGTTCGAAGACGACCCCGAACCGCATGCTTACCTCCTTGACGATTCCATAATAGGACTCACTACTAAGTAGGAGACACTATCACATTCTTTCGGGCGCTACACCATGGTCAGCCCACCACTTGCGCTAAGTACTTGGCCGGTGATGAACGAGGCGCGACTCGAGGCCAGGTAGACGATCGCGTCAGCGACCTCCTGGGCGGTGCCGAGCCGTCGGAACAGGTTCGCGCTAGCGAGTCGTTCTTGCATGCGCTCTGGCTGACCGGAGTAGTACAGGGGCGTATCGGTTGGGCCCGGGCACACACAGTTCACGGTGATGTCGAAACGGGCCATCTCGCGAGCCAGGGACTTCGTGAACGCGAGGACGGCGCCTTTTGCGCCCGCGTAGACGGAGTCGCCGAGGCTGCCAACCCGCCCCGCGTCGCTGCCGACGTTGACCACCCTGCCGCGGCGCCGCTCGATCATCGGGCCTAGAAACGCGTGGCAAACCTGAACCGTGCCAAGGTAATTGATCGCCACTAGGCGGTGCCACAGCTCAGGTGGGTTTTCCATGAACGGCTGGTTCGTCGACCACCCTGCGACGTTCGCGAGGATCGAGACTGGTCCAACCGATTCCTCGATATCTGCGGCGAGATGTCGGACGGCGTCGAAGTCGGTGATGTCGACCTCTCGCGGTACCGCAACCTTGCCGGCTGCACGTATCCCGTCCGCCGTTGCCTGGGCCCCGGAGGCGCTGAGATCGGCGATCACCACGGTCGCGCCCAGCTCCGCATACGTCAGCGCGGCGGCCTTTCCAATGCCCGAGCCACCTCCGGTGACGAGGGCGATCTCACCGGTCATATCGATGAATGTCATCGCGCCAGTTAACATCATTTCATAGTTGTATGCAATTGACATTGACAGTCATGTTTGTATGCTGAAGAAGGTGGGGCGGTAGCCGGTGCTCACCACACTCGGACTGCCGGATGACGACGGGATGGGGTGGACATGTTGGCAACCGGGCTCGATGAGGGATTCGACGAGATCATCACCGCACTGCCGCAATCACTGATCGGCCCCAGTGACCACGCACTGCTGGCCGGCCTGGACGAACTCGACAGCGATCCATACTCGATCCTGACCACGCTTCGCCGAGAGCACGGGCCGGTGCTGCGGTTCGGCGCCGATGGCACCTATCACGGTGTGCGGATCCCGAACGGTTGGATGCAGGACGAGAACCATCCTCAGTTCATCGTGCTGGGATGGGATGCACTCCGCGAGATAGTGCAGAATCCCGCGGTGTTCCACAGCGGCGACGGAGCGGGCGGGCCCTCCGTCGAATCGCTGGGCGAGATCGTCACGTTTCTAGATGGGGATGCCCACGACAAGCATCGCCGTCTGCTCAACCAGGCTTTTGGCCGGCGTGCGATCGAACGCATCCGTGAGACCGTCATCGACCCCATCGCGCTGTATTTGGTCCGCCGAGCCAAAGACCGCCTGCAGCAAGGACAGCCGGTCTGCTTCGGCAAGGACATCGGGCTCCCGATGGCGTACAAGACCATGACCTCGCTGCTCGGACTGCCGCACGATCGGTTCGCCCATTTCGTCGAGATCAGCTCGGCTCTGCATCAAACCGCCGCCGATGCCGAGCGCGCCATGCATGCCGCGGCTGAACTGGCCGAGATGTGGCGAGAGCAACTCGCGCAACGCCGTCGGCAGCCCCGAGAGGACCTGCTGACCTGGATGGCTCAGGCCGAGGAGCAAGGCAAATTCACCGACGAGGAGGTTGTCCGATACGCGACGATCTTCTTGCCGGCCGGTGTCGACACGACCTCGCGCCAGATTGGCCTGACCGGGCTGGCGCTGCTCTCGCATCCCGATCAGTACGCGGCGGTGGTGCACGACCACTCGCTGATCGACGCGGCGATCGACGAAGCCACGAGGTGGTCGCCGAGCGCAATGCTGGTACCCCGGCGCTGCATGGAAGGCACCGTCGTGGCCGGGGTCCCCATTCCGAAGTTGTCTTCACTGACCCTGTGGACGTCGATTGCCAATCGCGACCCCGCGCGGTTTCCCGATCCTGACGTGTTCGACATTCATCGCGGTCCAAAGCGCAATCTCGCGTTCAACGCGGGAGTACACCACTGCCTCGGTGTCAACCTTGCCAAGTCCGAGCTTCGCGCCGTGGTCTCGGCGTGCGTCACAGAGCTACCTGAACTGCGCCTCGCGGTGCCGCCGGGTGCGGTCGACGTCCGCGGCATCTTCGTGCGCTCGCCTATGCGTATCCCGGTCAGCATCTGAAACCTGCCGGCGGCGAGCTGTCATCCTGCAGTCAGCACCACATAAGAGTCACTACACAAATGATACGATGAGCCGCGTGGATGACGGTGGCGCGAAACTTGGCTTGCGAGAGCGCAAGAAGGTCAAGCTTCGGGAAAATATCGTGCGGTGCGCCGTCGAGCTTTTCGAACAGCGCGGGTTCGACGAGACTTCCATCGACGAGATCGCCGAACGGGCGGAGATATCGCCGTCCACCTTTTTCCGCTACTACGCGACCAAGGAAGAGGTTCTCCTCGGCGCCGACGCCGCCCTGCTGCAGATACTGATCGGTTGTGTCTCCGAGAGTTTCGGGCGCCGACCGAGCCTCAACGGCGTGATGGACGGATTCCTCGAGTTTGCACAGCGGTTCGACGGGATGCAGGACGACCTGTCGCGCCGGCGCGCGCGCCTTCTCTCGGTCAGTGAGTCCGTCCAGGCGCGAGCGGCCCACAGCCAGCTGCTCTGGGAGCGTGCCGTGGCCGAGGAACTGGCGCGGATCGACCGCCTCAGCAAACCAGAACTCCGGCACGAGATCCTGGCGTCCACCGTGATGGGCGCCTACAGCGTGGCGGTGGTGCGATGGCGTAAACAGCGACGCGAACGACTAGTTGAGCTGTTGCGCGCCGCGTTTGCCGAACTCCTCGGCCTACTCGGTGATTCTGACGGAGAAAGCGCGCGCGACGACGCCGCCGGGGGCTGAACCGGGCTCACTGCGTAGCCGTCTCCACCACTCGCCTGGCCCAGAGCAGGTCGGCCTTTCCGGCCGGCGACCTGGATACCGAGGGAACGAACACGATTGTCCGCGGCACCTTGTAGTCGGCGAGGTGGGCACGAACGTGAGCGCGGATGTCGTCGGCCGCGACCGCGGTATCCGGACGCGCCTCCAGCACGGCCGCCACTTGCTGGCCCCAGCGCGGATGCGGTATGCCGACAACGATGGCATCTGCGACATCGGGGTGCTTCTTCAACGCAGCCTCGATCTCGTCCGGGTACACCTTCTCACCACCGGTGTTGATACAGGAGGATCCCCGACCCAGTAGCGCAATGCTTCCATCGAGCTCGACGACCGCGTCGTCGCCGGTGATGGCCCAGCGAACACCGTCGATTACCGGAAATGTGCGTGCCGTGCGATCCGGGTCACCACGGTAACCGAGGGGAACGTGTCCTCGACGGGCCAATTTGCCGACCCGGCCACTGCCCGGAGCAACGGCACGCTGGTAGTCATCGATCACCAGCGTGTCCGACCCGATCACAAATCGCGGGCGCCCGCCGGAGGCATCACCGATCGCATGGCCCTGTGCTCCGGTCTCCGACGACCCGTAGCCATCCAGGATCGTGAGGCCCGGCAATCGACGAACCAGCTGTTCCTTCACGGTCTCCGATAACAATGCCCCGCCGCTCAGGACGGTCTGCAGCTTCGGTAAATCGCCGGTGAAAGTTACCAGCGCCTCCCCCAGTGGTCGAGCGAATGCGTCGCCCACCAGTCCGATCGCCGTTATTCCCTCGCTCGCCGAAAGGCGCAGGGCCCGTTCGGCATCGAATCCTTGCTGATCGTCCAGGACGATCGTGTGACCGCCGAAAAGCGCGTTGAACGCACCCCAATGTGCTGCACCGTGCATGAGCGGGGACAGCAACAGGAAGCGTGCCTGACCTCCGCGCTCCGCTCGGCGACCCACCTCCTCGGCATCGGTGACATCGGCGAGGCGAGGTCCGCCCAGGGCGGCGAAAAAGATGTCCTCGTGGCGCCAGATCACGCCTTTCGGATATCCGGTGGTACCGCCCGTGTAAAGGATGTATTCGTCATCGGGTGAGCGCGGAGCGAAATCTCGGGCACTAGATTGGCGCGCCAGTGCAGCCTCGTACTCGATTCCCACGGTGAGCACCGCGGCCCGCGGGGCGGCCGTGCGCGCATCCGCCGCAAACTCCGCGGCAGCAATGACGGACTTCGGATCACTGTCCCGGAAGAGATAGGTAAGTTCTGCCTTTTGGTACCGGTAATTCACATTGATCGGAACCGCGCGAATCTTGAACGCGGCGAGCATCGCTTCCAAATATTCGGGCCCGTTACGGCAGTAAATTGCCACATCGTCACCGTGCCCAACGCCATGTTCTGCTAGCCAGTGCGCCAGCTGAGTCGCCCGGTCGTCGAGCGCCCGGTATGACAGGCGCCGTTCTCCGCAGACCACCGCCTCGCGGTCCGGAATGCGGTCGACAACGCGCTCGAAAGCGTCTGCGATGTTGATCATTTGGGAAGTTCGACGCCGGCGAGCTCGCGATCCCAGGTGCGATCGGAGTTTCCGAGTTTGCGTAGTTCGGCTTTTCGTATTCGCTGGGTCGGCGTCTTGGGCAGCGCGTCAACGATCTCGATGAAACGCGGGATGGCGTAGCGCGCCAGCCGAGGTATCAGGAACGTGATGAGGTCCGTCGGTTCCAAGCTCTTGCCTGGACAAGGCACGATGAAAACCTTGACCTCGTCTTCGAGAAACTCCCCGGCCGCGGCGACCGCGGCGGATTCGAGGACGTCCGGATGCTCGTTGACGGCTTCTTCGATCTCGAACGAAGAAATGTTCTCTCCGCGACGCCGGATCGCATCCTTGATCCGGTCCACAAAGTAGTAGTTGCCGACTTCGTCACGGCGGAACGCGTCACCGGTGACGAACCAGCCATCCCGCCAGACCTGCGCTGTCGCCTCCGACATGCGCCAATAGCCGCGGTTGAGCCGGCGCGGCGGCTTGACCCGTACCAGCAGCTCACCTGTTTCGCCGACCGCCACGTCACGGCCCGTCGCGTCGACCAGACGAACTTCGAATCCTTCGTTGACGTGCCCGCATGACGCCCAGTTGGTTCGGTCGACGGCAAATCCATCCGACATGAAGGCGTGGCCGATCTCAGTCATGCCATAAATCGTGCAAACCTCGACGTTGAACCGTTTCTTGAAGGTGTCGACGTCGGGGAGGATGGGGGCCATCAACACTCCTCTGAGTGGATTTATCCCGTCATCCGCCGAGGGCGGCTGCTTCATCAGAAAATTCCCCATCGCGCCGACTATCAGCGTTGACGTGCATCCGTAGTTGCGGATGTCGTCCCAAAAGACGTCCGTGCGGAACTTCTCTCGCATCACCACTTGGCCGTTGAGCTGGGCCGCCGCGATTAGTGCTCCCTTGCCCGTCAGGTGGTAGGGAACGAACGGTGCGTAATAAATGAATGGGCAACCGAGCTCGACAACGAATCGGAATACCCCGGGCTTTCCGTCTGCGTGACTCCACTGCGCCCACGGGCACATCACGCCTTTGCTCTGCCCGGTGGTTCCCGAGGTGAAGATGATCGCCATCAGGTCGTCGTCGGCGGGCCGACTCAGCCGGGGCGTAGCGCTGGCGGCGGCGAAGAACGCAGGCCCGGAGATGATCCGGGTCGGCAGCCCGACGTCGAGTTCCGACGGATCGTCGGCGTCGTAGACAACGATCGTTTCGAGCGCGGTCAGTCCCTGCGCAACCTGAGCGATCTGTGGGAGGTAGCGCTGCGCGCAAACCAGCACGCGCGCCCCACTGAGGGCGAGCCCGTGGTGAAGCCACGTGTTGCGCCACGCGGTGTTGATCGGCACCTCGATCGCGCTCAGCCACGCGGCACCCATCCAGCAGTGGTAGGCCTCAAACCCGATCGGCATCAGCGAGGCGACGGTGTCACCTCGGCGCACACCAAGCCCATCCAGGGCTGCGGCCCAGCGCAGATGCGCGGCGTGCAACCCGGAGTAGGTGAGATCACCCTGCTCCACACTGCGGAAAACGATGTCGTCGGGTCTGTCCTCGGCGGCGCGCTCCAATAGATAGGGAAGAATCTTGCTTGTCACGTTGCGTCGTCCTCTGTGCGCTTCGGGGTGATGTCGGCCAGGGTGTTCGCCACAAATGAAGCGGCGGCGCTGATCCGTTCGTCGTGGCCGGCCAGGTGAGGCAGCTGCAGAAACCCGTGCGGCATGTCCTCGACGATCACCAGTTCATGGGGCACGCCGGCCTCGCCCAAGGCGACGGCCATACGAAGGCTTTCGGCAACGGTCGGATCGTCCGCACCCGCGGTGAGGTAGGTAGGAGGGAAACACTCGGGAGCCAGGATGGGGCTAAGCCGCGGGTCGCTTCGCCGTCGCTCATAGTCCGACGGCGTGACATACAGCTGTTGTTCGGCGGCGGCCCGGCCCGGCCGGGCCAGCGATTCAATGGTGGCGTGATAGTCGAAGACGCCGTACAGGAAAAGGGCTGCGCCGACGGCGGGCCGATCCGTCACGGTAAGTGCCCCCGCAGCGATGTTCGCCCCCGCGGAGTCGCCACCGATAGCGATCCGGCCGGGATCTCCGCCATAGGCGGCGACCCCGTTGTAGGTCCACTGAAGCGCGGTCAACGCATCGTCAACCGGGTCGGGGAACCGGTACTGGGGGGCGCGTCGGTAGTCGAGGCTGATGGTGAGCATCCCGGCGGCGGCGAGATCCCTGGTGAGCCTGCGGTGCGTCTTCGGACTCCCCATGGACCACGAGCCTCCGTGCAGAAACAGCAGGGTCGGGTGGGGCCCGGAACCTTGCGGAATCAGGATGTCAGCTTTCAGTTGCCATTCGCCGATCGTGCCGATTGCCACTTCGGCGTGATGCTTGCCCACCGTCGGCAACTCGGCGTTTATCAGTTTGTCCGCGGTACGCAGAAATTCGACGGTGGAGTGTCCCTTTGGCGGCCTCATGGTTCGCATGAACTCGGCCAGATGCTCCCGCAAAGATTCCGACTCGGACGCGCCCTGCGGAGTCACCGCAGTCCAGATCCAGCGCCACGCCATTTGCTCCAATCCGGACGCCGCCGTTCGAGAAAGGCGCTTGTACCTTCCACAATCGCGTCTTCGCTGACGCCCATGTGGATCATCGAGAGGCCGTTCGAGATGGACGGGTAGCAAACGTCCCACCAATGGTTGGCGGTGACTTTGGCCAAATGCAAGCCTTCGGGAGCACGGGCCAGGATCTCGTCGCACCAGCGCAACGTCGCCGCTTCGAGCTCGTCGTCGTCGACCGTCTCGTTCACCCAGCCCCACTCTTCGGCGGTGGTGGCCGAGACGATACGGGACAGGTACGTGATGGCCTTGGCTCGCTTGTCGCCGATGCTCATGGCAAGGAAGTTGGTGCCTCCCAGGACCGGCGCCCAACCCAGCTTGGTCCCGCCCTGCCCGAGGCGCGCCGAGCGGGCTGCGATAGCGAAATCGCTTGCAATCACGAGTTCGTTGCCGCCACCTATGGCGTCGCCATTGACCATCGCGACGACGGGCTTGGGGCACCGGACGATACTCAGCAGCGCCTGTAAGGCGAAGTTGCCGATCTCTACGAGCGTGTCCTTGTCGATGGTCCGCACGTCACCACCAGCGCAGAAAACGCTCCCGGCGCCGGTCAACACCACGACCCCGACATCCTTGCGCCACCCGACCTCATGCATCGCGTCGGTCAGCTGACGGAAGTGGCCGGCGCTCAGCGCATTCAGCACTTCGGGGCGGTTCAGCCGTAACCAGGCGATGCCGTCCTTGACGTCGATGAGTAGATCGTCGGCTCTGGGCTCAGTGTGCTGCACGTCGATGCGAGTCATAGCGTGCAGTCTACTACTAAATCCGATTTACAATCAATTGATAGTAAGCATCATAATTTCGCTATTGCCTCGTGGGACCGGTGCGACGATCCCGGCTGAGCCTCACCCGGCTCCATCGGCGGAGGAGCCTGGCGATGCGGCCTGCGCCTCGCCGTTTGGGCTCGCCCCAACGGGATCGAAGAACCCGGACAGGCCCTGGTAGAGCATGCTGGACATCTCGCGAGCCAGCTCGTCCTTGTCCAGCTTGCCCTTACCTAGTTCGAGTTCGAGCGCCAACATCAGGCACCCACCGACGATCACCCGCGCTGCCATCCATCCGCCAAAACCCATTGACCGGCCACCGCGGTGATCGTCGATGCTCGCACTGAGTTGGTCGAGCGACGATGCGAAGGCCTCCTCGTAGAACCGTGACGCCAGTTTCCGGTCGCCGAGCAGAAGGCTCAATATCGGCAGCGACCCACTCCACGTTTCGGTCACCGAGGCGATGAAGTGTTCCGCGGTAGTGCGACCGCCCTCTCCGGCGGGATCAGACTCGATCATCTGATCCATGTTCGCCTCGCGCATCGACGCAAGCACCGGCTCCACTATGGCGGCAAAGAACAGCTCTTCCTTGCTGGTGAAGTAGTTGTAGATGGTGCCTTCACTCATCTTGCCGGCCGCCGCGATCTCCCGAATTGTCGAAAGCTGACTCGGTCGCGAGGCCTGGCCGAACGCTTTGCGCGCAGCCTCGAGAATGCGTTCACGGCGTTCGTCGTTAGGCAGGCGCCGGCGTGGTCGTGCCGAACTGGACGCGGCGCGGGCTCTGGGTTGTTTCGCCATGTCGAGCAGCTTACATCTGAGTGGACACTCATTTAATGCCACCACCCCCGTCGGTTGCGAAATCGTGGTTGGCCAATGCGGCCGACAGTCCTCCCTCAACTGCCGCGGCTTCGAAAGATTTGCATTGTGCTGGTTACTATCATTTGCCTGTAACTCTGATAATTGCTACGCTTGGCCGATGGCAGCAGCATCGGATCGCTATTCACCCGTCGCACGCGCCATCGCAGATCTCCATGGCGGCAAGGCGATAGTCCTGCTCGCGCACGACGGCTTCGGCGACCTGGTCTTCGCCGCGCAACACGCGACGCCACAGCTCGTGTCATTCATGGTGCGCCACACCTCGGGCTACGTCGCGGTCGCTCTTACCGAACACGCCTGCGACAGGCTGGATCTGCCGCCGATGCACCCGTCTCACACCGATCCGTCCGGGAACGGGTTCACCGTCAGCGTGGACGCCAAAGACGGAGTGCGGACCGGAATTTCGGCAACAGATCGCGCGCACACCATCCGATTGCTCGGCAACAACACCACCCACTCCGCGGATTTGGTGCGGCCAGGCCACGTGTTGCCGTCGAGGGTTAGCGCCGGCGGTGTACTGACCAATCCCGGTCGCGGCGAGGCCGCGGTGGACCTGGTTCGCCTGGCCGGCCTGCAGCCAGCCGGCGCGCTGTGTGAGCTGGTCTCACAACGCGAGATCGGCGAGATGGCGACCGAGGACGAGGTGCGGGAGTTCGCGCAGCACCACAGCTTGGCCCTGGTCACAGTTGCCGAGGTAATCGCGTATCGGCGCAGGTTCGAGAAGCAGGTCCAAAAAGCGGCCGTGACCCGGCTTCCCACTGCACACGGGGAGTTCATGGCGTACGGCTACGAAAACGTGCTGGACGGACTGGAATGCATTGCCCTTGTCCGCGGCGAGGTCCGGGGGTGTGACGACGTCCCCGTGCGGTTGCATGCCGAGTGCCTGGCTGGGGACGTATTCGGTTCGATGCGCTGCGACTGCCGGTCGCAGCTGGAGGCCTCATTGGCCGACATCGGTGCAGCCGGGCGCGGAATCGTGCTCTACGTGCGCAACCGCGACGTTGGTGACGTCGGTCCGAGGAACAAGTTGCAGCTCTGCGGGACAAGTGAAATCGACGCCGAGTCCGCGGCTGGAGCCCGATATTGCAGCACCGGCGCACAGGTGCTCGACGAACTTGGCGTGCGCTCCGTCGCTCTGCTGGCCAACAGCGCAGACATCGGCGCTGCGCTGGAAGCATCCGGCCTGCGGGTCGGCAACTATCTCGGATCGCCGACTGAGAGCGCTGAGCCCAACGTGCATTACCTGCCCGCCGTAGACACCTCGGGTGCGTCGCTGGACCTCTCGGAGGGACGGTGCGATCGCTGGGTGTGCTCGGCCTGACTCGGTGACGCGTCGGCGCCGCGGACGGACATCCCACTGAAACGCATGAGCGCCCGGCGCCCTGGAATCCGCGGGAAGGAATCAACTGATGGGCACCGAGTTCAACTTCGGCACGCTGCTCGAGGCAGTTGCAGACGCCTTCCCGGACCGTCTGGCCGTGGTGCAACACGGCCAGGGGCGGCTGAGCTACCGGGATTTTGTGGACCGGTCCCGTCGACTCGGCCGCCTGCTGGCCGACCACGGTATGGGCTGTTTTTCAGAGCGCAGCGTCCTGGCCGGTCATCAGGCCGGACAGGACCGGATGGCCCAGTATCTGCACAACGGACCGGAGTATCTCGAAGGTTTGATCGGCAGCTACCTCGCCCGAGCCGCACCCTTCAATGTCAACTATCGGTATGGGGCAGAAGAGCTGCGTTACCTGCTCGCCGATGCGCAACCCCGCGCGATCCAGTTTCATGGCGCATTTGCACCGGTGCTGGCCGAGGCGCTTGCCACGGTCGCTCAACGCGATCTGCTCATGTTGCAAGTGGACGATGGTTCTGGCCACGCCCTGTTGCCTGGGGCGCTCGACTACGAGGATGCGCTCGCCTCCGTCGAGCCGAGTGTCGACGCAAGGCCCGATCCGGACGATTTGTATCTGCTCTACACGGGCGGAACCACCGGATCACCGAAGGGCGTCCTGTGGAGACAGGCCGACGCGGCGGTAACCGCGCTAGGACTGGTCAACGGCAGCGAGGCTCGCGAGTGGGAGTCGTTGCAGGAGTTCATCGCATCCCGGCGGCGAACTGTCCCGGCCAAGTTCCTCACCTGTGCCCCCCTGATCCACGGAGCAGCTCAGTGGGGCGTGCTGCGGGCGCTCTGCGAAGCCGACACCGTCGTGTTTCCCGCCGATACGCGTGTCTTTGATGCCGCCCAGGTCTGCGACGCGCTCCTTAGCGAGTCGGTGAGCAGACTCTCGATCGTCGGGGATCCGTTCGCGCGCAAACTCATCGAAGAACTCGATCGGCGGCCGCGAGATCTCGCCTCGCTGCGCTTGCTGATCAGCGGTGGGGCACCGCTGCAGCCCGAATACAAGAAGCGGCTGTTGACGTTGGTGCCCGGACTTTCGATTCTCGAGGCCATCGGCGCATCGGAAACCGGTGTGCAAGGTCGAGCAGCGGCAGCCGACGCAGTTGGCGCCGACAAGCGGACATTTCGGCGGGAAAGCGCGACGGTCGTGGTTTCCGAAGACCGCTCGCGCTTCCTGTCCGCTGGGCACCCTGGAATTGGGTGGTTGGCATCTCGCGGACGTGTGCCGCTCGGATACCTCGGCGATGAACACAAGACCCGCGACGCCTTCCCCATCGTCGACGGAGAACGTGTGAGTCTGCCCGGTGATCGCGCCCGGCTGCTGACTAACGACACGGTCGAGCTGCTCGGCCGCGACTCGACGACGATCAACAGCGGGGGCGAGAAGATCTTCGCCGAGGAGGTAGAAGCTGCGGTGAAGATGCACCCCGACGTTGCGGATGCGGTGGTGTGCGGTCGCCCTAGCGCGCAATGGGGATCGGAGGTCGTTGCCATCCTGGCGTGGCTGCCCGACGTATCCGGTGACACCCGTTCGGTGCTGGCGACCTGCGCGCGTCAGCTAGCACGCTACAAGCTCCCGAAGGCATTCATCGTTGTCGACCAGGTGGAACGCAGCCCTTCGGGCAAGCCCGATTACCGCTGGGCTCTCGACCAGGCCGTCAAGCGCAGCCCGATCGCAGATCAATGATCGGATCATCAACCGCGGCAACTTATTACGCATCGGAGTAGCCGGCCGACACGAACGTCAGACTGATCGGCCCGCGGCGCTGGCAACCCGGCGCGACGGACCCTGGGTCCGCGCCGCCGCAGGGGCGCCGTGTCGCGAAAAGTTCGCGGTACCTAGCGCGACGCTGACGATGGACAGGCTACCGCCGAAGGGCTAATGTAATGGGTGAGCGCTCACTCAATAGCCCACAAAACCTCTCCCTAACCGAAGGAGACTCGATGAGTCCGGCGGACAGCGACGTCATAATCCGGCCACAGTCCAAGCGACGGATGGACTTGCCGACAATCCTGCAACCACTATCGACCGAAGAGTTCCGTCCCATTCCCCTCGCGGGAAGGGACCGGCGGGCCCTGGGCCGATGGGCGGCCGACGCCGACGACCACGCCCGCAGCAGAGGCGACGATCCGGTCGTCTACGCACTCAGCAGGTCCGGTACGGCGGCGGCGCTGCTGGAAGTAAACAAAGAGTCTGGTTATCGCTTCTACGACGTGCCCCCGGAAGCTGCCGTGGACGACCAGGCGGCTGCCGAGTGCCTAGGTGGAACCAGCCCGGTGATCGACGTGCAGACGCACTACATCTCCGACCGCCCCGAAGTGGACCCGCTGCGCGAGTCGATGAAGACGGTGATCGGCCTCTTCGCCGAAGACTGGCCGGGCTTGAGCGATGTGACTCGCTACTCCCTCGCCGAGTACCTGCGTTGCATCTATCTACAGAGCGACACAGCCGTCGCAGTCCTCACCTCGTCGCCGGGAAGCGACGGCAAGGGCAGACTGCTGACCAACGAGGAACTCGCCGGCACCCGGGCTCTACTCGAGCGATTCGGCGGTAGCGGACGGCTCCTCAACCATGTGGTCGTCGACCCCAAGAACCCCGCAGACCTCGAGGCGATGGGCACGTGGAGCACGGAGCTGACGTGTGCCGGCTGGAAGACGTACACCATGGGTGTCGTCGACCCCTCGACCGGCTCCTTTCAGGACGGCTCCGGCTGGCGCCTGGACGACGAACAAACAGGAATCCCCTTCCTCGAGCGGGTCCTGGAATGCGGGCCACGGCTGGTGTGCGCCCACAAAGGCATCAGCGGATTCGTCCCGACGGCATCACCCGTCGACGTCGGACCGGCAGCAAAGGGCTTCCCGGACATCAACTTCGTGGTCTACCACTCGGGTTACGAGCCACCGATCGCACCCGGCATGGAAGAAGGTCCATACAACGAGGCCGAAGACAAGGGCGTTAACCGGCTGATCACCAGCCTGGCCCAGGCGGGAATCGGTCGAGGGTCCAATGTGCACGCAGAGATAGGGGCCACCTGGTTCTGTCTTATAAAGAGGCCGGAGCAAGCAGCGCACGTGCTGGGCAAGCTACTGCTCGCGGTGGGCGAGGACAACCTCGTCTGGGGTACCGATTGCGCCTGGTGGGGGTCATCGCAACCGCTGGTCGACGCATTCCGGGCCTTCCAGATTCCGCAGGAATACCAGGACCGCTACGGCTACCCGGCGCTGACTGCCGAAATCAAAGAAAAGGTGCTGACCACCAATCCCGCCAAGTTGTACTCCATCGACGTCGACGCCGTGCGGGCGATGGCGCAGACCGACGACCTTGCGTGGGCGCGAAACATTCTCGCCGAGCAGCAAGGTGGGGCGTGAAAGCTTCCGGGCTTGACGGGGATCTCGACCAAGCGATCTCAGCGATCCCAGACGCGCTCGTCAGACCCCTTGATTCCATGCTCGTCGGTGACCTTCCGGAACTGCGCCGGCCCTACCAGCTGCTGGGCGCACTTCGCGACGAGGCGGGCGCGGTAGTCGCCCAGGATCCCGACGGCACCTTTGGCGGGCAGACCATACCGACTTCTTTTGTGCAACCGCCCGGAACGCCCCTCTACTTCGTCCTTGGCTGGGAGGCCGCCAACGAGGTCCTGCGAAATCCCGCACTTTTCGCAAACGGCGACGGCGCCTACGGGGTGTTCACCGAGACGTTCTCACCCGGAGCCATGCCCAACATCGACGGCGCCGAGCATCGTGACCACCGCAAACTCATGCTGCAGGCGTTCGGTGTCCCGGCAATTGGCCGCTTGGTCGCCGACCTGCTGAATCCGCTGGCCACCTTTCTCGTCGACCGCGTCGCCCGCCGGCTTGACGAGGGCCTGCCGGTCTGTGCGGCGCGCGACATCGGCCTGCCGATGGCCTTCCGGACCATCACCGAGCTTATGGGCCTGCCGCACAACAGGTTTGCCGAATTCATGAGTCTCGCCTGCGACGCGTTCGACGCACCGTCCAATCTCGAGAACGCAATGTTGGCCCATGCCCGGCTGAATGAGATGTGGACGCACGAACTCGCCGAACGCCGACAACGCCCGACTCAGGATCTGATCTCGTGGCTTGCGGCCGCCGAGCTGACATCCGGTCGGCAGTTCACCGACGAGGAAATCTTCAACTACGCGCGCGTCTTCTTGCCGGCCGGCGTGGAGACAACGGCGCGACAGATTCCGTTGCTGCTGATGGCGGTGCTGGAAAACCCCGCCGACTACGCCGCACTGGTCGCTGATCCGGCGCTGATCGACCCCGCTATCGAGGAAGCGATGCGCTATCTGCCTGCGGTACTGCAGGTTCCGCGCCGCGCGACCGCTGATACGACGCTGGCCGGCGTCGCGCTGCCGGCAGGCGCATCGGTCATCGTGTGGACGGGCATCGCCAACCGGGATCCAGCTGCTTTTGAACGGCCCGACCGCTTCGATCTGCGCCGCCCACGGAAGCAAAATCTGACGTTCTCCGCGGGCCCACACTTCTGCCTGGGAGCGCCGCTTGCCCGGACCGAGATGCGGCTGGTCCTGGATCAACTGATCCGCAAGATTCCGAACCTGCGGCTGAACCTACCGGCCGAAGAAATCGACGTACGTGGACTGGGCGTCCGTTCGCCCCAACGCGTACCGCTGGGCTGTCGAAGTAACACCAATCCTCGAAAGGAATGTCCATGAGCACGTCGCCAGGCAGGTATGAAGGCCGGGTAGCAATAGTTACCGGCGGAGCCAGAGGGATGGGCGAAGCCGAGATCAGACGCTTCGCAGCCGAAGGCGCGAAGGTAGTAATCGCGGACATCCTCGACGAGGAGGGGCGGTGTCTGGCGAAGGAGATCGGCGAGTCGGCATTGTTCGTCCACCTCGATGTGACGCAGGAGGACGAATGGGCCCAGGGAGTTGCCGCGGTCGAAGACCACTTCGGCCGGATCGACGTACTGGTCAATAACGCCGGCATCGCGCAGCTCGATCCCATTCAAACGATCAGCGCCGAAGCCTTCATGCGACAGATACAGGTCAACGCGCTGGGACCGTTCCTAGGAGTGCGTACCCTCGTGGAGCCGATGAAGCGGTCCGGGGGCGGGGCAATCGTGAACGTCGCCTCGGTGGCGGCCCTTTCCGGTCTGGAATATCAAGCGTCCTACAGCGCGTCCAAGCACGCGGTTCGAGGCATTACAGCGGTGGCCGCCAAGGAACTCGGCCCCTTGGGCATCCGTGTCAACACCGTGCTGCCGGGCGGCGTCGACACCCCGATGCTGCGCGGACCGCTGGGCGACGACTTCGACTTCGACGCCATGTTGTCGGGCACACCGGTGGGACGGCCCGGCGTGCCCGAGGAAGTTGCAGCCGTGGTGTGCTTCCTGTGCGCTCCGGAGGCCTCGTTCGTCACGGGCGCCGAAGTCGCCGTCGACGGCGGCATCCAAGCCTGCCTCACCCTGCCCCCACCGCGGACTCACTGAGGGCACCGCGGCATGGCTATCACCTCGGGCGTAACGCCCCACCCGGCGTCCGCTGATGTGGACCACGACTGGCTACGCGTCGAGCGCATCGGTCCCGCGGCAGTCGTCGTGTTCGACCGGCCTCAGCGGCGCAATTCGCTGTCCCCGCCACAGGCGCGAGGACTAACCGCACTCCTGGAGGAAATCGGCACCGACCCGTCCATCAGTGGTGTTGTGCTCACCGGAAACGGAGCCTTCTGCGCGGGTGGTGACATGAAGGCGATCGTCCCCATCATCAAAGAGGGCACCGACGCGTTACGCACCGTCGTGTATGGCGCGTTCCAGCGTCTGATGCGCACTCTGGTGCAGCTGCCGGTACCGCTGGTGGCTGCGGTCGACGGGGCGGCAGTGGGATTCGGATTCGACCTCGCCCTAGCCTGCGATTGCCGGTTCATCGGTCCGCAGGGGTGGTTGCAGCAGGGCTGGGCGGTCGGCGGCGCCATCCCCGCGACCGGCGGTGTGCTGTTCCTGGACCGTATCCGCCCCGACCTGCTCTGGCGGCTACTCGACGGCCAGCACCACATCGACGGACCCCAAGCCGAGAAGTTGGGGCTCGGCGAGGCAACGACAGGACCCGCGGTGGACGCTGCGGTGCTCCGGGTGACCTCGTTCGCGCAAATGCCCAGGACGACGCTGCGGCGTTACGTCGACCTGGCCCGCAGCGACCTGCGGGACCGGCTCGAGTCCTACCTCCCAGTCGCCCTGGATCACCAGGTCGCCTGCCTAACCAGCACCGAATTCATGGCCTTCACCGACCGCTTCCGCGCACAGGCCTGAACACCACAAAAACTCACAGCAGCACCAGAAAGGGATGAGTCATGCGAACTGACGACATGATCCTGATCAGCGTCGACGACCACGTCATCGAACCGGCGAACATGTTCGACGGCCATATGCCTGCCAAGTACGCCGACCGCGCCCCCCGCGTGGTCCGAAACGAGCACGGCGTCCAATCCTGGGTCTTCGAAGGCCAGGAAACCTTCAACATCGGCATGAACGCGGTCGTCGGCCGGCCCCGCGAAGAATTCTCGGTGGAACCTGCGTCTTTCGACGACATGCGGCGAGCCTGCTGGGATGTACACGAGCGCGTGCGGGATATGAGCGCTAACGGTGTGCTGGCGGGTGTTCCGTTCCCGAGCTTCCCCCGTTTCTGCGGACAGTTCTTCGCCGGCGCCGACGACAAAGATCTCGCGCTAGCGACCGTCCGCGCCTACAACGACTGGATGATCGGCGACTGGTGTGGTCCGTACCCCGAACGGTTTGTGCCGCTGGCGATTCCGCCGTACTGGGACCCCGAGGCGGCGGCGGCGGAAGTTCACCGCGTGAGCGAACTTGGTTGCCACGCAATGACGTTCTCGGAGAACCCGTACAAGCTTGGACAGCCCAGCCTGCACAGTGAGCACTGGAACCCACTTTGGCAGGCGTGTTCGGATACCGGCACCACGGTGTGTATGCACATCGGGTCGTCTTCACAATTGCTGGTCACGGCACCCGACGCCGCCGCGCACGTGACCCTGGTCCTGGCCCCCGTCATTGCCGTGCTGACCGCTGCGGACCTGCTCTTCTCGCACGTCCTGCGGAAATTCCCCGACCTGCGTTTCGCCTTGTCCGAAGGGGGCATTGGCTGGGTCCCCTATTTCGCCGAGCGAGCGGACTACGCCCACCGGCAGCACACGTGGATCGACGATGGCTTCGAGAGCAGCATGCCCAGCGAGGTATTCCGCAAACAGGTCTACACCTGCTTCATCGAGGACCACGCGGGCGTAGCGCAACGAGACCGGATCGGCGTCGAATCCATCATGTGGGAATGCGATTATCCGCACTCGGATTCGACTTGGCCCAACAGTCCCGAGAGTGCCGCCAGAAGTCTCGCCGGTTGTACCGACGCGGAAGTTGATGCCATCACGCACCTTAACGCGATGCGCCTGTTCTCCTTCGATCCATTCAGTCATCGTCCGCGTGAACGGTGCACGGTGGGGGCGTTGCGCGCTGAAGCCCACGACGTAGATGTCACACCACGCAGCATTGGCGAGAAGGCCAAGGGCGCAATATCGTCCAGCGACCTGTTCTCAAAGGTGCTCCCCAACCAGACATTGACGACCAGTTAGATGGCTCATTTCACCGTGCACGTTTCAGAATTCCGGCGGTGTGCCGGGTGACCATCGCATCGGAGGGTGCTCAGGTTGAGCAGTTCCAAGAACAAGTCCGCAATTGGCTACATGACCAAGCACCCAGACACGGCTGGATCCGCAGGCCTGACTCGCGCAGGCAACGCGGCGGTGCGAACGACGCGGAAGACGCGGCCCTGGTCGCTAAGGCAAAGCAGTGCCAACGGCTGCTCTTCGACGCGGGTTTCGCCGGAATCTCGTGGCCGCAGGAGTACGGCGGCCGGGGGCTGAGCCTGCGCGAGGAGATCGCGTTCAACATCGAAGCCGCGTCCTACGATCTCCCGTTGGGCATTTACGTGATCGGTCTCGGGATGTGTGGGCCGACACTGTTGGCGCTGGGGACAGCAGAACAAAAACAGCGGCACATCACGCCGCTGCTGCGAGGCGAAGAACTCTGGTGTCAAATGTTCTCCGAGCCCGAGGCCGGCTCCGACATCGCGGGACTACGGATGCGGGCGGTGCGAGACGGTGACAGCTGGATCCTCAACGGTCAGAAGATATGGGCATCGGGAGCGCGGCGTTGCGATTTCGGGCTCGTGCTGGCCCGCACCGATCGAAATGTGGCCAAGCACAAGGGCATAACGATGTTCATCGTCGATATGCGCAACCCTGGCGTCACCACCCGCCCGATCAGCCAGATGGACGGCGGCGCACACTTCGACGAGGTGTTCTTCGCCGATGCGCGCATCCCGCACACCAGTGTCGTCGGCGAGGTGAACCAGGGCTGGACGGCTGCGACGGTCACGTTGGCCACCGAGCGGCTGACGTTGGGCGCTGTGCGGACACTCAATGACGCGCCGTCTAGCGAGACGCTCATCGATCGCGCCCGGCACCTTGGGCGGCAAAAGGATTCGGAGCTGCGGCGGCAACTGGTGGAGTTGTGGATCGCGGAGCGGATCGTCGGGTTGCTCTCCGAGCGGATCATTTCCGGGATCATGCGCGGAGCGCCTCCGGGGCCCGAGGGATCGGTCGCCAAGTTGGTGCGGACCGACTACTACCGGCTGTCGGCCCAGGTGGGTGCAGCAATCGCCGCTGCGGCGGCCACCGCTTGGAATCCCCAGACGGAGGCCGCCGATCTCTGGGCCCAGACGCTGCTGTTCGTGCCGTCGCTGTCCATCGGCGGCGGGACCGACGAGGTACTGCGAAACGTAATCGGGGAGCGCGTACTTGGGCTGCCCAAGGAGCCCCAGGTAGATCGGGATGTCCCATTTCGCGAACTTGCTGGAAAGGGGCTGTGATGAGTCTCGTGTTCACTGCCGAGCAGGAACAGCTTCGTGAAAACCTGCGGCGGTTCTGCTCGAAATACCTGACGCCCGTCGATGTACGGCGCACGATGAGCCAGACAGACGGGCTGGATTCAGCGTTATGGCAGCGCATGGCGGCCGAACTCGGCCTGCACGGACTGGCCGTGCCCGAGGAATATGGCGGCGCCGGATTCGGATTGATCGAGCTACTGGTCGTTTTCGAGGAGTTGGGCCGGGCAGTCGCGGCCACACCATTTCTAGGCAGCATCGGACTATCCGCCAATGCCCTACTGGCTTCTGGTGATTCGACCGCAATGGCTGCTCTGCTTCCGGGCATTGTCGACGGGTCGGTGATCGCTGCACTGGCAGTTACCGAAGACGACGGCGCATGGGATCGGCGCGCGTGCACGGTCCGTGCCGATTCGGTGGACGGCGTGCACTTGCTCACCGGGCACAAGAATTACGTGCTCGATGGCGCGGCGGCGAACCATTTCCTCGTGTCGGCCGGCAACGCAGCCGCGCCGAGTCTGTACGCGGTGCGCGCCGACGCGCCCGGTCTGCGATTGCACGTGCTGGACACTCTGGATCTCACCCGCAAGCAGGTCCGCCTCGAGTTCTCAGCCACCCCGGCCCGGCCGATCGGCGACGCTGGCGCAGCCGGTCCGGTACTCGATCGCACCTTGGATATCGGCCTGGTGATGATCGCGGCGGAACTGTTGGGCATTGCGCAATCGTGCCTGGAAATGACGGTCGAGTATGCGAAACAACGCTCCCAGTTCGGCCGCAGGATCGGCAGTTTCCAGGCGGTCAAACACCGGCTTGCGGACATGCTCGTTGCGGTGGAGTCAGCCCGGGTTGCCGTCTACCACGCCGGCTCTGCTGGCACTAACTCGCCCGATGAGCTTCCCGTCGCGGCCGCGATGGCAAAGGCGGTCGCCTCCCAGGCAGCCACCTTCTGCAGCACCCAGACGATTCAACTGCACGGTGGTATCGGGTTCACCTGGGAGCATGACGCGCATCTGTACTACCGACGAGCGCAATCGATGGCGTTGTTCTTTGGCAACCCGGCCCAGCAGCACTGCCGGCTCGCCGACCTACTCAAGGTCTGAGGGAAGATGGAACGAACAGCAATTGCGGTTGCCACCGAATTCTTCGAGCGGCTCAGCGACAACGATTTGCCAGGTGCGATGGGGTTGCTGTCGCAGGACTGCGCCGTCTGGATTGCCAGTACCTCGCCGGGGGGCGCCGGCGACTATGCCGGCACAAGCGTGCCGAAGGATTCGTTCGCGGCAATGATGGCCCGAAGTCAGCAGCTCGCCGCTCGGGGCATGCAGTTCACCATCCACCGGTCGTTGACGGACGACGACACCGCCGCCATCGAAGTCGAAAGCAGAGCCGAGCTCTCGGACGGACGCATCTACAGCAACCGGTACACCTTCTGGCTGATTGTCAAAGATTCGCGCATCACCGGCCTATCTGAGTACTTCGACACGAAGTACGCCCAAGACTTCTTCCTGGGACTACTGTCCGGCGATAAAGAGTGAAACATGTTGCCTGCCTTATGAACCGGCCCACTCCAGCAGTTTCTCGGCCGGCCACGTATTGACGATCCGGTCCACCTCGATTCCCGCGTCCAGCGCGCGCTGCGCACCATAGCCGAGGAAATCGAGCTGACCGGGCGCGTGCGCATCGGTGTCGATGCTGAACACGCAGCCGATGTCGCGGGCGAGTTCCAGCAGCCGCGTCGGCGGGTCCCGTCGCTCCGGACGGGAGTTGATCTCGACCGCGGTGCCGTGGTCACGGCAGGCGGTGAACACCTGCTCGGCGTCGAATTTCGATTCCGGCCGAATGCCGCGGCCCCCCGACACCAGCCGGCCAGTACAGTGCCCCAGCACGTCAGCCTGCCCGTCCGAGACCGCGCGCAGCATCCGGCGAGTCATCGCCGCGGCGTCCATCGAGAGCTTCGAATGCACGCTGGCCACCACGATGTCCAGGCGGTCGAGCAGTTCGGACTCCTGGTCCAGGCTGCCATCGTCGAGGATGTCCACCTCGATGCCGGTCAGGATCCGCATCGGCGCGAACCGATCCTGCAAGCCTTCGATCACTTCGAGCTGCTCACGCAGCCGCTGCGGCGATAGACCGTTAGCGATCGTCAACCGCGGCGAATGGTCGGTGAGCGCGCAGTACTCGTGCCCCAACGCTGCGGCGGTAGCCATCATCTCCTCGATCGGGGCCGACCCGTCCGACCAGTTCGAGTGCAGATGCAGATCCCCTCGCAGCGCCGCACGGATTGCGCCCCCACCGAGATCCTTCGCCGCCGAACGCAATTCGGTCAACTGATCAGGTTCCTGCCCCGCCCAGGCCTGCGCGATCACCTTCGCGGTCTTGGGTCCGATCCCTGGAATCGACTGCCAGCTGTTGGCCTGTCCATGCTTTTCCCGGGACGCCTCGTCGAGGCGTTCGACGATGTCGGCGGCGTTGCGGTAGGCCATCACCCGCCGGGAGTCCTGCCGGTCCCGGTCTTTGTAATAGGCGATCTGACGCAGCGCGTCGACGGGGTCCATCAGAGCAGCTGGCCCTTCACGAATCCGGCCAGCACCACCGCGAATCCACCCACCTCACACAGAATGAGCAACGCCATGAAGAACTCGGTGCCGCGCACCGGCGGATCGAATTGATTCTCGGTGTCGCGGCGTGCGCCGTGCACGATGTAACCGACGATCGCGCCGACGAAGAAGAACACCGCGGCGGCCGTCGCCGCCAGGTTCACCCACGCCGGCCAGGCGCTGAGCTCGACGAATACCGCGAACAGCGCCGTCGCGAACGCATACAGCAGTGCCGCCCGGTGGGCGATGTCAACGTAGATGTGCGCACGATGGTCGTCGGCGACCATGATCTGCCGGTACTTCCAGACCCCGAGTCCCAGAGCCAGCAGGAAGATCAGCCCGGCCGCCAGCAGAGTGAGTTTGGTGTCGATTCCGATTGCCATCGTTCCCTCGAGTCTAGTTGCGCGACTACGGTCGAAATCATGCGATTCGCCTTCAAGACTCCACCACAGAACACCACCTGGGCCGACATGCTGGCTGTTTGGCAGGCCGCCGACGACATCGACGTCTTCGAGTCCGGGTGGACCTTCGACCACTTCTATCCGATCTTCAGCGACTCCACCGGCCCGTGTCTGGAGGGCTGGACCACGCTGACCGCGCTGGCCCAAGCGACGAGAAGGCTGCGCCTGGGCACCCTGGTCACCGGCATCCATTACCGGCATCCGGCGGTGCTGGCCAATATGGCCGCCACGCTGGACATCATCTCTAACGGCAGACTCGAGCTGGGCATCGGCGCCGGCTGGAACGAGGAAGAATCCGGCGCCTACGGCATCGAACTGGGCAGCATCCGGGACCGCTTCGACCGGTTCGAGGAGGCCTGCCAGGTGTTGATCGGGCTACTCAGCCAAGAGACGACCACCCTCGACGGCAAGTTTTACCAACTCAAGGCCGCCCGCAACGAACCGAAGGGCCCGCAGCGACCGCACCCGCCGATCGCGATCGGCGGCAGCGGCGAAAAGCGCACGCTGCCGATTACCGCGCGGTATGCGCAGCACTGGAATTTCGTCGGCGGCACACCCGAGGAGTTTGCGCGCAAGCGCGACGTGCTGCATGCGAGCTGTGCGGACATCGGGCGCGACCCGAAAGAGATCACGTTGTCGTCCCACCTGGGCCTGGGACCGGATAGGAACTATTCGCAAGTAATGGAGACGGCGGCCGCGCTCGGGGCCGAGGGGTTGGACTTGGGCATCATCTATCTCGCGCCTCCGCACGACCCGGCTGTGCTGGAGCCGTTGGCCGAGGCGATTCGGGATTCCGGTCTTTCTGGTTGAAGCGGCGTGCGGTCCGTTGAGGTGGCTTGAGGCAGAATTGTCGCTTTCCAGAAGGCTCCAGCGGGCGTGGCCCGCGAGCGGTCAGCGACGTCCGGATCGGCGCTGAGCAAACTTGTGCTATGCAGCAGCCAGGTCTCCGAAGAATTAGACGGCGAACCGCATCAGGTCTTCGGCCGTGACCAGCCGCTCGTTCTTGGCGGGAAACTCACGACTCTTCACCGGGTGCCGAACCAATGACCAGGCGATTCGGCCCATGCGGGTGCGGGGTACTGGGTTCATGTGCACAGTGATCACTCCTAGCGATCGGTTCGCGATCGATGTCTAAACCGGGCCTCCAGGCGACTCTGCTGCACCTTTGATGTGACGAAGCCCACAGGCAGCAATTAGACACCCGTGCGCTGGCAAACTGCGGACGGCGCGCCGAAGCGATATCAAATGTTTCAGATGTGACTTGTGTGGTTACGTGAGCGGGGCCGCCGTCGGCTTGATCGGAGCCGGCAATGCGGTAGATCCCATCAGGAACCGGTCCACTCCCGCGGCCGCGGCACGACCCTCGGCGATGGCCCACACGATCAAGGACTGCCCGCGCCCCATGTCTCCGGCGACGAATACACCGGGGACTGAAGTGTCGAAGTCGTCGCCGCGGGCAACGTTGCCGCGCTCGGTGAGCTTGACCCCGAGGTCGGTGAGCAGCCCGGCCTTCTCCGGCCCGACGAAGCCCATCGCCAGCAACACCAAATCGGCCGCCAGCTCGAAGTCGGAGCCCTCGACCTTAACGAACTTGCCGTCCTGCATGGTCACCTCATGCGCCTTGAGCGCCGTGACGTGGCCGTCCTCACCGGTGAACTGTTCGGTGTTCACCGAGAAGACCCGCTCGCCGCCCTCTTCGTGTGCCGACGAAACCCGGTACATCAACGGATAAGTCGGCCACGGCGTCGAGTCGGCGCGGGTCTCCGGTGGACGGGGCATGATCTCGAACTGGTGGATGCTCGCCGCGCCCTGACGATGCGCGGTGCCCAGGCAATCGGCGCCGGTGTCGCCGCCGCCGATGATGATGACGTGCTTGCCCTCGGCCGTGATCGGCGGCGGTCCGTCTAAATCCCCCGCCGCGAACCGGTTGCCCCACGGCAGGTACTCCATCGCCTGGTGGATACCGTCCAGGTCACGGCCCGGGACCGGCAGATCGCGCCAGGCGGTGGCGCCGCCGGCCAGCACAACGGCATTGAAGTCGGACAGTAACTGCTCGGCGGTGAGGTCCACCCCGACGTTGACGCTCGTCCGGAATTCGGTGCCCTCGGCGGCCATCTGCTCGAGCCGTCGGTCCAGGACTCGCTTCTCCATCTTGAACTCAGGGATGCCGTAACGCAGCAAACCGCCGATGCGGTCCTCACGCTCGAACACAGTGACCTTGTGCCCGGCTCGCGTGAGTTGTTGTGCCGCAGCCAGACCGGCCGGGCCGGACCCCACCACGGCAACGGACTTGCCGGTCTCGCAGTGCGGCACCACTGGTTCAACCCAGCCCTCGTCGAAGGCCCGGTCGATGATCTCCAGCTCGATCTGCTTGATCGTCACGGGATCCTGGTTGATGCCCAGCACGCAAGCCGGCTCGCACGGCGCCGGACAGAGCCGGCCGGTGAAGTCCGGGAAGTTGTTCGTCGCGTGCAACCGCTCGATCGCGGCGCGGAACTGGCCGCGTCGCACCAGGTCATTCCACTCGGGGATCAGGTTGCCCAACGGACAGCCGTTGTGGCAGAACGGAATTCCACAATCCATGCAGCGGGTGGCCTGTTCCCGCAGCGTCTCGGTCTCGAATTCCTCGTAGACCTCATTCCAGTCCTTTAAGCGCAGCGGAACGGGCCGCCGCTTGGGCAGCTCGCGGTGCGTGTACTTCAGGAAGCCAGTCGGGTCAGCCATGAGCAGCCGCCATGATCGCCTTGTCGACATCGGTGCCGTTGCGTTCAGCCTCGGCTATCGCCTCGAGCACCTTGCGGTAGTCCCGGGGCATCACCTTCACGAAGTGCCGCTGCTGGCTACGCCAATCGGCCAGAATGCGTTGCCCGACGGCCGAATCGGTGGCGTCAACGTGTGCCTGGACAATGCCGTGCAAGAACTCCACATCCTCTTCGTCGAGCGCTTCGGGGTCCACCATCTCGGTGTTGAGGTTGTCAGGCAATTTTTCGTCCGGATCGTAGACGTAGGCGACACCACCGGACATACCCGCGGCGAAGTTGCGCCCGGTGCGCCCCAGAATCACCACCCGGCCGCCGGTCATGTATTCGCAACCGTGGTCGCCCACTCCCTCCACGACGGCGTGGGCGCCGGAGTTGCGGACCGCGAACCTCTCGCCAACCACGCCGCGCAGGTAAACCTCGCCGCTGGTGGCGCCGAACAGGATCACGTTGCCTCCGATGATGTTGTCCTCGGCGACATAGCCGTCCGGGGCGTTGTCGGACGGGCGCACCACGATCCGGCCCCCAGACAAGCCCTTACCTACATAGTCGTTGGCGTCACCGTAGATCCGCAACGTGATTCCCTTGGGCACAAAGGCACCAAAGCTGTTGCCGGCCGACCCCTCGAACGTGATGTCGATGGTGCCGTCGGGCAACCCTTGGCCACCATAGGCTTTGGTTACCTCGTGACCGAGCATGGTTCCCACCGTGCGGTTCACATTGCTGATATTCGTGGAGAAACGGACCGGCTTCTGGGAGTCCAGCGCTTCCCGGCTCATCACGATCAGCTGCTGGTCGAGCGCCTTGTCCAGCCCGTGGTCCTGCCGTGAGCTGCAGTACAGGTCTTGGTTCATGAAAGCCGACTCGGGCTCGTGCAGAACCGGATTCAGGTCCAGCCGGTGCGCCTTCCACAGTGCGCGGGCCAGCGTGGTATCCAGCGCGCCGGCCTGCCCCACCGCCTCGTTGATGGTGCGGAAACCCAACTGCGCCATGTACTCCCGGACCTCTTCGGCGATGAACATGAAGAAGTTCTCCACGAACTCGGGCTTGCCGGTGAAGCGCTCCCGCAGCAACGGGTTCTGGGTGGCAACCCCAACCGGGCAGGTGTCCAGGTGACACACCCGCATCATGATGCAGCCGGCCACCACCAATGGCGCGGTGGCAAAACCGAATTCCTCGGCCCCTAGCAGCGTCGCGATCATCACATCGCGGCCAGTCTTGAGCTGGCCGTCGACCTGAACCACAATGCGGTCGCGTAAACCGTTGAGCAGCAACGTCTGCTGCGTCTCTGCCAGACCCAGCTCCCACGGCGCGCCCGCATGCTTCATCGACGTCAGCGGCGTCGCGCCGGTGCCGCCGTCGTGGCCCGAGATCAACACCACGTCGGCGTGTGCCTTGGAAACCCCGGCCGCCACGGTGCCGACCCCGTTCTCCGACACCAGCTTCACGTGCACGCGCGCGGACGGGTTGGCGTTCTTGAGGTCGTGGATCAGCTGAGCGAGGTCCTCGATCGAGTAGATGTCGTGGTGCGGCGGCGGCGAAATCAGGCCGACGCCGGGTGTGGAGTGCCGCACCGACGCGACCCAAGGGTACACCTTGTGTCCCGGAAGCTGGCCACCCTCACCGGGTTTGGCGCCCTGGGCCATCTTGATCTGGATGTCGGTGCAGTTGGTCAGGTAGTGCGACGTGACGCCGAACCGGCCGGAGGCGACCTGCTTGATCGCGCTGCGCCGCCAGTCCCCGTTCGCGTCCGCGTCGAAGCGCTTGACGTCTTCGCCGCCCTCGCCGCTGTTGGATCGGGCGCCCAGGCGGTTCATTGCGATCGCGAGCGTCTCGTGCGCCTCGGCGGAGATGGAACCGTAACTCATCGCCCCGGTGGAGAAGCGTTTGACGATCTCGCTGGCCGGCTCGACCTCCTCGATCGGCACCGGAGGACGCACGCCCGCACGGAATTTCAGCAGGCCACGAAGCGACGCCATCCGCTCGGTCTGGTCGTCGACCAGCCGGGTGTATTCCTTGAATATCGAATACTGGCCGGTGCGGGTCGAATGCTGCAGCTTGAACACGGTCTGCGGGTTGAACAGGTGGTACTCGCCCTCGCGGCGCCACTGGTATTCCCCGCCGACCTCCAGTTCGCGGTGCGCCCGCTCGTCGGGCCGGTCCAGATAGGCCAGTGCGTGTCGGGTCGCGACGTCCGCAGCGATGTCGTCCAGCGTGATACCGCCTGTCGGACAGGCCAATCCGGTGAAGTACTCGTCGAGGACGTCCTCCGAGATTCCGACCGCCTGGAAAAGTTGCGCACCCGTGTAGGAAGCCAACGTCGAGATGCCCATCTTAGACATCACTTTGAGGACGCCCTTGCCGGCAGCCTTGACGTAGTTGTTGAGCGCCTTATCGCGTTCGATGCCGTCGATGAACCGTCTGTCGATCATGTCGTCGATCGACTCGAAAACCAGGTACGGGTTAACGGCAGCAGCGCCGCAGCCGACGAGCATCGCCATGTGGTGCACCTCGCGGGCGTCACCGGTTTCGACGACGAGGCCCGCGTGGGTGCGCGTCCGATCCCGCACCAGGTGGTGGTGCACACCGGCGACCGCCAACAGCGACGGTATCGGTGCCAGCGTCTCGTCGGAGTTGCGGTCGGACAGGATGATGACTCGGGCGCCGTCGGCGATGGCCGCCGAGGCCTGCGCGCGCACCTCGTCCAGCGCCGCTGCCAGCCCGGCGCCACCCTCGGCGACCGGGTACAGGCAGCGAATCACCTTGGACCGCATGCCATGCGGCCGCCCGTTGACCTCGTCATCGGGGTTGAGGTTGATCAGCTTGGCCAGCTCGAAGTTGCGCAGAATCGGCTGCGGCAGCGAAATCTGGTGGCAGGAGTTCTCGTCGGGGCTGAGCAGGTCACGCTCTCCACCGGTGGTGCCCTGCAAGCTGGTCACCACCTCCTCGCGGATGGCGTCCAGCGGCGGATTGGTCACCTGGGCGAACAGCTGCTGGAAGTAGTCGTAGAGCATCCGCGGACGCTTCGACAGCACCGCGATCGGGGTGTCGGTGCCCATTGACCCAATAGGTTCGGCGCCGGTACGCGCCATCGGGGCCACCAGCAGGCTGAGTTCCTCGTAGGTGTAGCCGAAGGTCTGTTGCCGCACGACCAGCCGGTGATGCGGCATCCGCACGTATTTGTTCGCCGGCAGCTTGTCGATCGGGACCAGCCCTTTGTCGAGCCACTCCTGGTAGGGGTACTCGGCGGCCAGTTCCGATTTGATCTCCTCGTCGGAGACGATCCGCCCTTGCGTGGTGTCCACCAGGAACATCCGGCCCGGCTGCAGCCGCAGTCGCTTGACCACCTTGGCCGGGTCGAGGTCCAGCACGCCGGCCTCGGACGCCATCACCACCAGACCGTCTTCGGTGACCCAGATTCGCGACGGGCGCAAACCGTTACGGTCGAGCACGGCGCCCACGATGGTGCCGTCGGTGAAGGTAATCGACGCCGGCCCGTCCCAGGGCTCCATCAACGACGCGTGGTACTGGTAGAAGGCACGCAGCGCCGGGTCCATCGACTCGTGGCGTTCCCAGGCCTCGGGAATCATCATCAGCACCGCGTGGGCCAGGCTGCGCCCGCCCAGGTGCAGCAACTCGACCACCTCGTCGAAGCGGGCGGTGTCCGAGGCGCCGGGAGTACAGATCGGGAACAACTTCTCCACGTCGGCCTGCGACCCGAAGACGTCGGTCTGGATCAACGCCTCACGAGCCCGCATCCAGTTCTCGTTGCCGGTGACGGTGTTGATCTCGCCGTTGTGCGCCACCCGCCGGAACGGGTGCGCCAGCGGCCAGGACGGGAACGTGTTGGTGGAGAACCGGGAGTGCACGATCCCCAGCGCGCTGGTGACACGGTTGTCCTGCAGGTCAAGATAGAACGCCTTGAGCTGCGGGGTGGTCAGCATGCCCTTGTAGACCACGGTCTGACCGGACAGGCTCGGGAAGTACACCGTCTCCCGACCCGGCCCGTCCTGCCCGGGGCCCTTGGTGCCCAGTTCGTGCTCGGCCCGCTTGCGGACGATGTAGGCGCGGCGCTCAAGTGTCATACCAGAGGCGCCCGCCATGAAGACCTGGCGGAAGGTGGGCATCGCGTCCCGGGAGAGGGCGCCCAGTGACGAGTCGTCGGTCGGCACATTGCGCCAGCCGAGCACCTGCAGGCCTTCGGATTCGGCGATCTTCTCCACTGCGGCGCACGCGGCCGCGGCGTCCTTGGACGACTGCGGCAGGAAGGCGATACCGGTGGCGTAGCTGCCAGCCGCGGGCAGGTCGAAGTCCACGACGGCGCGCAGGAACTCGTCCGGCACCTGAATCAAGATGCCCGCGCCGTCCCCACTGCGCGGCTCGGCGCCGGCGGCGCCGCGGTGCTCGAGGTTGAGCAGGGCGGTGATCGCCTTGTCCACAATGTCGCGGCTGCGCCGGCCGTGCATGTCCACGACCATGGCGACCCCGCACGAATCGTGTTCGTATACGGGGTTGTAAAGCCCGACGCGCTTGGGCGCCATACCCACCTAACCCTTCAACAGACTCACTGCACCGCCGCTTTGCGGATCGACTTTCCTGATCGAGTGGAGCCGCACCCGGAGGTTGCGGGCTGGGACCCCTCGGTCTCGTCGATAGGCTGACCGCCAAGCGGAGATGATCCGGTCAGGACTTCGTCCGTGCAGCTTTGAACGGTGACCCTGTACCTGGTTTCGACAAGTCTTCAAACGATATGACAAAAACCGCCTGACATGCCAACTTACTAATACTATCTTGCGAACTGGCGGCCCCGTAAATTCGCTGTTACCAGCGTTTGACGGCCTCGCGACACAGCGTCCAGGCGGGCGCAATTCCCTGCCGCAGGCCCGATGGCCGCATTCTGTCGCGGATTCCTCCCCCGAGCGGCGCGTGTTTGCTGCCACCTCCCCAAGCGCTTCGAGCGAGGCTACCGGCCGTGGTCACACCCGCACCATGGTGCTCAATAACGCGTGGCAGCCACGCACGCGCGCTCGTCGGTTTCCCTAGGACAGGGTAGGCGGGCCCCCCGCGACAGCGCCCCGGTGAGTTTGCACAGCGCGGGTAGGAACTCGGCCGCGGTGGATCGCGACTCACAGGGTGGGGATTGGCCGGTTCGGCTGGACCGACAGTTGCCCGATACTGGACATCAGCGTCGCCTACCGGCCGACCGACCGTGGGGTTCGTCACCCAAGAACCTTGCCCGGTCTGCCAATGGCCCGACGATCCGCCGCCGTTGCACCCGAGGAGCCCATGAACGAGCCCCAGGAATTCCTGCGTAATCGAGTGCGGCCCGATCATCCGGCGGCCCCACGCCCGCCGGAGCCACCGTCGGCGGGCCCCCGAGCCGCCCAATCCCCCGGCTTTTCGCCGCCGCCCGCTGCACCTGCCGGGGTTCGGCCCCCGCAGCCTGTCCCTCGCCCTACCCCGCCGCCATCGACTCCAACAGCGCCGCCACGCGGGGACGGGCCACCTCCGCCGCCACCACCAACCGAGGCAACTTCCGCCCCAACGGACGACACTAAAACACCTCCCCCGGCGCCGCGCACGGAGTCGCCGCCACACCCGGCGCCGCCGACTCACCAGCAAGCTCCGCCCGTCCCGCATTTCGTCCCGCCACCGGTGCCAGGGGTTCCGGCTCCAGCTGCGGCGCCAGTTCCGGAACCGGCTCCACTACCTCCCCCACCGGTTTCCGCTCCGGCTCCGCGCCCGACACCGGCTCCGCCTGTTCTGCCACCACACGGCAGTGCGCCGCCGCACCCAGCCCCGCACCACCCGCCGGCCCCGCCGCCCCAGCACCGCCCGCCGACACCTCAGCACCATCCGCCGGCCCCGCCCCAACACCATCCGCCGGCCCCGCCGCAGTCGGCTCCGGCTTCCGCGCCCCAATCGCCGGCCCCGCCGCCGAGTTTCTGGCAGGGCCCTGCTGCGGGTGCGGCGCGCAGCGCCTCCCAGCCGACCGACCGCGGCTGGCGGCGCATGGTAAGGGTGGCCACCTTCGGGCTCGTCACGCCCGGACCGTCCGCCGCGCAACGCGACACCGCTCAGTTCGAAGTGGCGATCCGCACTGCCCTGCACGGCAATCACAAAGTCGGCGTGCTCGGCAAAGGCGGCGTAGGGAAGACATCGGTGGCCGCGAGCGTCGGTTCGATTCTTGCCGAGCTGCGCCAGCAGGATCGCGTCGTCGCTATCGACGCCGACACCGCCTTCGGCCGGCTGAGCAGCCGGATCGATCCGCGCGCCACCGGATCGTTCTGGGAGGTCACCGCGGACAAGAACCTGCAGTCGTTCGCAGACATGACCGCACGGGTGGGCCGCAACGCCGTCGGCCTGTACGTGCTCGGAGGAGAGCCTGCCTCGGGCCCCCGCCGAGTGCTCGATCCAGCCGTCTACCGGGAGGCCGCTATGCGACTGGACCGCCATTTCGCGATCTCGGTCATCGACTGCGGATCCACGATGGACGCCGCCGTCACCCAGGAAGTGCTGCGCGATCTCGACGCGCTGATCGTGGTCTCCTCGCCGTGGGCAGACGGCGCCGCAGCGGCCGCCAAGACCGTCGAATGGCTGGCGGACCACGATCTGCGGCACCTGCTGCACCGCAGTGTCGTGGTGCTCAACGACTCCGACGGCCACGCCGACAAGCGCACTCGGTCGTTGCTGGCGCGCGAGTTCGTCGATCACGGCCAGCCGGTGGTGGAGGTGCCCTTTGACCCCCATCTGCGGCCCGGCGGCGTCATCGACGTGACCAACGAGATGGCACCGGCGACGCGCCGGAAGTTCCTGCAAGTCGCGGCCACCATCACCGGCTACTTCGCAGCACCACCCGAGGTCGCGCGAGAACGCTCAGACGCCTGACGGCGCCCGCGCCGACGGGTCGGCCGTCGCCTCGATCTTGGTGACGAGGCCGTCTCGAATTGTCAGCACGACCACAGCGAACAGCCGCCGCTCGGCAAACGCCAACAGCACCGGCTGGCCGGCCGGGCCGCTGACCAGCGTGGCGCCCGGACCGAGATAGCGCAGCAGGTTGGCGGCCACAGCCTGCGGTCCCCGGTTGACCTGGGGAGGCGGCGCCGGATCCGCGAGCACGGTCCCCACCCCCCAGACCGTCGGATCCAGCGCGGCGGCCAGGGCAGTGATGTCGCCGTTGGCACATGCGGTGATGAATTTCTCGGTCACCCGCTGGTGGTCGACGGCCGCGACCGCCGTCGGCGTCGGTTGGGCAGACGGTTGGGCAATGGTGAACTTGGCCCGGGCCCGTCGGGCCAGCTGCCGGCAGGTGCCCACCGGGCGGCCGACGGTTTCGGCGATCGAGTCGAACGGGACGCCAAATACATCGTGCAGCACGAAGGCCACCCGCTCGCTGGGACTCAGCCGGCGCAGGACCTCCAGCAGCGCCGTTCGAATCTCGTCGTCGAGGGTGACCCGATCGGCGGGGTCGGGCAGGCGCGAATCGGCGACGCGCCCGTCGCGGTGGACTTCGCGGTCAAGATCGTCGGGACGCTCGTATCGGGCCCGCGCCGAACGCACCTGGTCCAAGCACAACCGGCTCGCTACCACGGTCAGCCAGCCGCGCACATCGTCGATCTCGTTCAGGTCCGTCCGCGACAGCCGTAGAAACGCTTCTTGCGCAACATCTTCGGCGTCCCCGACGTCACCGATGATCTGGTATCCGAGATTAACGAGGTAGGGACGGTGCTGACGCCAGGCCTGCACGACCTGATCACCCGCGGCTGTGTTCATGAGTTAGCGACGATTCGGTGGCCGGAAAAGTTACGCACATCGACTGTAACTTTCCGGCCCGGACTCCCGTCCTTGGTACACGAGTACGTCCTAATCGTCGCAGCCGTTCTACCGGAGGAGTTCTATATGACCATCGTGATCACCGGGGCGACCGGAAACGTCGGCCGCCCCCTGGTAAACGAACTTGCCGCCGCGGGAGCCCCGGTGCGCGCGGTCACCCGCTCACCTGCCACCGCGCGCTTTCCCGCCGGTGTCGAAGTGGTGAGTTCGGTGTCCGAGGCGCTGCCCGACGCGTCGGCGGTGTTTCTCAATTCTCGCGCCCTCGGCGACAGTCTGGCCGCTGTCGTAGCAGCCTGCGTCCATGGCGGCGTCACCAAACTCGTTGCGCTGTCTGCAATCAACGCGGACGACGACTTCGCCCGCCAGCCGTCGCGGGTACGGGGCGACCGCAACAAGGAGGCCGAGCAACTTGCCGTGGATTCCGGTCTGGCCTGGGTAAGCCTGCGGCCCACGTTGTTTGCGTCGAATTTCGGCGGCATGTGGTCGGCGCAAATCCAGGCCGGCGACGTCGTTACAGGTCCCTTCCCGACAGCGAGCACCGCTCCGATCGAGGACAGCGACGTCTCTGCCGTCGCGGCTCGAGCTCTGCTCACCGACGATCTCATCGGCCACCGGATCCCGATGACGGGTCCGCAAGCGTTCAGCAACGCCGAGTTGGTGGATGTCATCGGCGGGGTGCTAAGACGTCGGCTGCGCTATCGCGAACTGCCACCGGAATCCGTTCGGCGACGATTTGTCAGCTTGGGCTTTCCCGCTGAGTTCGGCGATGCCTACCTGGCCATGCTCGCCGCGACCGTCGACAAACCCGCACTGGTCACCCACGACGTCGAGAAGATCCTTGGCCGTCCACCCCGTACGTTCGCGGACTGGGTGCGGCGCAACCGCAAGCTGTTCACCAGACAAGGCGACCTCAATGTCTGACGCTGACCCGCGCCCGCCCCGCTACCTAAAAGCAATGAACCTGGTGATGAAGGCGGTACAGAAGCTGGGAATCCCGACGGGGCCGGCGATGGTGCTGACGGTGCCCGGACGCAAGTCAGGTCGCCCGCGCAGCACGCCGATGACGCCGTTCGAATTTCGCGGCGGCCTGTACGTGGTGGCCGGTTACCCGGGTGCGGATTGGGCGGCCAACGCCCGGGCCGCGGGTACCGGAACTCTGACTCGCGGGCGCCGGTCCCGGCAAGTGCGAATCGTTGAACTGGCCGTCGACCAAGCGCGACCGGTCCTGCGAGCGTTCCCCAACCGGGTGCCGGTCGGGGTGTCTTTCGCCAAGCGGTCAGGGCTGGTCCGCGACGGAAGCCCCGACGAGTTCGAATCGTTGGCGGGTCGTCTTGCGGTTTTCAGATTCGACCCGGAGCCAGGTAACTGATCCAGCTCCGCCGACTGCGCCAGAATCCTCGAATCCTGGCGCCGTCAACAGTGCTTGCCGTCAAGGGCGCTTGCTGTCACCCCGCCGCGGACCCCTCGAAGCTGCGGCGCGGGCGGCGGGTCATGCCGACTGGGCGGTCACCCGCTCGCGAACCGCCAACCCGTTGCGCTCGGCCAGGGACCGCAATTGGTTCAAGGCGAAAGTACGGGCACGGCCGGAATCGGGGATCACCACACCGGCCCACAGGCCTTCGGCACCCGGCAACTCCACCGCTTCCTTGGCGCACAGCCAGCGACGCGGGCACGCACGACACAGCATCTTGGCTTCCGCGTCGGGAGTTGTCGTCCAGCGGTCAGGGTCTTGGGTGCACACGCCCAGCTGCGGGACCTCATAAAGAGTCGTAGCAGTCATGTTCTTGCGTTCCTCCAAAGCGTTGCGGGTTGTGCCCCTCCGGCTGAGAAGGCTATAGCACTAACCATCGCAGTGCAACAGTTCATTTCCACGACTTCGGGAGGGTGCTACGGCTTTGCAACGCGGCGCGGCGTTATCGCTTACCTACTTTGGGTTGGTCTGGATACCTTCTGTCGGTCTGCTGAGAATCGGCCGTCTATCCGCAGTTCAGCAGCTTGTGGCGTTCACAGCCGTGATTGAGGGGCGGCGCTGCGCTCAGTCGCTGAACCGTAGCGTTAGTCATGTTCAACCCCATGATGTACGGATCTCACTCAGCGGAGAAAGCGTAGCGAAGGTGTTCCCAACGGGCGGGCGCAACAGTTACGATGTTGGTCAGCTGGAGACGCGTCCTGCTGTCCGCACTGATTGCCGCCGATGAGGAAGTCCCCCGATGCCCAACGCACAATCGACCGCCGGACTGGCCGCGTTTCGGTGGCGTCAGGCCTGAGGCGGTGAGATCCGGCAACCGCTCCGTCGGGGACAACCCGAACGGTATGTTCGTCGGCGGAATGCACGACAGCGCCCTCACCATCAGCGACAACACAGACATCCGGTTCGCCGAATCCACTGGAGGCAAGGCGTTGACGTCCGAAGTCGTCAGGCCGTCGAATCCGCCTGGAGAACACCCGCGGGAGGGACGTGCCGCACAGCCGGCCGACCCCGCCAGTGAACCCATCAGCGAACTCGATCCCGGTCTGGTCCGGGCGGGTGCCGCCGCCGCCGCTCGCCGACGAGAACTCGACATCAGCCAGCGCAGCCTCGCGGCCGACGGCATCATCAACGCCGGTGCGCTGATCGCCTTCGAGAAGGGCCGCAGTTGGCCCCGCGAACGCACACGAGCCAAGCTCGAGGAAGTACTGCAATGGCCCGCGGGGACGATCGCCAAAATCCGCGACGGTGCGGCTTTAGGCATGCAGGCGGCTCCCCGACCAGCCCCGGTGCCGGTTGGCGACGCCGGCCCCGAGCCAACGCCGGCACCCGAGGGCCCCGCTTCACTGATCGCCCAGGCCGTGGCCGCCGCCGTCGACACCTGCAGTCTGGCGATCGCCGCGCTGCCCTCGCCGCAGGATCCCGAGTTCATCGAGCGAGCCGCGCCGATTCTGGCCGACTTGCGGCAACTCGAAGGTATCGCCGTTCAAGCCACCCGGATCACTCGTATCACTCCGGAATTGATCAAGGCTATGAGCGCCGTGCGCCGATATCACGACCAATTGATGACGCTCGGCGCAACGGCACCCGGCGCCACGCTGGCGCAACGGCTGTACGCGGCGCGCCGGCGCTCCAACCTTTCCACTTCCGAGACGGCACAAGCGGCCGGAGTCGCGGAGGAGATGATCGTTCGGGCTGAGGCCGAGGAAGCTTTGCCGGCCGAGATTGCCGCGGCGATCGAAGCGCTTATCCGTCAGATCAATTGAAAGGCTTTCCGGCCCCTGTCGCGGGGTGAAGCGCCAGTGCCGCCGGCAACATCTCGTGCCTTTAGCACTGTTTCAGGGGTCGGCCCGACGGTGCCGTTCTGCACGCGAAAAGCCCCGCATAGCCCGAAAATTCGTGCATCTAGCTCACCTATACCGCTGTTAAGCTCGACGTACGGTGCGAAGGTGCATAACGAAAGTGACCGTGCACTCCAACAGCCAACGTGAGGAAGCTTTCAAATGTCGGGTAGCGCGATATGCAAGACCACCAGTAACTTCATTTACACCCAACTGTTTTTACTGGGCGACGGCATTCCCGACCCGGGCGACATTTTCAACGCCGGTTCGTCGCTGTTCAAAGGTGTCGCCGACAAAATCGGCTTGGCCATTCCGGGCACCAACTGGATTGGTGATGCCGCCAACGCCTATTTGAACCAGAACACCGCCCAACAACTTCGCGCCAAGCTGATGGGTGAAATCGATGACTTGACCGGCAATCTGATCTCCAATCAGGCCGAGCACGTCGAAAGCACCCGCAAAGTGCTGCGCGCCATGAAGAGCATGGTCGACGGCGTGTACAAGGCGTGCAAGTGGTGCGAAGACAACCTCTGGATCGTCGGTGACGCCATCTCGGTGTCGATGGCGATCCCGGCGTGTGGGCTCGCAATGACCGTGGTCGGCGGCGCGCTGCTCTACCTGACCATCATGACCGCCATGAACGCGTTCAACATGATTGGACTCGGCGGCCGACTGCTCGACATCCTGAAGAACCTGCCCAACCTGGCCGGACTAATCCCCGGCATCATCGAGGACATCATCGACACCATCTGGCCTCCGAAGCTCCCCGACATCCCAATTCCGGGTCTGCCAAACATCCCGGGCCTGCCCGAATTCACCTGGCCGCCACAGGTCGGTCTCCCGGACTTCAACCTGCCGATCCCGGGCCTGCCCGAATTCCAGTGGCCGGCCATCCCCGGCCTGCCCGACTTCGGTGGCATGCTGCCCGACCTGGGCGGCGTCATCCCCGGGTTCCCCAGCCTGCCCGGACTGCCCAACATCCCGGACATGTTCCCCGGCCTGCCCGGGCTCGGCGATCTGTTCCCCGGCGTCGGCAACCTGGGCAAGCTCCCCACCTGGACCGAATTGGCCGCGCTACCGGACTTTTTGGGCGGTTTCGCCGGCCTTCCGGTGTTGAGTTTCGGCAATCTGCTCAGCTTCGCGCAGCTGCCGGGCGTCGGGCAGGTCACGTCCACGATGGGCCAGCTGCAGCAACTCATGGCGGCCGGTGGCGGCCCCGGCCAACTGGGCAACATGGCCAGCCAACAGGCGCAGATGATTTCCTCACAGGCGCAGCAGGGCGGCCAGCAGGACGACTCGGACGACGAGCGAACCGGCGCGGCCGCCGGAATCACCGGGGGCGAGCGCGCGCCGGTCGATACGGCAGCCGGTGGCCAACAAAGTCCGCAGGGAACCGTGCTCTAACTCCTAGCAAATCGGCCTGTAACCAGCCAAACCCATAGCAAGCCAAAGCCATAGCGAGTAAAACGTTAAACGTAGAGGAGGGTCTTCCCCATGTCAGGAGTTCTCGGCGTCGTTCCTTCGTTCCTGAAGGTTCTGTCCGGCATGCAGACCGACATCGCGGGCCAATTCCAGACCGCCACCAATTCGGTAACCGGGATCAGCGGCCGGGTCTCGATGACCCACGGTTCGTTCACGTCGAAGTTCAACAATGCGCTGCGCGACATGGAGACCAACCGCGCCAACACCGGCAAGGGCGTGCAGGGCGTCAGCAACGGGTTGGCCACCAGCCTGCTCTCGGCCGCAGGCGCTTACCTGAAGGCCGACGAAGGCCTCGCCGGCGTCATCGACAAGATCTTAGGCTAATCATGTCCGGTCCGCTCGCTTCCGGTCGCGCGGGCCTTTACGACGACGTGGTCGGGGTCGAGGTGACCATCGACGGCATGCTGGTGATCGCCGACCGACTGCAGCTTGTCGATTTCCCCGTCGCACTCGGGATCCGGCCCAACATCCCGCAAGAGGACCTGCGTGACGTCGTCTGGGAACAGGTCCAACGCGATCTCACCGGGCAGGGCGTGCTGGACCACCACGGCATGCCGCATCCCGGTGTCGCCACGATGGTCGACACGATCAGCCGGGCCGATCGCACCCTGGAGTGTCGATGGTGGCGCCGCGACAAGGGCGTGATGGTGCGATTCGTGGTGTGCCGCAAAGGCGAAACGCATGTTGTCGCTGCACGCGATGACGACATGCTGGTGCTGCAGCTCGTCGCTCCCCAGGTCGGTCTGGCGGGCATGCTCACCACGGTGCTGGGCCCGGCCGATCCGGCCAACGTCGAACCGTTGACGGGTCTGGCTAGCGAATTGGCCGAGTGCACAACAGCCGCGCAGCTGACACGGCACGGCGTCACCCCTGCCCAGGCCCGCATCTACAGCGAGATCGTCAGCAACCCGGCCAGTTGGGTGGAGATCGTGGCCAGTCAACGCCATTCCGGCGGCACTAACACCACCACATCAGCGGCCGCCGGTGTGCTCGACTCCAAGCACGGCCGGCTGGTGTCGTTGCCGCGCCGCGTCGGTGGCGAGCTGTACGGAAGTTTTCTGCCCGGCACGCAACAGAATCTGCAGCGGGCCCTGGACAGCCTGCTGGAACTGTTGCCCGCCGGCTCTTGGTTTGACCACGCGGAAGCCTCCGCACGAGGCTGAAACTCCTTCTCCCGCCACGAGTTCAGAAAGGGACGCCATAGTGGATCTGCCCGGGAACGACTACGACACCGACGATCTCGGCGCGCTGGACTTCTCCGGCCCCAACGCCGCCGAAGAATCGGCTCTCGACGCCCTCGGTGATTACGCGCCGCCCGTCGAGAGCCCCGAATCCGGTTACGGCGGAACGGGTCTGGACGCTCTGGCCGGTCTGACGGAGCACGAAGAGGAACCTGAGCTGGCATTGTTCACCGTGACCAACCCACAGGGTTCGGTGTCGGTGACGGCGCTCATGGACGGCCGCGTGCAGCACATCACGGTGACCGACAAAGCATCGAGCATGTCCGAGTCCGCGCTGTCCGAAGAGATCTTCGTGATCGCCGACCTAGCCCGGCAGAAGGCGCGCGCCGCCCAGCACACGTTCATGGTGGAGAACATGAGCGAGATGACCGGCGAGCGCGACGCGCAGAACACCCTGCTACACGAATTCGTCGGGATGACGCTGAATCTGCCCACCCCCGAAGAGGCGGCGGCCCGCGAGGCCGAGGTATTCGCCGCCCGCTACGACGTGGACTACACCGCCCGGTACAACGGTGATCAATGACTGATCGCCTCGCCGGTCTGTTCGACAGTGCCGTCAGCATGCTGCCGTTGTCGGAGGCACGGTCGCTGGACTTGTTCACCGAGATCACCAACTACGACGAGTCCGCGTGCGATGCCTGGGTGGGCCGCATCCGGTGCGGCGACACCGACCGGGTGACCCTGTTCCGGGCCTGGTATTCGCGCCGCAACTTCGGCCAACTTTCGGGATCCGCGCAGATCTCGATGAGCGCCGTGAACGCGCGGGTACCCATCGGGGGGCTGTACGGCGACATCACCTATCCGGTGACATCTCCGCTCGCGGTCACCATGGGGTTCGCTGCGTCCGAAGCGGCACAAGGAAACTACGCCGACGCGATAGAGGCCATCGACGCCAGCGCGGTGGCCGGCTCCGAACATCTTGTGTCCTGGCTCAAGGCGGTGATCTACGGCGCCGCTGAACGCTGGACCGATGTGATCGACGAAGTCAAGGGCGCCGGGAAGTGGCCCGACAAGTTCCTCACCGGTGCTGCCGGTGTCGCGCATGGGGTCGCCGCGGCGAACCTGGGCCTGTTTACCGAGGCCGAGCGGCGACTCACCGAGGCCAACGACTCGCCCGCCGGCGAGGCGTGCGCGCGGGCCATTGCGTGGTTTCTGGCGCTGGCACGGCGCAGCCAGGGCAACGAAGAGGCGGCGGTAGCGCTGCTGGAATGGCTGCAGACCACCCACCCGGATCCTAAAGTCGCTGCGGCCCTGAAGGATCCGGCGTACCGGTTGAAGACGACGACGGCCGAGCAGATTTCGTCACGGTCCGATCCGTGGGACCCGGGCAGCGTGGTGACCGACAACTCCGGTCGCGAGCGACTGCTGGAGCAAGCCCAGGCCGAACTGGACCGCCAGATCGGTCTGTCCCGGGTCAAGACCCAGATCGAGCGGTATCGTGCGGCAACCCTGATGGCCCGGGTGCGCGCCGCCAAGGGCATGAAGGTGGCCCAACCCAGCAAGCACATGATCTTCGCCGGCCCGCCGGGCACCGGTAAGACGACGATCGCGCGGGTGGTGGCCAACATCCTCGCGGGGCTGGGCGTCATCTCCGAACCCAAGCTCGTCGAAACGTCGCGCAAGGATTTCGTCGCGGAGTACGAGGGGCAGTCGGCCGTCAAGACCGCAAAGACCATCGACCATGCCCTGGGCGGTGTGCTGTTCATCGACGAGGCGTATGCACTGGTTCAGGAACGGGATGGTCGCACCGACCCGTTCGGCCAGGAGGCACTGGACACCCTGCTGGCGCGAATGGAGAACGACCGCGACCGTCTGGTGGTGATCATCGCCGGTTACAGCAGCGACATCGACCGTCTGCTGGAGACCAACGAAGGGTTGCGGTCGCGCTTCGCCACCCGCATCGAATTCGACACCTACAGTCCCGACGAGCTGCTCGAGATCGCCAAAGTGCTCGCTAATGCTAATGACTCGGCGTTGAGCGCTGAGGCCGCCGATGAGTTCCTGGAGGCCGCCAAGGTACTGCACGATCGAACTCTGCGCGGCCGCCCAGCACTCGACATCGCCGGAAATGGCCGCTATGCAAGGCAATTGGTAGAAGCGGCCGAGCAATGCCGGGACATGCGGCTGGCGCAGGGCCTCGATATCGAGTCCTTGGATGTGGACCGACTACAGGAGATCAACGGCGCGGACATGGCCGAGGCAATCGCCGCGGTGCATGCACACCTCAACACGAGAGAGTAAGACATGGGGCTTCGCCTGACCACCAAGGTTCAGGTCAGCGGCTGGCGCTTCCTGCTCCGCCGCGTCGAGCACGCGATCGTGCGCCGAGACACCCGCATGTTCGACGACCCGCTGCAGTTCTACAGCAGGTCGGTGTGGCTCGGCGTCGTGATCGCGGTGGTGATCCTGGTGGGTGCGGGCCTGCTGGCGTACTTCAAACCGCAGGGAAAGCTCGGCAGTACCACGCTGTTGACCGACCGGACCACCAACGAGCTGTACGTGATCGTCGCCGGGCACATGCACCCGGTCTACAACCTGACGTCGGCGCGTTTGGTGCTGGGCAACCCGGCCAACCCCGCCGCGGTGAAGTCCTCCGAACTGAACAAGCTGTCGCTGGGCCAGACGCTGGGGATTCCGGGCGCCCCCTACGCGACACCGGTGTCCGGCGGCAACAACTCGGTGTGGACGTTGTGCGACACCGTGTCCCGGGCCGACAGCGCCGCACCGGTGATCCAGACCTCGGTGATCGCGATGCCGCTGCAGATCGATTCCACCGTAGACCCGGTCGACTCGAACGAGGCGTTACTGGCGACCTACCAAGGCCAGCAGTGGATCATCACCGAAAAGGGCAGGCACTCAATCGATCTCGATGACCGCGCACTCACCTCTGCAATGGGGATTCCGATCAATGCCAAGCCCGTGCCCATCTCCGAGGGTATGTTCAACGCACTGCCCAGCCAGGGCAACTGGCAGCTGCCGCCCATCCCCGACGCAGGAGCGCCGAACACCCTTGGGCTACCCGAAGAATTGGTGATCGGTTCGGTGTTCCAGATCCACGCCGACAAGGGCCCGCAGTACTACGTGGTGTTGTCCGACGGCATCGCGATGGTGAACTCCACGACCGCAGCCGCACTGCGGGCCACCCAGTCCCACGGCCTGGTCGCTCCGCCCGCGGTGATGCCCAGCATCGTTGTCCGACTCCCCGAACGCGTCTATCCCTCACCGCTTCCAAACGAACAACTGACGATCCTGACCCGGCCCGACGAACCCACATTGTGCTGGACCTGGGAACGTGCAGCCGGCGATCAGGCACCCAAGCAGACCATCCTTTCGGGCCGTCATCTGCCGATTGCACCGTCGTTGATGAGCACCGGTATCAAGCAGATCCAGGGAACCGCGACCATCTACATCGACGGCGGCAAGTTCGTGCGACTCCAGTCGCCGGATCCGCGGTTCGGCGAATCGATGTACTACGTCGACCCCGCAGGGGTGCGCTACGGGGTGCCCAACGCCGACTCCGCCAAGGCCCTCGGGCTGAGTTCGCCGAAAACCGCGCCGTGGGAGATCATTCGGCTGCTGGTAGATGGTCCGGTGTTATCGAAGGACGCCGCGATGCTCGAGCACGAAACGCTGCCCGCCGACCCCGCACCGCGGAAAGTTCCGGCCGGTACTCCGGGAGCCCCTCAGTGAAAACGGACATGTCATGACGACTAAGAAGTTCACCCCAACCATCACCCGAGGACCCCGGCTGACGCCTGGCGAGATCAGCCTTACCCCGCCCGATGACCTCGGTATCGACATCCCGCCGTCCGGTGTGCAGAAGGCGCTGCCCTACGTGATGGGTGGCTGCATGGTCGGCATGATCGCGATCATGCTGGCCGGCGGCACCAAGCAACTGTCGCCATACATGCTGATGATGCCGCTGATGATGATCATGATGATGGTCGGCGGCATGGCCGGCGGCACCGGTGGTGGCGGCAAGAAGGTGCCGGAGATCAACGCCGACCGCAAGGAATACCTGCGCTATCTGGCCGGGTTGCGCGGGCGCGTCACCGCCTCCGCCAGCTCGCAGGTGGCGTTCTTCGCCTATCACGCGCCACATCCCGAAGATCTGCTGTCCATCGTCGGCACCCAGCGGCAGTGGTCTCGGCCGGCCAACAGTGACTTCTATGCGGCAACCCGGATCGGGGTCGGGGATCAGCCAGCGGTGGACCGTCTGTTGAAGCCGGCCGTCGGCGGCGAACTGGCGGCTTCGATGGCCGCACCGCAGCCGTACCTGGAGCCGGTCAGCCACATGTGGGTGGTGAAGTTCCTGCGCACCCACGGCCTGATTCACGACTGTCCGAAACTGTTGCAGTTGCGCACCTTTCCGACCATCGCACTCGGCGGCGAGCGGCCGGGCGCAGACCGGTTGCTGACCGCCATGATCTGTCACTTGGCCGTCTTCCATCCGCCGGACCTGCTGCAGATCCGGGTACTGACCGAAAGCCCGGACGATCCCGACTGGTCCTGGCTCAAATGGCTTCCGCACGTTCAACATCAGACCGAGACTGATGCCGCCGGGCCGCTCCGGATGATCTACACCCGCCCGGACGGCCTGGCCGATCTCGCCGCGCGAGGCCCGCACGCCCCCGACACCTTGCCGACCGGGCCGCACGTCGTGGTGGTTGATCTGACCGGCGGCAAGGCCGGATTCCCACCCGATGGGCGCGCCGGGGTCACGGTGATCACACTGGGCAATCACCGCGGCTCGGCCTACCGAATCCGAGTCGCCGAGAACGGGACCGCCGACGACAGACTGCCCGGCCAGCAGTTCCGCCTGGTGGTCTCGGCTGCTGACGGCATGTCGCCCGAGGCGGCGACCCGGCTGGCCCGGAAGCTGGCCGGCTGGTCGATCACCGGGACCATCCTGGACCGCACACAGCGGGTGCAGAAGAAGGTGGCCAGCGAGTGGCACCAGCTGGTGGGCGCCAAGAGCGTCGAGGAAGTAACGCCGGCCCGCTGGAGGATGTACACCGACACCGACCGGGACCGGCTCAAGATTCCCTTCGGTCATGAACTCAAGACCGGCAACGTGATGTACCTCGACATTAAGGAGGGTGCCGAGTTCGGCGCCGGACCGCACGGCATGCTGATCGGTACCACCGGGTCGGGTAAGTCGGAGTTCCTGCGCACCCTGATCCTGTCGTTGGTCGCGATGACCCACCCCGATCAGGTGAACCTGCTGCTCACCGACTTCAAGGGCGGGTCGACGTTCCTCGGCATGGAGAAACTTCCGCACACCGCCGCCGTCGTCACCAACATGGCCGAGGAAGCCGAGCTGGTGAGCCGCATGGGCGAGGTGCTGACCGGCGAACTCGACCGCCGGCAGAACATCCTGCGGCAGGCCGGCATTCAGGTCGGTGCGGCCGGTGCGCTCTCCGGCGTCGCCGAGTACGAGAAATACCGCGAGCGCGGCGCCGATTTAGCCCCGCTGCCAACTCTTTTCGTGGTAGTCGACGAATTCGCCGAACTGCTGCAAAGCCATCCCGATTTCATCGGGCTATTCGACAGGATCTGCCGGGTGGGCCGTTCGCTGCGGGTGCACCTGCTGCTGGCCACCCAGTCGCTGCAAACCGGCGGAGTGCGCATCGACAAGCTGGAGCCCAACCTTACCTACCGAATCGCTCTGCGCACCACTAGCTCTCACGAGTCAAAGGCAGTCATCGGGACACCGGAAGCGCAGTACATCACCAACAAAGAGAGCGGTGTCGGGTTCCTGCGGGTCGGCATGGAGGATCCAGTGAAGTTCAGCACCTTCTACATCGGCGGCCCCTACATTCCGCCGGCGGTCGTAGACACCAACGGCGACAGCGGGCGCGGCGGCCCGCAGGTTTCCAAACAGTCCGTAGCGATTCACCAATTCACCGCCGCCCAGGTGATCGAGAAAGCGTCGACATCATGACGGAGACCACGGAGACCCGGGCGTTGCGCGAAGTTGTGCTCGACCAGTTGGGCACCGGCGAATCCCGGGCGTACAAGATGTGGCTGCCACCACTGGCCGACCCGACGCCGGTGAACGAACTCATCGCGCGGGATCGGCGCCGCCCATTGCGATTTGCGCTCGGAATCATGGATGAGCCCCGGCGGCACCTGCAGGAGACCTGGGGCGTCGACGTGTCCGGTGCTGGCGGCAACATTGGTATCGGCGGTGCACCGCAGACCGGGAAGTCAACGCTGCTACAGACATTGGTGATGTCGGCCGCCGCCACCCACTCCCCCCGCAACGTGCAGTTCTACTGCATCGACCTCGGTGGTGGTGGTCTGATCTACCTGGAGAACCTGCCGCACGTCGGCGGCATCGCCAACCGTTCCGAACCCGACAAGGTCTACCGCGTGGTCGCCGAGATGCAGTCGGTGATGCGGCAACGTGAGCAGCTGTTCAAGGAACACCGGGTCGGGTCGATCGCGATGTACCGGCAGCTACGCGACGACCCGAACCAGCCCGTTGCGGCCGATCCCTACGGCGACGTGTTCCTGATCATCGACGGGTGGCCCGGTTTCGTCAGCGAGTTCTCCGAACTAGAAGCGCCGGTACAGGATCTGGCCGCACAGGGTCTGGCGTTCGGCGTGCACGTCATCATCTCCACACCGCGGTGGACGGAACTGAAGTCACGCGTGCGTGACTATCTGGGGACCAAGATCGAATTCCGGCTCGGCGACGTCAACGAAACCCAGATCGACCGGATCACCCGGGAGATCCCAGCGAACCGGCCGGGCCGCGCGGTGTCGATGGAGAAACACCACCTGATGATCGGGGTACCCAGGTTCGACGGCGTGCACGGCACCGACAACCTGGTGGAGGCGATGACCGCGGGAGTCGCCCAGATCGCGGCCCAGACCACCGAGAAGGCACCGCCCGTCCGGGTGCTGCCCGAGCGGATCCACCTCTACGAACTGGATCCCAACCCGCCCGGCCCCGACGCGGATTACCGCACCCGGTGGGAGATTCCGATCGGGTTGCGTGAGACGGACCTGACGCCGGCATACAGCCACATGCACACCAATCCGCACCTGCTGATCTTCGGGGCGGCGAAGTCGGGCAAGACCACCATCGCCCACGCGATCGCGCGTGCCATCTGCGCCCGCAACAGCCCCCAGCAGGTGCGCTTCATGCTGGCCGACTATCGCTCCGGCTTGCTCGACGCGGTGCCACAGTCACATCTGCTGCAGGCCGGTGCGATCAACCGCAACAGCTCCAGCCTGGACGAAGCGGTCCAGGCGCTGGCGGTGAACCTGAAGAAGCGGCTGCCCCCGACCGACCTGACGACGCAACAATTGCGTTCACGATCGTGGTGGAGTGGATTCGATGTGGTATTGCTCGTCGACGATTGGCACATGATCGTCGGCGCCGCCAGTGGCATGCCACCAATGGCGCCATTGGCCCCGTTGCTGCCGGCGGCCGCGGATATCGGATTGCACATCATTGTCACCTGCCAGATGAGCCAGGCCTACAAGGCGACGATGGACAAATTTGTGGGAGCCGCGTTCGGGTCGGGCGCACCGACGATGTTCCTCTCCGGTGAGAAGCAGGAGTTCCCATCTAGCGAATTCAAGGTCAAGCGTAGGCCGCCTGGCCAGGCATTTCTCGTCTCCCCTGACGGAAAGGAGGTGATCCAGGCGCCCTACATCGAGCCCCCGGACGAGCTCGGCGAATAAGTGTGCGGAGCACCCCCAGACCCCGGTTAGGATTATTTCAACACCGGCAAGCGGCTATCGCGGACTGCGAGAAATCGAGCTTCGAGCGTCACGACGACCGGATTTGTTTCGGGCGATAACGAGGACGTCTCGGCCTGGAAAAGCCATTTCCGAAAGCACAACTAAACAATTCGAATTGGCGTTGCTGTTCGCGCCGATTGCGGACAATTCGAAGGCAGAAGGGAGTGATCACCATGCTATGGCACGCAATGCCACCGGAGCTGAATACCGCTCGGCTGATGGCCGGCGCCGGTCCGGCCCCGATGCTGGCTGCCGCCACGGGATGGGAGTCGCTGTCCGCTGCCCTGGACGCTCAGGCCGTCGAACTGACCGCCCGGCTGAACTCGCTCGGCGAGGCCTGGACCGGAGGCAGCAGCGACAAGGCGATCTCTTCTGCACTTCCGATGGTGACCTGGCTGCAAACCGCCTCGACGCAAGCCAAGACTCGCGGCATGCAAGCCGCCGCGCAAGCCGCGGCCTACACGCAGGCGATGGCAACCACGCCGTCGTTACCCGAGATCGCGATGAACCACGTCACCACCGCGGTACTGACCGCCACCAACTTCCTTGGTATCAATACGATCCCGATCGCCCTGAACGAAATCGACTACTTCGTCCGCATGTGGACTCAGGCGGCCGTGGCGATGGACATCTACGAGGCCGAGACCTTGGTCAACACCATGTTCGAAAAGATCGAGCCAATGGCGGCGATCCTCGACCCCGGCATTAGTCAGAGCATGGCGTCGAGCCCGTTGATGGGGATGCCGACTCAACTGGGCGCATTGACCCCGGAAACCGTGCAGGCCACGGTCGGCCAGGTCGCCGAACTTAGCGGCCCCATGCAGCAGCTCGCCCAGCCGGCGCAGCAGATGACCTCGATGTTCGGCCAGCTGGGCAGTGGCTCGGGCGGCACCGGTACCGGACTGGGCGACGACGAAGTCCAGATGGGTCTACTGGGGGCCAGCCCGCTGTCAAACCACCCACTTGCGGGCGGCGCGGGCGCGAGTGTCGGCGCGGGATTGCTACGCGGGGAAGCACTTCCGGGCGCGGGCGGCACGCTGGCCCGCACACCGCTGATGACCGGCCTGATCGACAAGCCGGCCGGTCCAGCGGTGCTGCCGGCGGCGGCAGCAGGCGAATCCGCGACTGGCGGCACGGCCCCGGTCGGCACGGGCGCGATGGGTCAGGGTGGCGCATCCGGCGCCGGTACCAGGGCGACCATTGCCGTGCCTGCCGCAGCCACCGAGGAGCACGACGAACCAGAAGAAGACCTGTGGGATGACGATGACGACTGGTGATCCCCGGCGCCACAACACACTTCCCGGTCAACCGGGCCGGAAGACTTGCCAACCGATGGCGAGGAATGGAAAGAGAGAAAGAAGTCCAGCATGGCAGAGATGAAGACTGATGCCGCTGCCCTCGCGCAAGAGGCAGGTAACTTCGAGCGGATCTCGGGCGACCTGAAGACACAGATCGACCAGGTCGAGTCCACCGCAGCTTCGCTGCAGGGGCAGTGGCAGGGCGCTGCCGGTCAGGCCGCCCAAGCCGCCGTGGTGCGTTTCCAGGAAGCCGCCAACAAGCAAAAGGCCGAACTCGACGAGATCTCGACGAATATCCGTCAGGCCGGCGTCCAATACCAGCGTGCCGACGAGGAGCAGCAGCAAGCGCTGTCCTCGCAAATGGGCTTCTGATCAAATTCCCCAAATACCACCGAGAAACGGAGCAGCAACATGACAGAACAGCAGTGGAATTTCGCGGGCATCGAAGCCGCGGCCAGCACCATTCAGGGAAATGTGACCAGCATTCACTCCCTGCTCGACGAGGGCAAGCAATCCCTTACCAAGCTCGCCGCCGCGTGGGGCGGTAGCGGTTCGGAGGCCTACCAGGGCGTTCAGCAGAAGTGGGACGCCACCGCGCAGGACCTCAACAGCGCCCTGCAGAACCTGGCCCGGACTATCAGCGAGGCCGGCCAGGCCATGCAATCGACCGAGGGCAACGTGACGGGCATGTTCGCATAACAAAAGACCTCTGTACGCGTAGAATCTCGAAGCACGAGATCGGGCGAGTTCACCTCAGTGGGGGATCTCGCCCCTTCTCGTGCTTTATCTTTTTGGTGAATTTGTGAGAGGTTCTCATGCCGGCCGACTATGACGCGCTCTTTCGGCCCGCCAAGGTTTCCGATTCGCGGGATGACGAAGCCGAGCAAACTTTTTTCGATCCGAACGCATTGACCGGTTCCGCTCAAAGAGGAGATCGGGAATCGGCTGCCGCGCCAGCGGTCGATTGGTCTCAGGCGAACGCGCCGGCCCCGGTCGCACCCCCTGCGGCTCCGCTTGCATCGCCGTCGCCAACCACGCCACCGAGCAGGCCGCCGATGCCGATCCGCCCTCCGCCGCCCGCTGCTGCGGAGCCGCCACCCGCGCCACCGGAACCGCCGGAACTGCCACCCCCGCCGGCCGCGCTAGCCCCGCCCGCGGAGCCGCCAGCCGCACCGCCGGAGCCCGAAGCTGCATCCCCGCAACCCGTACAGGCCGGCGGGCCGGCCACTGCGGCGAAATCCCCTCTGCCGCCAATGCCCATCGGCGGACCACCGCCACCGCCGCCGCCCGCACTCCCGCCGTACGACCCCGAGCCCACACCGGTGACGCCCGCACCGGTGACGTCCGAGCCCGCGCTGCCCACGCCCCGGCCGCCGTCGCAGCCAGCGCCTGAGACAGCTGAAGCACCTCAGCCGCAACATATTTCAGCCGGCCCGCCCGCGGCACCGCCCGCCCCGCCGGCCGTGCCGGAGCCCCCCACTCCGCCCCGCGCCCGCAAACCGCCGCCCGTGGCCCGCACCGAAGTGCCACCTCCGCGCCGTGCGACCGGCGGCGGATCGCCGCCGGTGCGATGGGACCGACCGCCGCACGGCGAACCCAGCCGGCCCACACCCGAGGACACCCGCACACAACGGGTCCGCGTGGGCGGAAACCAGCAACACCCACCACCACCGGTCGAACCCGCGCCGGCCGCGACAGCACCCCCGTCGGCCGAGCCGCCGAGGCGAGCGCGCCGCGGACACCGCTATCTACCCGATCCCGAGTCCGGGGAGCTTGATCCGGAGGGTGGCCCCTACTTCCGCGTCCCAATGCCCGAAAACAAGGTCCGGCAGGCGCGCCCGGCGGAACCGCCGACCGTGCCGTTCCAGCTCAACGAACCCGCCCCAGCCCCGCGGGCGCCCGCCCCCCCGCAAGCGGGCCGGCCGACCCCGTCGCCGGCTGCTGACAAGCGACGCGCAACGGTGCCGCCGGCTCGCCCAGCGACGCCTGCACCACCACCTTCGGCACCCACCCCGACGCCACCGCGAGCCGCGGCCTCGACGCCCACGCTTGCACCCCAACCGCATATCCAGCCTCTCCAGCAGGGCACCAAGCCCGTACCCCAACGGGGCTGGCGCCGTGGCTTTTACCGGCTCACCCGGATCAACCCCGGCCTGTCGCCGGACGAGAAATACGAGTTGAGCCTGCACGCCCGGGTCCGCCGCAAACCGCGCGGCGCGTATCAGATCGGGATGCTCGGCCTCAAGGGCGGCGTCGGCAAAACAACGACCACCGTCACGTTGGGCACCGTGCTCGCGCAAGTGCGCGGCGATCGGATCCTGGGCCTGGACGCGGATCCCGGCTGCGGAAACCTCGCCGAGCGTGCAGGCCGTACGTCGCCCTCGTCTATTGCGGATCTGGTGTCCGACAAGAACGTCTCGCACTACAACGACGTACGCGCACACATCAGCGTGAACGCCGACAACCTCGAGGTCTTGCCGACCGCCGAGTACAGCACCGCTGCGCGCGGGCTCAGTGGCGAGGACGTGCGCTCTGCCTTCGACACCGTCTCGAAGTTCTACAATCTGGTGCTCGCCGATTGCGGGCCGGGCTTGTTCGACCCGGTGACACGCGGAGTACTGGAGACTGCGTCGGCGATCGTGATCGTCACCAACGTTTCGGTGGACAGTGCGCGACAGGCCGAAAGCGCGCTGGAATGGTTGCGCCACAACGGGTATCAGGACCTGCTCGAGCGCGTTGTGGTGGTCGTCAACCACGCCGCGGTCGGTGAGACCAACGTCGCGGAAAAGCAGTTGGTGCGACAGTTCCAACAGCTGGTACGGCCCGACCGGGTGGTGCTGCTGCCCTGGGACAAGCACATCGCCACCGGGACCGAAATTCAGCTCGACCAACTCGACCCCGCCTACAAACGCCGGGTACTCGAGCTGGCCGCGGCTCTGTCCGACGATTTCGAAAGGGCGGGACGTCGTTGAGCGCACCTGCTACCAGCGCCGGTTCGACCGCTGCGGGCACCACCCCCGCACGACCCGCGACCACGCGGGTGACCGTCCTGACCGGGCGACGGATGACGGACCTGGTGTTGCCCGCGGCGACACCAATGGCTACCTACATCGACGAGACGGTGGCCGTGCTGGCTGAGTTGCTGGAGGACACCCCGGCCGAGATTCTGGCCGGCTTCGACTTTTCCGCCCAGGGCGTCTGGACATTCGCCAGGCCGGGAGCGCCGCCGTTGAAACTTGACCAGTCCCTCGACGAGGCCGGAGTTGTGGACGGATCGCTGCTGACCCTGGTGTCGGCAAGCCGGACCGAACGGTACCGGCCGCTGGTCGAGGACGTCATCGACGCGATCGCGGTGCTCGACGAAACTCCGGAGTTCGACCGCCCGGCAGTCGACCGGTTCATCGGCGTGGCCGTCCCGATCCTGGCCGTGCCGATCACGCTGGCGGCGATGCGAGCGTGGTGGCTGACCGGCCGCAGTTGGTACTGGGCGCTGGCCTTGGGCCTGGTCGGAGTCGCCGTGCTGGTGGGATCGTTCGTGGCCAAGCGCTTCTACCAGAAAGCCGAGTTCGCCGAATGCCTGCTGGCCGCGTCGGTGCCGCTGATCACCGCGGCAGCGGCGATCGCCGTCCCGCTGCCACGCGGGGTGAGCTCGCTGGGCGCGCCCCAACTCGCCGCCGCAGCCACGGCGGTGCTGCTCATCACCTTGCTGACACGCGGGGGTCCGAACCGCCGCCACGAGTTGTCCTCGTTTGCGGTGATCGCCATGGTGGCGCTGATCGGCGCTGCGATCGCGTACGGATACGGCTACCAGCGCTGGGTACCGGCCGGGGCGATCGCGTTCGGCTTGTTCGTCGTGACGACCGCGGCCAAGCTGACCGTCGCCGTCGCCCGGATCGCACTGCCGCCCATTCCCGCGCCGGGCGAAACCGTGGACAACGAGGAACTGCTTGACCCTGTCGCCACCGATGAAACGGCGAACAGCGAGACCCCAACCTGGAAGGCGATCATTGCGTCGGTGCCGGCCTCGGCCGCCCGGCTGACCGAGCGCAGCGCATTGGCCAAGCAACTGTTGGTCGGATTCGTGACCGCAGGAACATTGATCCTGGCGGCCGGCGCCGTCGCGGTCGTCACGCACGGGCACTTCTTCGTCCACACCATGGTGATTGCCACTCTTCTGATGGTGCTGTGCGGGTTCCGGTCCCGCCTGTATGCCGACCGGTGGTGCGCGTGGGCTTTGCTGGCCGCGACGGTTGCGATACCGACGGGTGTGACGGTCAAGCTCAGCCTCTGGTATCCGCAGTGGGCCTGGCTGATCCTCAGCGGCTATCTGGCCCTGGTCGTGGTTTCCTTGGTGATCACCGGCGCGATGGCCCCAATACGGCGTATATCGCCCGTGGCGAAACGTATTTCGGAGCTGATCGACGGGGCGGTGGTCGCATCCGTCATCCCGCTGCTGCTGTGGGTGACCGGCGTCTACGACATGGTGCGCAATCTGCGCTTCTGAACCAGCCGGGTCAGATCGGGGCGGCGACTGTGCCTGATGCTCCACTGGCCTGGGCGCTGGTCACCGGGGCACTCACCAACGTGGTCGGACCCGCCGCGGCGCCCGCCGCCGACTGACCTTCGTCGCCCTCGTTGTCCTTCTGGTTCTCGTCGGGCTTGGTGTCGCCGGTCAACTGGGCCGAGGACCCCGCACCTTGCGACGCCTGCGACGTTGCCTGTTGCACGCTCTGACCGACCTGTTGTCCCATCGGTGCCATCTGCTGGGCCAGCGGTGCGAGCTGGATCAACTGTGGAACCGTCGCTTGCAGTTGCGGCGCCAACGCCGTGGCCTGGTCGCTGACCGCCGCGGCGACCTGCTGGCCAATCGCGGCCGCTGCCGCACTACCGCCGGATGCGCCCAGCAGTTGTTGGGCTGCGCCCACGGGCCCGCCGAGCATGGCCGCACCAAGCGTGCCCGCGTCCGGCTGACCTGCCGCGGCGGCCATGCTGCCCAGCGCCTGCCCGTCGCCGTCGAACCCGTACCGCGTCAGCGCTTGGCCCAGCGATTGGTCGGCCTTGGTATAGATATCGGCCGCGGCCGTCATGCTGCTGGCAGTCCGTCGCAAGGCTGCGGTGACGCCGGGCAGGCCGTCGGAGACCAGCGACTCGATGCCCGGCATGGTCTCGTTGATGGCTGCCGAAACAGGATCCGTTCCAGCGACCCCCATCGGCGCGGGCGGCGCTGGGAATGCGAGCTCGGCGAGTTTGCTCGCCGCAGCGGCAAGGCGGGCGGGGTCGACAGCCAGCGCCTCAGCCATCACAACATCCCTTCGGTGCGTTCCCCACCCGAAAATTTTACTGGACGTGCGGTGGTCCCTGATGCGGCAATTTTGTTTGCCGCCCTCGATTTCAGGAGGTTTCCGCCAGTGCCCTGTCGAGCAACTCGGCGACGCACCGCCAGTACAAAAACTCCTCGACGGCGGGACGCTTTGCTTGCCCGTCCGCCGCCCCGTAAGCCTGGTGCAGCGCAAGGTCTCGACAGTGCTCGGCGTAAACGTGGAACGCGCGCAGATGCGCGATTTCGCGGCCGATGGCCGTGCTGGTCATGGGCTTCATCAGGTCGAACCAGAGCATGTGCCGCTCGTCGTCAGGTGCGTTCTGGTCCGCTGGGGCCGGCGGCAACAGGTCTAGCAGACGCAGGTCGTCGGCTTCTTGCAGCTGGGCCGCCGCCGGCGGGTCGACCACCTCGAGCCGTGGCCGGCCGGCCATCTTGCCGGTGTCCGGGATGTCGTCGGCCTCGAGGATCATCTTGGCTACCCCAGGATCGGAATTCGCCAGCTGCTCCGCGGTTCCGATCACCGCACGCAGCTTCAGGTCGTGGAACGCGGCCCAGCCCTGCACCGCCAGCACCGGATATGTTGCAGTGCAGGCCTTTTCGTCGGCGGGAATGGCGCGGTCGGCGCTTGCCATGAACACCTTGGCGGGCAACCGGACACCCTCGGGGATGTAGGCCAGTCCGTAGCTGTTGGCGACCACGATGTCGCCGTCGGTGGTAACGGCCGTGATCCAGAAGAATCCGTAGTCGTCGTCGCCGCCGCTGTCGCGTGCGTTGAGCGCTGCGGCGACCCGTCGAGCCAGTCGCAGCGGGTCCTTTTTCGCGCCGCCGGCGCCGACGGCCGCGGCGACGGCGTCGCGTGCTGCGCGGGCGGCCGAGACGGGGACCGATGGCAGCGCCGTCACATCGTCGGCCGGCTTTCTCTGCTCGGCGTCGTTGTCCGGCCGTGCTGGCGGTGCGGTGCGCGCGGACGCGGCGCGAGTCGACGCGGCAACCGGCGCCTTGCCCACCTGCGGAGCGCGCCCGCCCGCGGCACGCGTTCCCGAGGCCGCCGCGGCACCGGTGCCCTGGCTCGAGGCCGCGGCCTTGGGGGCCGAGCCGGCGCCGACCGAAGGGCCACGTGCCGGCGCCGGCATACCGGTAGCGGCCGCGGGTGCCACGGCCGCAGACGCGTCGTCAGTGCGATTCGCCGGTCCCGGCGAAGCTGCGGGTTGACCGGTGTGGCCGGGCGAAAGATCGGTCGCCGCAGCCGGTTTCACATGGGTGGGCTCGGTGGTTGTGGTGGGCCCCGGGGACGTGCCCGGACCTGCGGGTATCGGCGGCTGATTCGGCGAGGGCGGTGTCGGCAACGGGCTCGGAGCCGAAGGGGTCGGGTTCACCGGTGCCGGCTTGGGAGCGGGGTTGACCGGCGCAACGGGGGTGCCCGGCTGACCGGGATAGGGTTGGGCCGGGGTTGCGGGCGTGTCAGGGGTGACCGGTCGACTCGGGTCGACCGGAGGTTTCAGCGGCGGGTTCACCGGAAGCACCGGGGTTACCGGCGCACCCGGGCTTACCGGCGTTACCGGAGTTCCCGGCCCGACCGGGTCGAACGGATTGGCCGGCGTCGGCTCGAACGGCGTCGGGATCACCGGTGTCACCGGGGCATCCGGCGCGACCGGTTGATAAGGATTGGCCGGCGTCGGCTCGAACGGCGTGGGGGCCGGGCCAATCGGGGTCGGCGCGCTCGGCGTCGGAACCACCAGGGTCGGCACATCCGGGGCCGGGGGGGTCACTTGGTGCAGCAGGTCCTGCAGTGCGTTGTGCGGCGGTTTCCAATTCTTTGATGCCAGCACCTGTTCCGCCGTTTCGGCGACCAAACTGGTGTTGGCGTCATGCGTGGCCCGCACCACGGCGTTGATGGCAGCGACGCGTGCCTCGGCTTCCAATTCCTGATCGTTTTCCAGGATGCTGATCTCGCGCTGAGCGCCGTCGACGTTGTTGCCTATTTCTGCCTTGGCCTGTGCGATCAATCCGGCGACATGCTGGTGCCAGGTGATGACGGTGGCCAGATAGTCCTGCAGCGTGCTCATCTCGGTCAGATTGGTCCCCAGCGCGCCGTTGGCCGCGCTCGCGGCACCACCCGACCAGACGCCACCGTCGAACACCTCGACCTGCTGGCGACGCGCGGCGTCCATCACATCGGTGACCTTGCGCAGCATGCGGTTGTACTCCTGCGCGCGGTCGTAGAACGTGTCCTCATCGGCCTGCGGCCAGGCGCCGGGCTCGAGCATCTGACTGGCGTACTCGCCCGTCGGTCTCGGAATGCCCATTGCCCACTCTCCTCTCTCGCCGCTCTCGCCGCTCTCGCCGAAAGTGAATCTCACGACGCGACACGCTGATTCGCCGTCGGGTGATTCACACTCGCCGGCAGTGCAGAGAGCGCACGAACGGTTACGCCATGCGCTTAAGCGTTACCGGCCTTGCTCATCGCTTCGAGCGCGGCGGTCAGCTGCTCGCCCGCCGCGGCGTTGTACTTGCTCGCCGCCGCCTGGGCGTTCTGCAGTGCCTCGTTGACCCGCGCGCCGACCGCCTCGGCGCCCACTTCCCGTATCAAGCCGTCTTCGATGCGCACGCCGGTCAGCCACTGATGCCCGTTGATCGTCACTTCGACCGTCTCAGCCTCGTCTTTCCCGCGGAAAGCACCGGCGTTCATCTGATTCAGCGTGCCCTCCAGGGCCTGCTGAAACCGTGCCGCCAGCGCCAAAGCCGCCGCGACGTGCGGCTCCATCTCCATATCGGTCACTTTGACTCCTTGCTGTCTTGCCGGCGACGTTGACCAATGACGGCCTCGGTCCATTCTCTGTCCTCGGTATACAGCGACTCGTCATCCTGTTGTGCGCCTTTGGATTTAGAACCGCCACCGGCCTGTCCGTGGGCGCCCATCGGCATTCCCATGCCGCCGCCCGTGCCGCCACCTCGACCAGCACCGGCTTGTCCGGCGCCGCCGATCTCGCCCGCGCCCGCCGGCCGCACCGATTCACCGGCAATGCCGGCCCCACCCGCCTCTGCCAGCGGCATCGACGGCATGCCGCCCCCGCCGCCGCCACCCAGGGACATCGGTTTGATCCCAGGCTCTTTCGACAGACTTGCCGCCGCGTCCCGCCCGGCCGCCGACATTTCGGCACCGACGCCCGACGGCATGCCGCCCCCGGCACCGCCACCTGTCATCGGCATCATCGGGGCCTGCATCCCGGAGCCCGAGCCGCCACCGGCCAGGCTCGCCGCCTGCATCACCTGCGTGGGGATCAAACCGGGGGTCTGCGCCGGCGGCGGCGGGTCGATCTTGATCGCGGCCGGCGGCTTCGGCGGGTTCACCGCTTCCAGTTGCGCCTTGGTGGTGTACTCGTTGAGCACCTGCTCGGACTTGGACTGGTACTCGGCGTAGAGCTTGATAGCCTGGTCCTTATACGCCGGATCCTTGGACAGCTCTTCGAGTTTGGTGATATCGGCCAGCGTCGGGTGCGAGCGTCTCGCCCATAACTGCAGCTGTGCTAGATAGGTGCCTTGCTTAGCGAGCGAAGTGGCCAGCTTGGCCATATGCGTGATCCACTCGCGTTGTTGGTCCAGCGATGCCTCGCACGCGGTGGCCGCATCACCCGTCCAGTTCTCGAAGATGCGGAACCGCTTGACGTCTCCCTGCAACGCGAAGCTGAGCTGGGTCCACCCGTCGGCGAAGGCGGCCAGCGAGGCGCCCTGGTCGCCTGACTCCAGTTTGGTTGCAGCAGCCTTGAGGTCCGTGAATCCGTCGTCGCCGGCGGCCGCGACCTGTGGAGTGTCCTGAAGACCCGCGGAATTGTCGCCGCCTACCCCACCGGCCGATTCACCTGACACCTCGCCACCGTCGTTGTTGAGGGCTGTGGCGCCTTCTTCATCGACATCACCGTAGGCCCTGGCCGCGTTGCGCAGAGACGTCGCGAGTCGCTGGCGTTCCCGGACTCCGGCGGTTAGGAAGTCGCGCATATTCTGGGCGGACAGCCTGAGCTGTTCGGCCGCGTTCTTAGCCGCCGTCAGGCCGCAGGGCGCCGCCGGAACATCTGCCGGTGGCGTGGCCATGGGGGCCTCCACCTCGTCGGCCCGCGACAGGATTTCCCGCTGGTCCACCGTCACGGTCTGCGGCTGAGTCATATCGGATAGTCCTCCTTAATGCTCCAACCATTATCGTCGCTGCAGGACGGGCTCCCCACACCAAAATTGGCCGGATACCTCCACTACTTGGGCAGAGCCAATTGAAATCGGCTTTCTTCGGGCGGAGACACCCGCCGGATCGGCAACTCCCGGTGCCGTGGGGTGCCGATCAGGTTGTGCCGCAGGATCACCTTGTCCACGCCAGCGTGCGGGCCCAGATACGTCGTCGCGTTCGGCCACGCCACCTTGGCGGCGGGTCCGACCTGCGCGCCCACCAGCCGGGCGAACTCCTCGAAGTGCGCGCCGACGGTCACCGTTGCGCCCGCGGCGGCGGCGCGCACCACAAATTGCGTAAACGTCTGCGCGTCACCGAGATTGAGGCTCACGTCGACGTCGTCAAACGGCATGTACACCGAGCAGCGGTTCACTGTCTCACCCACCAGCACCCCGGCCGACCCGATGGGGATCTGGCAGTGCCGGTTGGTGACCAGATCCTGGCCCGTCAACGCGGACCGCTGACCGCCGAACAGGCGGGTGAAGCCGCGCGGCGTCTTCGGTTTGCCCGCGGTGGTCAGCAGCACCGTGGCCTGCGGCGGCCTGCCGGGCCGAATCCGGACCCTGGTGATGGTGTGGTCGGCGCGCGCCGACCACCACTGGTCGGGACCTCCCAACGCGGTGTACGCGGCGGTGTAAGAGTCGCGGCCCTTGATGGTCGACCATTTCTCCCGTAGGAACCCAATGTCGGTGGCATGGTCGTAATCGTCGAAACTGCGTCCGCATGCCGCGTCGACGCCATGGCTGGCTAGGTCGTCGGCGACCCGCGTCGCCGAGGCCACCAAGTACCGGGCCAATCCGGCGACGCCTTCGTCGCGACGCTGCGCCGAGCGGCGGGTGCGTTCGGGGTCGGCGCGCAGCATGATCCAGGTCCGGCGGTTGGACGGCGCCGGGTCGGCGCCAATCACCTGCTGATACAGCTTCACCACCTCCGGTGCGGCGGTGTGGCCCACCCGGAACCCGGCCGACACGATATCGGCTTCCAGCTCGGGACAGTGCACCTCGAGGAGGTGTTCGAGCAGTCGGGTGTCCAGCACGTCGTCGGTGTGGGCCACCCCGTCGACGATCACCGTCGGCGTGAACGGACGCGGCTTGAGTTCGATCACCGCAATCAGGTGATCGCGGCGCCAGCGCACCGCAACGTGATCGCCCGGTTTGACCGTCGCTCCGACTTCCGGCTCCGACGGCACGTCCGGCGGGGTCCGACGCCGGCGCAACCATGCGAATACCGTCGCCACCCACCCGGTAAGCCGGCGGTCGAAGAAGGTGACAAAGGCTACGACGGCGCCGACCGCGACCAGCACGATTCCCGCCCACCAGTAATGCGTGGGGGCGAACAGCAGAATGCAGAGCGGCATCAGCACCGTCAGCACCAAGGTGTGGCCGGTGGTGAACCGCAGCCGGACCGGGTTCCTCATCGGCGCCTCAACGCCCGCGCTGTCAACGCCCCGAAGACCAGCGCCAGCAGCAGTCCACCGACGGCAAACGTCACCGCCGTGATCGGCCGTCGATCGGGTGCCTGCTCGGGCGCCGGCGGCGGCATCCGTCGGACGCTGTACGGAATGGTCGCCGGGCCGGGGGCGATATCCCACGTCAGTGCCGCGACGGCGTTGACGACGCCCGCGCCGACCAGATTGTCGACCCCGCCGCCGGGATGCCGTGCGGTAGCGGTGATCCGGTTGATGATCTGCACCGGCGTCAGAGCCGGAAATCGCTGCCGGAGCAGCGCCGCCAGACCGGACACGTAGGCTGCGGCGAACGAGGTGCCGGCGATGGGGACCGGACCCTCCTTGCCTTGGAGGGCGTTCACGGGCTCGCCGTGGTGCCCGAGTGCGACGATGTTCTCCGCGGGCGCGGCCACACCGACCCATGGACCGTGCATCGAAAATGTGCTTGGCACGCCGCTCTCGCCGATTCCACCGACCGGGAGCACCAGCGGTGCGTACCAGGCCGGCGTCACAACGGTTTGCACCTTGTTCCAGCCGCGCGAGTCGGCGGGGGTCGCGGCGTCGGGCGAAGGGTTCTGCGCGCAGTCGCCCCCGGTGTTGCCTGCCGCGACGACGATCACCACCCCCTTGACGTTGGCGGCGTAGTCGATTGCGGCACCAAGGCTCGCCTCGTCGATCGGTTTGGTCACCTTGTAGCAGGCCGCTTCACTGATGTTGATCACGCCGGCGCCTAGATTGGCCGCATGCACCACCGCACGAGCCAGACTGCGGATCGACCCGGCAGCCGGCGTGGCATTGGGGTCATTCGGATTCGCTTGAGTACCAACAGGTTCGAACGCCTCCGAGGTTTGGCGTATGGAGAGCACCCGGGCGTCGGGTGCGACGCCTACGTAACCATCGGTGGGTGCGGGCCGACCGCCGATGATGGCCGCGGTGAGCGTTCCATGCGCGTCGCAGTCCGACAACCCGTCGCCGGTCTGGTCGACGAAATCGCCGCCGGGCTCGGCCGGTAGCCGTGCGGAGGCGTCGACGCCGGTGTCGATCACGGCGACCGTCACCCCGGCGCCGGTGGCGAACTTGTGGGCTTCGGTGACCCCGATGTAGGAGTTGCCCCACGGCGGATCGTGGAATGTGGAGTCCGGTAGCACCGTGGGCGACGAGCACTGCACTCGCTGCTCGGTCGGCTGGTCGGGGCCGGTCACGTCCGGCGGCAGCGCGCCCGGGTCGATCGGGGGCGGAGTGATTGCCTGGGCGGGCGGCGCGGCCAGCGGCGCTATCGTCAAGGCCAGCGCCACCGTTGTCGACAAGATCCGGTGCACCCCCGAATCACTCCGTTCATCGAGTCCAGTACGGCCTGGCAATCCTGGGAGCAGTGTAGACGTACCGGGGGCGTGAACGGGGCTATTTCGGGCTGGGCTCAAGCGGTTGGTTCGGGCTGCCAGAGCCGCCGAATTGCGACCCCAATGGGCAATATCGAGTCCGCGTCATCGCGGTCAGCAGCGTCGCGGCTGACGTCACGGCCGGGACGAATATCCATGCCCTCGGCGTGCTTCCAGAAATCTTTCGGCTCGGCGAGACTTTCGGTGGTAAGCGGGGTATTGGCGAATTCGATCTCGCGGCGGTGCTGGCGCGGTCCCGCCGAGGTTTACATAGCCAGCTACTATTGTAAATACGGTACTTGCTACGATAGTGCCCGATCCCCCGTCAGCAGATTCGAGGTTTTCACATGGGCACACCCGTGATCGTCGGCGCCGTCCGCACCGCAATCGGCCGATCGTTCAAAGGCACGCTCGTCAACACCCCGCCGGAGACGCTGATCACCGCGGTGCTGCCAGAGGTGGTGCGCCGCTCCGGCGTCGACCCGTCGGCCATCGACGACATTATCTTCGCCGAATCCCATTACGGCGGCGGCGATTTAGCCCGCTATGCCGCGACGGCAACGGGTCTCGAGCACGTGCCCGGGCAGTCGGTGAACCGCCACTGTGCCGGCAGCCTGACGGCGATCGGCAATGCCGCAGCGCAGATCGGCTCAGGAATGGAGCGGGTGCTGATCGCCGGTGGGGTGCAGTCGCTGTCGATGACGCCGCTGACCAACTGGCGCATCCCTGGCCCGGAGCTCAAGTTCGAGGAGCGCTGGATGCCGCCCACCCACGTCGAGACGCCGGACGCCCCGGCCAAGGACATGTCCATCACCGTCGGGTGGAACACCGCACAATCGGTGGGCATCACCCGCGAGGAGATGGACGCCTGGGCGGCGCGCTCGCATCAGCGCGCGGTGGCGGCCCAGGATGCCGGCAAGTTCGCCGAGGAGATCCTGCCGCTGAAGATCACGGTGCATGACGGGTCCGTGGTCGACTTCTCCGTCGACGAGCACCCGCGCCGCGACACCACCGTAGAGAAGCTGGCCGGCCTGAAGGTGCTGCACCCCGAGATCGAAGGCTTCTCCATCACTGCGGGCAACAGCAGCGGCACCAACGACGCGGCCGCCGCGGTCGCGCTGGTGGACAGCGACTACGCCGCCGCCGAGAGACTGAACGTAATGGGCAAAGTGCGGGCCTGGGCCGCCGCCGGTGTGCCGCCGCGCGACTGCGGGTTGGGTGCGGTGAAGGTGATCGGCAAGGTGCTGCAGCGCGCCGGGCTGTCAGTTGGGGATGTCGCGTTGTGGGAGATCAACGAGGCGTTCGCCTCGGTGCCCATCGCCGCGTGCCGCGAGTACGGCATCGACGAGGAGCTGGTGAACTTCTCCGGCAGCGGCTGCAGCCTGGGCCACCCGATCGCGGCATCAGGTGCGCGGATGGTCACCACGCTGACCTATGAGCTGGCCCGCCGCGGCGGTGGCATCGGGGTGGCCGCGATGTGCGCCGGTGGCGGTCAGGGCGGGGCTGTCGTCATCGAGGTATAGCCTCACCGCCGCTGGTAGCGGTCTACGCTGCCGCGGCTAGCCTTCAACCATGGGCTTGAACATCAACAGTGAACGCGCCGTGGGGCTGCTGCGTGAACTTGCGACTCATACCGGCGCCAACCAGACCGCGGCGATCAAGGACGTTGTCGCGCGCCGGCTCGTCGAGCTAGACCGCGACGAATCGGCGGGCATCGACGAAAGATGCACTGACCCGCTCCCTCGACACCAGGATTACCGCGCCCAGCTATGTGGAACTCGGCGCCGCCATGCACCGCGGCGGCCGCCCGGAGATCGCCCGACTGGTCGATCGGTTGCTCGACACCTACCGAATCGAGATCGAGGCCTTCGACGCCGGAGCGGCCGCGCAGGCATATCGCGACTTCGGCCGGGGCAGCGAACATCCCGCGCAGCTCAACGTCGGCGACACTTACGACCTCACCCGTGACGCTTAGACCATGCTGAGCCCCGGATCGGTGGTCGCGGGATACCGCATCGAGCGCCTGCTCGGGTCCGGCGGCATGGGTGAGGTGTACCAAGCCGCCCATCCGAATCTGCCGCGGTTCGACGCCCTCAAGGTACTTAACGCCCAGCTCTCCCAGGACCCGGATTTCCGTGTCCGGTTTCAGCGCGAGGCCGACGTCGCCGCCCGCCTCGACCATCCCAACATCGTCTCCATCTATAACCGGGGCCAAACCGAGCAGGGCCAGTTGTGGATCGCAATGCAGTTCGTCGACGGCACCGACGCCGACCGGGCCCTGGAATCCGGGGCGATGACGCCAGCCCGCACGGTGCACATCGTCGGCGAGGTGGCCAGGGCCCTCGACCACGCGCACCGCCAGGGTGTGGTGCACCGCGACGTCAAACCCGCGAACTTCCTGCTGTCGGGGCCGGTCGGTCCTGACGAACGAGTCTTGTTGGGCGACTTCGGGATTGCGCGTGCACTGGGCGACGCCGGTCTGACCGTCACGGGCTCGGTAGTGGCCACCTTGTCCTACGCGGCGCCCGAGCTGCTCAGCGGCGAGCCGTTCGACGGCCGAGCCGACGTCTATTCGCTGGGGTGCGCGCTGTTTCGGTTGCTGACGGGCAAGGCGCCCTTCGCGTGGGCTCAAGGGTTGCCCGCGTTAGTGGGTGCGCACCTGCAGGCTCCGCCGCCGCGGGTCACCGATTGGGCACCTGGACTCTCGCCGCGCCTGGATGCGGTAATCGCAACCGCGATGGCCAAAGACCCCGCGCAGCGGTTCGCTTCCGCGCGCGAGCTGGCGTTGGCCGCCGCCGATGCGCTCACCGAGCAGTCGGCGTCGACAACCGCGCCCTGGCAACCGATTTCGAGCAACCAGGTCAGCCAGTACCCAATCCCGGAACAGGCGTGGTGGCAACCGGGCCAGGACCGCACCGCCGCGGCCCCGCCAATGCCGCCCTGGCCCGCCCCGGCGCCTCCCCCGCGACGCCGCCGCGGCCGAATCACCGCAGCGGCGTTGGCCGCCGTCGCGGTCTCCGGTGCGATCGCGGCCGTGGTTGCGCTGGCGGTGCGCACACCGTCGCACCCACCCACGTCGGCACCGTCTTTGCAGCCGACGACAACCGTCGCCAGCGCGCCTACCACCACGACCGTCAGTGGACCGGTGCCACCGGTAGTGGCATCCGAGCTACCCGGATTCCTGCTTCCCGCCGAGCAAATCAAGACCATAATGGGCGCTGCCGCAATGCAAGTCGTTGAGTCGTCCGCCGATTCGTGGGCCAACGCCTCGACCTACATCTCCGACCAGGATTGCATTGGCCCCTATCAACCGGCCGATACCGCCGCCTACGGCAACTCCGGATCCACCGGATCCCAACGCCAGTTCCTGACCAACCCCGGGGGCGGCGCCGACGTCCAGCAAGCCGTCATCGTCTTTCCCAGCGCCGACGCCGCGCAGAAGTCCTTCGCCGCCCAGCGCGCCGTGTGGGCGGCGTGCGCCGGGCGAACGTTCACGGTCACGCTGCCCAACCAGAGCCCACACCGGTGGAGTTTCGGTCCGCTGAGCACTCCAGACGGCGGCGTGGCGCTCACCACCGCTCGTGAAGGCCAGCGCTATGCCGGTTGTGAACGCGCCCTGGCCGCCACCAATAACGTCCTGGTCGACGTCGGCGCCTGCAACATGAGCACGGACAAACACGGCGTCGCCATCCTCGAAGCGATCCTCGCGAAGGTCCCACACTAGAGTCGGCTTCGATGAGCATGCTGAATCCCGGGTCCATCGTGGCGGGCTACCGGGTCGAGCGGGTACTCGGCGCGGGCGGCATGGGCGAGGTCTATCAGGTCGCCGACCCGAATTTGCCCCGCTATGCCGCACTCAAAGTGCTTCCTGTCGCGCTGTCGGACAACTCGGAATTCCGGGCCCGGTTCCTGCGGGAGGCCGATATCGCTGCGCGACTCGACCATCCCAACATTGTGTCGATCTACGACCGGGGTCAAACCGAGCAGGGTCAGTTGTGGATTGCGATGCAGTTCGTTGACGGCACCGACGCGGCGAACGCGGTGCGGGCTGGCGCGATGACTCCCGCCCGCGCCGTGTACATCGTCGGCGAGGTCGCCAAAGCCCTCGACTACGCGCACCATCGCGGCGTGCTACACCGCGATGTCAAACCCGCCAACTTCCTGTTGTCTGGTCCAGCCGGCGGCGACGAGCGGGTCTTACTGGCCGATTTCGGGATTGCCCGCGCCTTGGGTGAGACGGGGCTGACCGGAACCGGCGCCGGCATGGTGACGTTGTCGTATGCGGCACCCGAGGTGATCGCCGGCGGCCACGTCGACGCCCGCGCCGACCTGTATTCGCTGGGCTGCAGCTTATTTCAATTGCTTTGTGGAACAGCACCGTTCGCGAGGGACGGCGGCGTCGCCGCGGTGGTGGCCGCGCACCTGCACGCCCCACCGCCCCGCGTGAGCGAGCGGGTACCGGGTCTGCCGTCGGGGATGGATGCGGTTATCGCGACGGCACTGGCCAAGGATCCGGCGCACCGCTACACATCGGCGCGACAATTAGCCGCCGCGGCGGCCGCTGCGCTTCATCCGGTGTTGCCCGCGGTTCACCCGGGCCCGGCCGTGGCTTATCCGGTCCCAGCCGCACCGCGCGACCCGGGGCGACGCAACCTCATCCTCGCGGCAGTTGTCGGCCTTTCCGTTATGGCCGCCGCGGTCGCCTTAGCGGTGACCATGATCGTTCGCTCCCCAGCGCCGCGTTCGGCGGCCCCGCCCTCGTCGGCCACTCCAAGGACATCGACGAGCACGACGCCCGCTACACCCGCCGCGGCGCCACCGGCGGCGGTGTCGGCGCTGCCGGGCTTGCTATTGCCGCCCGACCAGATCGCCAGCCTGCTGGGCGTGCGAACCATGACCGTGTCCGACTCGTCGTCGCACGGCTTCACCGACGACACCCCCTACATATCGGACAAGGAGTGCACTGGACCGTACGCACCGGCAGACCAGGGCGCCTTCGGCCGATCCGGGTCGGTTGGAGCGCAGCTGCAGCTACTGAGCAACCCCGACGGCCCCAACGCCGTGGAACAGGCCGTCATCGCGTTTCCTAGCGCCGCCGCCGCCCAGCAGGTCCTCGCCGAGCAACAGCGGCAATGGTCGGCGTGCTCCGGGCGCACCTTCACTGTCACCACTCCCAACGAGACCCCTACCCCCTGGACTTTCGGCCCGCTGACCACCCCCGGCGGCACGCTGGTGATGAGCTTCACCTCTCAGGTGCGCAGTTCCGTCAGTTGCCAACGGGCCATGGCCGCCCGCAACAACGTCATCGTCGACGTAGCGGCCAACGGATTCGACGTGGGCAACCACGGCGTAGACGTGCTGAACGCGATCGTCGCGAAGGTACCTTCGTAGCAGGGAATTTTTGCGTTCTAGAATCCGGAAAATGGATGCGTTGATCATCGGCAAAGTGCTGCTGCTGGGGTTCATCATCGTGGGTTGCGGCATCGTGATCAGCGCTTACGTGCGTAGGCGCCGCGCTGGAGTGCGGCCATGGCGAAATCCATACGCTGCGCCGTACCTCGACATCTACGACGGCGGGCGGCCCCCGATGCCGCCGCCACCTCCGGCCATCACCGAACCCGGGTGCGACGACGAGGCGCCCCCGCACGACCCCGGAAGACGTGGCTAACCGACCGCACACTCCGCGGCCCAGGCGGGATCGGCCACCCGGCGCCCAGTCACAGTCTTATCGGGACATGCTTTTCCGCGCACGCGTCGACTACCGCGGTGACCACGTCCGGTGCCAGTAGCGTCTGCAGGTCCTCGACTGTGACAGACCCTTTCGCGCTGCGGTTCTGTGCGGCCACCCGCGAATCCCGCAGCCGCTCAGCCCGTTCCACCACATTGCGGGCAAACCGACCGTTGTGCATGACGTCGATGCCGTGCGTGCCGTCCGGCGCGTGGTAGTCGCCCAGCACTGTGCAGGCCGTTTTCAAAGCCGCCGCAGCCTCGGGTGCGATCACAGTTGCCCGCGGCTCGCCGTAGCGCACCGCGATCTCCACTAGCTCATCCGGTGTGTAGGACTCGAAGCGAAGCTTGCGGTTGAAGCGGCCGGCCAGACCCGGGTTCACAGTAAGGAATTCGTCGACTTCCTTCTCGTATCCCGCACCGATGAAACAGAAGTCGAATCGGTGCACCTCCAGCGCGACCAGCAACTGGTTGACCGCCTCCATGCCGATCATGTCGGGACGCCCGTCTTGGTGCCTCTCCACCAGCGAGTAGAACTCGTCCATAAACAGAATGCGCCCCAAGGACCGATTGATAAGTTCGTTGGTCTTCGGTCCCGACGCCCCGATGTGCTCGCCGCAGAAGTCCGCCCGTTTGACCTCGACGATCTCGGGATGCCGCACGATTCCGAGCCCGGCGTAGATCTTGCCCAAAGCTGCTGCGGTGGTGGTCTTCCCGGTCCCGGGTGGTCCCACCAACAGCATGTGGTTGGTTTGATTGGCAACCGGCAGGCCCGCCGCCAGCCGCAGGGCGCGCACCTCGATCTGGTCTTCGAGCTCGGCTACCGCCCGTTTGACGTCGGCCAGCCCGACCTGGTTGTCCAGCAGCGCACGTCCTTGCGCCAGCAGCTCATTGCGCCGCTCCTCGTTTTCAGCCTCGGAGCGCTGCGTGGCCGAACGCTGAGTGTTGACGTCCCATTTATCTGTCCGGGTGGCGATGGCATCCTCGTCGGTGATCACCAGCTGCAGACCGGAGTCGGCCAGCGCCTGCTTGGCCGCGTCCATCAGCGCGCCGTTGATGGTCGCCCGGGACAGCCACACCTGGGCCTGGTGTTCATCGCCGAGATGGCGGTGTGCCATTCCGCGGATGTAGGCCAAATCCGCTGCGATCAAGGGGAACTCGATGGCCTCGATGGCCGCCGCGGTCAACTGACGGCGTGCCTGGGTCGCGCTGGGATGGTGGGCTCGCACTTCAACCCGGTCAGCCCATTCCAGGGCGACCCGCGCCTGCCCGAGGTGGGCCGCAGCGTGCGCGGCCAGCGCACAGGTCGCCGCCGTGACAGCCGACATGATGATGGCCTGCGGGGGCAGGATCGCGGCCGCGACCGAGATCACGTCCGGCCAGCGCTGCGTGGCGAACATCAGGTAGGCCTCCAGATGCTGCTGCCACTGGTGGTTCTCCCAGGCATCCAGCAGGGCCGGATCCGCGAGCAGCGTCTCGGCTTTCCCGTACTGCCGGTGGTCAATGAGAGCGCCCGCCAACGCCAGCCCGGCATGTGAGGCCTCGGTCACCGAGATCGACAGGTAAGGACCCGCCTTGACGGGCGCCGAGAGCCGCACACCGATCCGGTTCGTCTCCCGATGCAACCGCGACCCGTAGGCATACAGCTGCTGCACCGTCGGCAGGGACTCGTCGCCGGCCGCGATCAGCCCCAGCCACGCGTCGGCCATCGACGGGTCAATCTCGGTGGCCTCTCGAAATCGCGTCCTGGCCCCCGCTATGTCGTCATGCAGCAACGCCATGGCCTGGTCGAACCGTTTGCGGGCGGCGCCCACGCTGGTGCTGCTGGTCATGAAACGTCCACCGGTTCTAGGTCACCGCTGCGCAAGCTCACCGGCTCGGTTGATACATAACGGTTTTCAGCCCGGAACAGCTCGATTTCGACGGTGTGTGACTGCCCGGCGGCGAGCACCTCGACGGTCCCCGCGCCGTTCTGAGTGATGAGGACACTGGCAAAACCGCGGTAGGCGACGTCTCGCTCCCCCACGGATATCACCGTGTTCGGGCGCGGTGTGGGAGTAACCGTCCCATCCACCACACTGACGGTGGTTCCGGCGATCGGCTTCGCGGCGTCGGTCACCGCGACGTCGGGCATCCGAACACTGGCCCAGCGCTCAAGATTTCGGGTGTGCACCGTAATCCGTTCCCCGGTACCCGCCAATCGCACCACGATCCGTTTGGCCAGCGCGTCGTCGGCGGCGATATGTACGCGACTGAACTCACCCGGATCGTCCAGCGGCAACATCAGCCGATTACCAGCTCCGACCTTGCCCAGCAGCACGCCGGACGGGCCGACCGCAACCACTACCGATTCGGTCAGCAAGCCGCGACGGACGCCGCGCAACTGCGGCAGCGGCCCACACAAACTGGCGACGACGGCGTCCGCCTGCTCTCCGGGCAACGTTTGCAGTAGCGTGCTCGGCGGTGCGGTTGGTGGTTGGGCACTTCGCACCGTCAGCGTCGCCGCGACACCCCCGTCTGCGAAAAGGGTTATGTTCTGCGTGATTCCGTCAACCCGCAGCATCCAAGCCTGTGCCAGCGCCGCGGAGGTGATGCCTTCGGGCCGGTACCAATAGGTGGTCAGCCAACCTCCGTCCGCGCGCACACAGCGCCACCGGCGGTTCCCGACGTGCAGCGCCGACCGCCCCAGCCTGCGCTCCAATTCGACGATGTCGGTGGCGGTTGCCACCTTGGCCCGGACTCCTTGTTGGCGCATGGCCGCGCTGATCCGCTGCGCGACCGCCAACGTCGCAGTGCCGATCGACGAACGACATTGCAACGCCTCGATATTGGCCAGGACGGCTACCCGCACGATCACCCACGTCTCACGCTGCCCGGCGTACGGCGGAGTGCCCAGTAGCGTGTCGTATACCCGGGGATAGTCTCCCGTGCTTCGACGTCGAGCACCGGTGCTAACCACACTCAACGAGTCGACGTGCAGGCCCAGGCTTTGCCGCATCAGCGGCTGCAAATCACGGATATCGAAGGCATTTTCGGTGTGGGTCGAGGTGGACCCGGTGAACAGGGACGCGGCATGCGGCTTGCCGAGGAGTTGCACCGCAGCAACCGCGACACCGTCTTGGAACCGCACGCCACCGCCGGCGCGGTCGTTGGCGACGGTGCGCGGATCGGCCAAGGTGATGGGTCGGTGTCGCCGGAGCCACAACAGTAGCCACCCCCATCCGGTCCGGCCGCGCCACCGCGGGACACAGACCGCGGTCGCGATCACCGAACACGCTGTGGCACAGACGTATCCGCTGGCAGCGAGTCCGGCCAGGAATGCCGCGAAGACGGCGGCAATAATGCTCAACCTGGTGGCGGCCGTCATCGTTCCCGCCGCGCTCGGGCGACCAGGGAGGCCAGGGTGGTGGCCAGCACGACGACCCCGGCGAAAATCAGTGCGATGTTGCGGGCGCGGTGGTCCGGCGGGGGCGGCGGCGCGGCGGGTGTGATCACCCGACTGTGCGCCCCGGGCGCAAGCCGGTCCCCTACCGGCACATCGAATGTCAGCGCGGCCACTGGATCCACGACGCCGTAACCGACTTGGTTGTCCGTGCCGCGCGGCGGGTTGTGCGCAGTCTGCAAGATACGGTTGATGATCTGATGCGCCGAGAGCTCGGGGTACTTGGCTCGCACCAACGCGGCGACGCCGCTAACATAGGCAGCCGAGAAGCTGGTGCCCCAGATGGGCATGTTCTTCTCGCCCGGATGAATCGGCGGGTAGGCGTTGACCGGCCCACCCGTTTGCGGGGACAACCCCATGATGCCTACGCCCGGGGCCGCGGCAGCCACCCACGGCCCAGCCAGGCTCTTGGCGATGGGTAATCCCGTATTATCCACCGCCCCAACCGATAAGACGTAGTCGGAGAACCAGGAGGGCGACGAGACTGTCTTCACCTGATGCCAGTCCCGCGGGTCGGCGGCGCTCAACGGGTCGAAAGACGGATTCTGCGCGCAACCGTCTTCGCTGTCATTACCGGCTGCGGCGACGATCACCGCGTCCTTGACGGTGGCTGCGTACCAGACGGCGGCGCCGATGGAGGCCTGGTCGAGCGGATCGGCGGCCGCAACGCAGGATGTCACGCTGATATTTATCACCTTGGCGCCCATGTTGGCGGCGTGCACGATGGCGGTGGCGAGCGACGCGAGCGAGCCGGCCTTCTTGCGGACCTCCGAATCGCCAGGGCCGGGGTTGACTGGTTCGAAGGCCCGGGACGACTGACGGATGGAGATGATCACGGCGTGCGGTGCCACGCCGACCACGCCGTCGGGTGCCCCGGGCGCCGGACCGGGCACCTCCGGGACATCGGGGCTGGCGGGATCACCCGGCCCGTTGGAAGGTTCGTCGGGCGGCGGCGCCGCGGGTGGTGGCGGTTTCGTTTCGGTGACCGTGACCGGGGTAGGTGGTGGCGGGGGTGCTGGTGGGGGTGGGGTCCCGCCGGGCGGGGGTGGCCCGGAGTCGACGGGCACCGGGCCGGCCGGCGGTGGAAAGGCGGGGGCGCTCGGCATCGGAGCCGGCATCGGACTGCCTTGCGGCGCAGCGCCTATCACCGACGCCACGATCGTGCCGTGCGCATCACAATCCATCAACCCGTCACCACTCATGATGTAGTCGCCCCCGGCCACCACCCGTAGCCGAGGGCTGGGGTTGATCCCGGTGTCAATGACCGCTACCGGAACCCCGTTGCCGGTCGAGTACTGCCATGCCTTGCTGATATTGAGCATGGTGAAACCGGGCGCGGTGGCGGCCACGTTCGGATCGGCGACAGTGATGGTGCGGGCGCACATATTGCTTTGCCGCATCGGTTGGTCCGGGCCCGGCTTTCCGTCCGGCGGTACCCGGCTGGGATCGATGGTGGGTTGCGGAATCGCCAGTGCCGCCGGCACATTAGCTGACAGGGCAACTGCCGACACTACCAGCGCCACTACCAGAAGCCGTCCGCCAATGGCCTTCATCTCATCCGCACCCAGGTGAACAATCCGCCTATCCAGGCGGCCAGTGGCAACGCCGCGATAATGGCTGCGATCTCCACCCATTCGGCGGCCATGCGCACCAGCGGCGTGAACCTCGTGATCGGCACCAGCAGCGACGCCAACAGCCCCGCGCCGGCGAAAGCTGTCAAAGCTACCGCAGCACACAGCAACGCCATCTCGTTTGAAGATGCTTGGTGCACAACATATTTGATGACACCGGTGCACGCGGCAACCGCGGCGCCACTCACCAGTGCAACCGCCTGGCGCTTGTCGGCGAAGGCCCGCCCCCGGCTGATGAAAATCACCACGAACAGCCCACCCAGCACCGCGGCCGCGGTGCCACGGTCGCGCCCGGGCATCAGGGTGGCCCACACCGCAACCGGCAGCGCCACAGCGGCGCCCACGCAAATGCCGGTCAACACGTTGTTAGCGCGGATGGCCACCGCGGCGATCTGCGCACCGCGCGGCGTGGTGTCGGGAATCGCATCGTCCGCGCCGCCCTCAGTGCCGTCGCTCACCGGAGAGACGGCGTCAACCGGCATGCCGTCGGCGCGCCTGAACAGATCGCGGCCGGTGATCGAACCGAAGTACGGCGGCCGGATGCGGGCGGCCCAGAGCGCGAAGGTCGGGGCCAATGTCAAAACGAGCAGCAGGATTACCAGGGTGCACATTCCCAGCCACTGGGCCGGGATCGGCCACCACATCCGTGGCGCAGCCACGCTCACCCCAAGGGCACACATCGTGACCACCGCCGCCGCCGCATCGATATGGCGCCGAGTCACCGTCGCGAGGCCACACGTCAGCACCGCGGCCGCCAATGCGGCGATGAAGACGTGTGCCGAACCCATCTTTCCTGGCGCACTGGCGCCCAGGCCCACCGCGACAAGGGGCACGGCCAGCCAGCCGAACCCGTCGAGCATGTCCGTCCGGCGGGGCCACCACTGCCACGCCGCGAGTGCGCCGCCCGCGACCACGAGTCCCGCTCCGCCCGTGACCAGGCCGGGCAACAGCGAGTCGGTTGCGATACGTTGTCGCACAGCCAATCCCAGGATCGTGACAACGACGAATGCGACGATTGCCAGTGCGGTGTGTGCGGCTGTCTGGACGGTGACCGGTTCGAAGAGCTTTTTGCCTATCCGCGCCAGGCCGGTGGACAGCGACTCGTATTGGGGCTCGAACGATTCGCCCTCGGTGGCGGGTACCAGGGTAAGGGTGGCGCCGTCTTCCACACCGAGTTCGTCGAGGGTCTTGGTGATGTCGAGGCGCACCCCGTTGGCTTTATGTAGTTCGTATCCGACACCGGTTTCGAGCCCGGGCAGGCCACGGCGCTTGAGTTCGTCGTGCACCAGTTCGACGACGTTGTCGACGAACACCTCGATCGGTACGGAGGCCGGGTACACCTGCGAGAGCAGGTGTTCGCCGCAGACAACAGCTACCGCGCAACGGGCAGGAAACGAGACCTTGCCAACCAGAGAGGTCATTTACCGGGGCCTGTCGGCGTCCGGAATGTACTTGTCGGCCAGGGCCGCGACGATCTCGAACAACTGCAGACGCGACTTCTTCTTCAGTTCGTGGCGGGTGTCGATGATCCCGCCCTTGGCGAGGTACGGGTCATACGGCATGAACTCGACCGTTGCGCCGGATTGCTTGAAACGCTCGGTGAGGTACGCGCGGGCGTCGGGGTCGTACTTGTCGCGACTGTCGTTGAGGATCACGGTGCTTCGCGACACCAGTTCGTGGTATCCCATCGACCGCAACAGATCGATAGCGCGGGTCACCGGCAGGGAGGTGTCAGCGGTCAGACCTGAGACGAACACCAGCGCGTCACAGGCGTCGAGCACCGCCTTCATCACCGGGTGCTCGATGTCGTCGGAGGTGTCCACCACGATGACGGTGTGGGTGCGGCGCAGCCGCGACAGCACTCCGGTGAACATCGATGGAACCAGCGGTCGCGGCTGGTCGGATGCTCGGTTACCCGCCAGCACATCGAGACCGATGCTGTTCTGCCCCAAGTGCTCTCGGATATCCGCGTAGCCTTGGACGTCGGTGTCGTTAAGTACCGCCGAGTAGTCCCCCGGCGGGGACTCGTCGATCCGTCCGGCCAGTGTGCCGAATCCAGGAGCGGCGTCGATCGCAACGACGTTGTCGGGTCGGCATTCTCGGAAGACGCCCCCGATGCACGCGGTCATCGTGGTCTTTCCGACGCCACCTTTACCCGAAACCACCCCGATCACATACTGTTTGCGGATATGGCGCCTGATCCGGTCTTGAAGTTCGCGATGGTGTCGTTCGGCCGGTGATTCGCCGAGGTTGACCGTCTTGAATGACAAGTTGTACAGGAACTTTCGCCAACCCGACCCGGGTGGGATCTTCCGCGGCGCGACCATGTCGGAAATCCGCAGCGTGCCCGATACGGATTCCTGGTGCGCGACACGCGCAGCGGGGACGTCCCGTTGCGTGATTCCCGCCTGTTCGACATGAGGGGCAGCATTCCACGGGTTCGTCACGACGCAACTTCCAACACTTCGATCGACACCTCTCGACTACACAACTTTCCGGTACGAAAACCATTCATGTTCGGCGGGCAGACGGCGCAGCATGTGGGTGATCGCGCTGGTGATGTTGCCCGTAGTTCCGGGCGCGACGATCATCCACCGTCGGCCGGCGGAGTTGACGTGCTCGGCGACCAACCGCCCCTCGGGGGTGTCGATGACAGTCACCGCACCGGCTTCGACGTGTGTTCGCGACGATTTGCCACCGGCAACTCCGGATTGCACGGCGACGATCGAGGCTTGAGCCGACCGGCTCGGGTCGGTAGCCAGTGTCAGCAACCGCGTCTGGTCGCACTCGAGCCCGTGACCACGGATGAACGCGTCCAGTGCCTCCCGACCGACCGCCGCCGCACGCAGGCTATCCGCGTCGAGGGTGACGGGCCGCAGTGCAGCCGGCGCCTGTTGCCCACACCACCGCTCGATCTGCGCGCGGATCACCGAGCTTGCCGATCCCTCCGCGGTGGACGTGCCCGCGCCGCTGATCCGGATCAAGTCAGCGCAGCGTTCCACGGCGACCCACCACTGGGCGAATCGCGCGAGCAGTGCCCGCGCCGGTTCCGCGTCGCCCGGTGCGCGCATCTGGACGAAAAGCCCGATGTCTCGCCGCGACAGGACCGTCAGCCATTCCAGCACGGTGCCGTCGACTGTGCCGGATTCGTCGAGCACCCCGGCCGCGCACAATTCGGCGGTGACGGGGTGTTCGAGCGCCAGGCGCCTGGGTTCCACACTCGGCAGCAACGGCCGCAGCCCCAACTCGGGGGCCACGGTCTCGATGCCGGTGAGGACCTGCAGGGCCCACAGCCCGTCGACGGTGGTGGTTAACACGGTGTTCCTCGACATAGACCCGGGGCGCACGCATTGCATGCGCCCCGGGCCGATCGCATTGGCTAGATAAAGAGGTTGCCCATCTGGGCGTCGGTGGCCTGTGCCATTTCGTCGACGTTGTGCACGGTGTGAGCGTGCCGGCTGACGGTCTGAATCAGGTCTTCCAGTCCGTGCAGCATCTGCTGCTGTGCATCGAAAAATGCGGTGGCGCCATGGCCTTGAAAGAAGTCACCGAGTGCTTGCGTGAGGTTGAGGACGTCGCTGTGAATTTCCATCAGCTGTGCGGCCTGCGCACCGACCTCGCCTGCGAATCCGACGACGGCGCCGTGGTTATAGACGATGTGATCTGCCATGAACGTTCCTAACTTGTGGTCTGCGGAGTAGGGGAACTGCGATTCGGGCTAGACCGCCTGAGTCCCCCCGCTGAACACGCCGTTGAGGTTGTGCGCCGCATCGGCCTCGTGGTTTTCCATCAGCACCGCAGCCCGGCCCAGCCCGTGTGCAAGCCGTTGGCCCCCGGTCATGATCTGTTGCAGGTCGTGATGGATCTGGCCGGCGGTGTTGAGCGAGGTGTTGCCCGCGTCCCCTGCCCATCCCGTCGCATTGATGATGTTCTCGTGCCCGCTCAGATACTGATTGGCGATCGCGGCGGCTTCCTGCAATCGGGCTTCGATCCGTTGCTGCGTACTGCGCAGCAACTCTGGAGTGACAACTGTTGCGTTTGCCATATTAGAATCTCCCTCAATTATTTTGCTCTCGCCGAGGCCGGATCTGCGTAAAGCTAGATCAGCCGCCCCCAGCTGTCACTTCACCCACCTTGGTCGCTGCACATGGGTGGAACAGGCTGTTTAGTGGACACCAGAATTTGGCGCGTGTCAAACGCTGGACAGCGGCCCGGCTTGGGGATAGTTACCGCGCAGGACCTTCAGCGCATGGAGAATGGTCGCAGAAAATTAGCTGTGCTTATTGGCAAGGCTTCATGCGGCCCCCGCTCCGTCGGCTATTCCGTCGCCGTCGGAATCGAAGAGTCGAACATCCCAGCGCCCGTCGCCGTCGGTGTCCACGTAGCCGGTGACGCCGTCGGGACCCGTGCACACCACCTGATCGGCAACCCCGTCGCCGTCGAGGTCGGCCAGCCGATCGTCCGGTTGACCCTGCCCGTCGAAGTCGACCAGCGGGCCGCCGGAATGTTCCACACCGTCCAGACCGAACCACCGCAGCTGCCCGCCACGATCGACAGCGACCCGCCACGTCCCGGATCCATCGTCGACGAAGTAGGTTTCCGGGGCGCCGTCGTTGTCTGCGTCGAGCACGGCGTGGTCGGCGACTCCGTCGTGGTCGAGGTCGACCAGGGCGTCGTCGCGGAGGCCGTCACCATCCAGGTCCAGCCCGACGGCGTCGAACGCACCGTCGCCGTCGAGGTCGAGATCAGCGGCACGATTCCACATCGACGCGGTGCCGTCGTCGCCGCCGAGGCAGTACTCCATGCCCAGTTTGGACGCGGCGGCGCGGCGCCAGGTTCCGATGATTGTCAGTCGCCTCGCGTCTTCCACCACGCCAGCAGTTCTGCGGTGGCCTCCTCGGTGGACAGCGGACCGCGGTCCAGACGCAGTTCCTTGAGGAATCGCCACGCCTCGCCCACCTGTGGGCCGGCCGGAATGTCGAGCAGCCGCATGATCTCGTTGCCGTCCAGATCCGGCCGCACCCGGTCCAGGTCTTCCTGAGCCGCCAGTTCCGCGATCCGATGCTCTAGGCGGTCATAAGACGCGCGCAGCCGCGCCGCGCGGCGTTTGTTGCGGGTGGTGCAGTCCGCGCGCACCAGCTTGTGCAATCGCGGCAGCAGCGGTCCAGCATCAGTGACGTAGCGGCGCACCGCCGAGTCGGTCCACTTGCCTTCGCCGTAGCCGTGAAACCGCAGGTGCAGATACACCAGCTGGGATACATCGTCCACCATCTGCTTGGAGTACTTCAACGCCCGCATCCGCTTGCGGACCATCTTGGCGCCGACCACCTCGTGGTGGTGGAAGCTCACTCCGCCGTTGGGTTCGTGGCGGCGGGTCGCGGGTTTGCCGATGTCATGCAGCAGTGCAGCCCAGCGCAGCACCAGGTCGGGACCCTGGTCTTCGAGCTCGATCGCTTGGCGCAGCACGGTCAGTGAGTGCTGGTAGACATCCTTGTGCTGGTGGTGCTCGTCGATCGCCATCTGCATGCCGCCGATCTCGGGCAGTACCACCTCGCCCATCCCGGATTGCACCAGCAGGTCGATGCCGGCCACCGGGTGCGCACCGAGCATCATCTTGTCGAGCTCGGCCGCCACCCGTTCGACGCTGATCCGCGCCAGCTGCGGCGCCATTTCCTCGAGCGCCGTCCGCACCCGCGGCGCGACGGTGAAGCCGAGCTGGGAGACGAATCGGGCAGCGCGCAGCATTCGCAGCGGGTCGTCGCCGAAGGACACCTCCGGGGCCGCCGGCGTGTCGAGCACCCCGGCGCGTAGTGCCGCCAGCCCACCCAGCGGGTCTAGGAATTCCCCCGCCCCGGCCGAGGTGACGCGCACCGCCATCGCGTTGACCGTGAAGTCGCGGCGCACCAGGTCGTCGTCGAGCCGATCCCCGAACCGCACTTGCGGATTGCGCGACACCTGGTCGTAGGTGTCGGCGCGGAAGGTGGTGATCTCTAAGCGGTGCTCGCCCTTGCCGACGCCGACAGTGCCGTACTCGATGCCGGTGTCCCACAGCGCATCGGCCAGCGGCCGCACGACCTTCTGGATCTGTTCGGGGCGTGCGTCGGTAGTGAAGTCCAGGTCTGGGCTGAGCCGGCCCAGCAGCGCGTCTCGCACCGAGCCGCCGACCAGGTACAACTCGTGTCCGGCGGCCGCGAATGCGGCGCCCAGTTCGCCGAGCACTCCGGCGTGCCGGTGCAACGCGACCGCAGCTGCGGTGAGCAGATCGGCATCCTGGACGGGTTCAACCACGTTCGGTGAGCCTAATAGCAATCGTCCGGTGACTCAGCCCACGTCCAGCCGCATTCACACCTGCGCAGCGAGCGGCAGGTTCTGCGGCAGAGCGCCGAGCACTGTCGCCGGGGGGTTCCTGTGGCGCAAGCGGCCCACGCGACGAAAGTGATCAAAGGTACCGGCGGACGGCGAGTGCGTCCGGAAGACCCGCCCCAGCCAGCTAATATCGCTTGAATGTCGGACGGCGAGCAAGCCAAACCACGTCGACGCCGGGGCCGGCGTCGCGGTCGTGGCGCGGGACGTTCGGCGGAGCCGAAGACGAACGGTCAACCGGTCGCCGACACCGCACCAACCCCGGCCACCGCGGCCAAGCGCCGGGTACGGCGCGGCCCCGACCGCATGCGGACCGTGCACGAGACGTCGGCCGGCGGCCTGGTCATCGACGGAATCGACGGTCCGCGTGACGAACAGGTCGCCGCGCTGATCGGCCGGGTGGACCGGCGTGGCAGGATGCTCTGGTCGCTGCCCAAGGGGCATATCGAACTCGGCGAGACGGCCGAGCAGACGGCCATTCGCGAAGTCGCCGAGGAGACGGGTATCCGCGGCAGTGTGCTGGCCGCACTGGGACGCATCGACTACTGGTTCGTCACCGACGGCCGGCGGGTGCACAAGACCGTGCACCACTATTTGATGCGCTTTCTTGGTGGAGAACTCTCCGACGAAGATCTGGAGGTCGCCGAAGTGGCGTGGGTGCCGATCCACGAGCTGCCGTCACGGCTGGCCTACGCCGACGAACGCAAACTGGCCGAGGTAGCCGACGAACTGATTGACAAGCTGCAGACCGACGGCGAAGAAGCGCTGCCCCCCCTGCCGCCGAGCGCGCCGCGACGACGCCCCCAGACCCATTCGCGCACCCGACACGCCAATGACTCCGCATCCCGGAAGAACGGTAACGGGCAGGGGCCGTGACGGGGCCGCGACTTCGACGGGCTAGGGCCGAGGGCGGGACCAAGGGGGCGCGTCTCGCCACAGTGATCGGCATCATGGCCGGCTTCGCGATGATGCTGGCGGGCAATCCGCCGAACGCGAACGCCGGCGAACCCGCCGCCACTCCCTTCGTGCAGGTGCGGATCGATCAAGTGACGCCCGACGTCGTCACCACCACCAGCGACCCCGTCGTCACCGTCAGCGGAATGGTGACCAACATCGGCGACCGCCCCGTGCACGACGTGATGGTGCGGCTCGAGCATGCCGGCGGCGTCACGTCGTCCACGGCGCTGCGCACCTCGCTGGACGGTGGCACCGACCAGTACGAGCCGGCCGCCGAGTTCCTGACCGTCTCCCCCGAACTGCAGCGCGGACAGCAGGCCGGGTTCATCTTGTCCGCTCCGCTGCGCTCGCTGACCAAGCAATCGCTGGCCATCGACCAGCCCGGTATCTATCCGATGCTGGTCAACGTCAACGGAACCCCCGACTACGGCGCACCGGCCCGCCTGGACAACGCCCGCTTCCTGCTACCCGTGGTGGGTGTGCCACCCGACAAGGCGGCCGGCATCGACGCGGCAGTGGCCCCGGAAACCCGCAAGCCGGTGTGGATGACGATGCTTTGGCCGCTGGCCGACCGGCCCCGGCTGGCGCCCGGTGTTCCCGGCGGCACCATCCCGGTGCGCCTGGTCGACGACGAGCTGGCCAACTCGCTGGCCAACGGCGGGCGCCTGGACACTCTGCTGTCCGCGGCCGAGCTGGCCACCAGCCGCGACGTCGACCCCGACGGTGCGGTCGGCCGGGCGCTATGCCTGGCCATCGATCCCGACCTGCTCGTCACCGTCAACGCGATGACCGCTGGCTACGTGGTGTCCAACTCCGCTGACGGCCCCGCACAATTGCCGGGGGCCCCGACCCACCCCGGTACCGGCCAATCTGCCGCCAACCTGTGGTTGAACCGGTTACGCGCCCTGGCGCACCGCACGTGTGTGGTCCCGCTGCCCTACGCCCAGGCCGATCTGGACGCCCTGCAGCGAGTCAACGATCCGGGGCTCAACACCGCGGCCACCGCAGCGACATCCGACATCGTCGACCGCATTCTGGACGTCGCCTCGGTGCGCAACACCGCGCTGCTGTCGGACGGCCCGCTGACCAGCCGGGGCGTGACCCTGCTGGACGCCAACGACAGCACGGTCGCGGTCGCGGCCGCTGAAGCACCCGGCCAGAGCGCCAACACCACCTCCGGCAGCGCTGATATCTCGCCCCGCAGGCTCTCGACGCGGGTAGTGACCGCGCCGTTTGACCCGGCCATCGGCGCTGCGCTAGCCGCCGCCGGGACCAGCCCCATCGTGCCCACCTATCTGGACTCGTCGCTGTCGGTACACGTCAGCCACGACTCGGCCACCGCCCGCCGCCAGGACGCGCTGGGTGCGATGCTGTGGCGCGGCCTCTCACCGGATGCCGCACCGCGCACCCAGATCCTGCTGCCACCGGCGTCGTGGACATTGCAGGGCGACGATGCGCAGTCCATCCTGACCGCGCTGGCCACCGCCATCCACTCCGGGCTTGCGGTGCCGCGCCCGCTGCCCGCGGTGATCGCGGACGCGGCGGCACATACCGAGCTGCCCAGCCCCCCGGGCGCCTACCCGTCGGTGCGGGGCAGGTTCAGCGACGAGATCACCGGCCAGGTCGCCGACCAGGTCGGCCGGGTATGGAAACTGACCTCGGCACTGATGACCGATGAACGCACCGGGCTGACCGGTGCGCAGTACACCGCGCCACTGCGCGAGGACATGCTGCGTGCCCTGAGCCAGTCGGTGCCGCCGGACACCCGCAACGGGTTGGCGCAGCAGCGGCTATCGGTGGTCGGTACCACCGTCAACGACTTCTTCCGTTCGGTGACGATCGTCAACCCGGGCGGTTCCTACACCCTGGCCACCGAGCACAGCCCGTTGCCGCTGGCCCTGCACAACGGCCTGGCCGTACCGATCCGGGTTCGGCTGCAGGTCAACGCACCACCCGGGATGACAGTGTCCGACGTCGGCGAAATCGAGCTACCGCCCGGATACCTGCCGCTGCGAGTGCCGATCGAAGTCAACTTCACCCAGCGCGTCGCCATCGACGTCGGGTTACGCACACCGGACGGCACGGCACTTGGTGAGCCGGTGCGGTTGTCGGTCCATTCCAACGCCTACGGCAAGGTGCTATTCGCGATCACGCTGACGGCAGCGGCGGTGCTGGTACTGCTGGCCGGGCGGCGGTTGTGGCACCGCTTCCGGGGCCAGCCCGACCCCGCCGACCTCGATCGCCCCGATCCCCCCGCGGCGGCGGGCCATGGACGGGCACCCGAGCAGCCTCGCGCCGTCACGGGTCGGGTTCACGAAGAGCATCGGGTATGAACCGCGCACCCCGGCGGGTGCATCCTCCGCAATCACCACCGCCGCAGCGGCCGCCGCTGTCCCAGCCCAGGTCCGCGGTTCCGCCGCCGGGCCTGCCGCCGCGGCCGGGCTGGACTCCACATCAGGCACCCCGCCGCACCCAGCAACTCCCGCGCCGCGCCGAGCTGTCCGACGCCGCGCTGGTTAAACGCTCCTGGGGGATGGCGTTCGCGACCCTGATCAGCCGGCTCACCGGTTTCGCCCGGATCGTGCTGCTGGCCGCGATTCTGGGTGCTGCGCTGTCCAGTTCGTTCTCGGTGGCCAACCAGCTACCCAACCTGGTCGCCGCGCTGGTGCTAGAGGCCACGTTCACCGCGATCTTCGTGCCCGTGCTGGCACGCGCCGAGCAGGACGACGCCGACGGCGGCGCAGCCTTTGTGCGGCGACTGGTCACCCTGGCCACCACCCTGCTCATCGTTGCCACCGCGCTGTCGGTGGCGGCCGCGCCACTGCTGGTGCGGCTGATGCTGGGCCGCGACCCGCAGGTCAACGAACCGCTTACCACCGCGTTTGCCTACCTGCTGCTCCCGCAGGTGCTGGTCTACGGCCTGTCCTCGGTGTTCATGGCGATCCTGAACACCCGCAACATCTTCGGTCCGCCGGCGTGGGCACCCGTCGTCAACAACATCGTGGCCATCGCAACCCTGGGGGTTTACCTCGCTGTCCCCGGCGAACTGTCCGTCGACCCAGTCAAGATGGGCAACGCCAAGCTGCTGGTGCTCGGGATTGGCACCACGCTGGGGGTGTTTGCGCAGACGGCGGTGCTGCTGGTGGCGATCGGCCGCGAACGCATCAGCCTTCGCCCGCTGTGGGGCATCGACGAGCGGCTCAAACGCTTCGCCACCATGGCCGCCGCGATGGTGCTGTACGTGCTGATCAGCCAGCTGGGTTTGGTGATCGGCAACCAGATCGCCAGCACGGCCGCCGCCTCGGGCCCGGCGATCTACAACTACACGTGGCTGGTGCTGATGCTGCCGTTCGGGATGATCGGCGTCACGGTACTCACCGTCGTGATGCCGCGGCTGAGCCGCAACGCCGCTGCCGACGACATCCCCGCCGTCCTGGCCGACCTGTCGCTGGCCACCCGGCTGACCATGATCACACTGATCCCGGCGGTCGCGTTCATGACCGTAGGTGGCCCGGCGATGGGCAGCGCGCTGTTCGCCTACGGGCACTTCGGCCAGGTCGACGCCGGATACCTGGGTGCGGCGATCGCGCTATCCGCGTTCACCCTGATTCCCTACGCGCTGGTCCTGCTGCAGCTACGGGTTTTCTATGCGCGCGACGAACCGTGGACACCGATCGTCGTCATTATCGTGATCACCTCGGTGAAGATCGCCGGTTCGCTCGCCGCGCCGCACCTCACGTCAAACAAGCAGCTGGTCGCCGGCTATCTGGGGACGGCCAACGGTTTGGGTTTCCTGGCCGGGGCCGTGGTTGGGCACCTGCTGCTGCGGCGCAGCTTGCTACCCAAGGGGGGCCGACTGATCGGCCTCGGCGAGGTGCGCACCATCCTGGTGACAATCGCGGCTTCTCTGCTCGCCGGCCTGGTCGCACACGTCGCCGACCGGTTGCTGGGAATCGACGGACTGACCGCTCACGGTGGCATGGGTTCGCTGTTGCGTCTGCTGGTGCTGGCGGTCATCATGGTGCCGATCCTGGCCGTGGTGATGCTCGGAGCGCAGGTCCCAGAGGCGCGCGCCGCCCGTGATGTGATCCGGCGCCGGTTGGGCATCCCGGATATGAGGCCGCCCCAGCGCACCGCGACGGTTTCGTCCAGGCGGTCCCCGGTCACGTACCCTGAGCACAGAAATGCGACCCTGCCGGGCGATGATGCGGTCCGCGAGCCGATCCGGCGCGGATCACCGGTGACCAGGGCCGGGCTAGCGAAAGGACCGGAGGTGACTGACCGCACACCGGATAGCGCCGCGTCCAGCTCCCCCCTTAGCTCCAAGGCGAGCCAGGACCGGCCGCGTGCCGACGACTTCCAGCCCGACATTCCAGCCGCCAAGGACCCGTCCCGCGAACACGTCAATGGGGATGCAGCCGAGGCGCGGGGCCCGCTGCCGTTCGACGCTCCTCGCGAACGGAACCCTGAGCCGGGGCCGGACGACGCGCACCTGGTGCCCGGTGCCCGCATCGCCAATGGCCGCTATCGGCTGCTGATCTCGCACGGTGGCACACCGCCTCTGCAGTTCTGGCAGGCCATGGACACCGCCTTGCACCGGCAGGTTGCGCTCACCTTCGTCGACCCCGAGGGTGCCCTGCCCGAAGACGCGGTGCAGGAGATTCTGTCCCGAACGCTGCGGCTGAGCCGGATCGACAAGCCCGGCATCGCCCGGATACTCGACGTCGTCCACACCGGGTCCGGCGGGCTGGTGGTCGCCGAATGGATCCGAGGCGGCTCCCTGCAGGAAGTCGCCGACACGTCGCCGTCGCCGGTCGGCGCCATTCGGGCCATGCAGTCGCTGGCGGCCGCCGCCGACGCCGCGCACCGCGCCGGAGTCGCGCTGTCCATCGATCACCCCAGCCGGGTTCGCCTGAGCATCGACGGCGACGTGGTGCTGGCCTTCCCGGCAACCATGCCCGACGCCAACCCGCAGGACGATATCCGCGGAATCGGCGCCTCGCTGTACGCGCTTCTGGTCAACCGCTGGCCGCTGCCTCAGACGGGGGCGCCCAGTGGGTTGGCAGCCGCCGAGCGGGATGCGAACGGGCAGGCCGTCGAACCGACCGTGATCGACCGCGACATCCCGTTCCAGATTTCTGCGGTCGCCGTTCGATCCGTCCAGGAAGATGGCGGAATACGCAGCGCGTCAACACTTTTGAACCTGCTACAACAGGCTACAGCGGTGGCCGATCGCACCGAGGTGCTCAGTCCGATCGCCGAACCACCGGGGCCGTCCTCGCCGCGCAGGTCCACCGAGCGTGGCGACGATGCCTACTCACGACGTCGCCGCAATCTGCTGATCGGTCTAGGCGCGGGCGCGATCGTTCTGGTGGTGGCGCTGGTGGTGCTCGCCTCGGTAGTCAGCGAGATCTTCGGCGACGTCGGCAATGGCCTCAAGGGCGAACAACTGGGCCTGAACAACAACCCGTCGTCTTCGGCGACCGAGACGCCCGGCACTGCGGCGCCGTCGGGCAGCACCGTCAAGCCCACCAAAGCCACGGTCTTCTCCCCTGGCGGCGACGCCGACAACCCCGGCGACGCGGGCAACGCGATCGACGGCAATCCGGCCACCTCGTGGCAGACCGACACCTACACCGACCCCGTCCCGTTCCCCGGGTTCAAGAGTGGCGTCGGACTGCTGCTGCAACTGCCGAAGCCGACGGTGGTCGGGGCGGTCACCATCGACATCTCCAGCACCGGCACTAAGGTGGAGCTCCGCTCGTCGACCTCGCCTAACCCGTCCAGGCTGGAAGACACCACCGTGCTGACCCCCGCCACCGTGCTGAAACCCGGCCACAACACCATCCAGGTCAAAGGGGCCGCACCGACGTCGACCCTGCTGGTGTGGATCTCCACGCTGGGCACCACCGGCGGCAAGAGCCGTGCGGACATCTCCGAGATCACCATCCAAGCCGGTTCCTGAAGTGCCCGCCGCCCGCCGATTGGTTACGGTCCGGCGATGGGATTGCGGCAAAGCACGCGACGGCTCCGCAGCGACGCCGAGCTACTGACCGCGCATGTCGCCGGCGACCGCCGCGCCTTCGCCGAGTTGTTCGCCCGCCACCACCGACGGCTGTACCGGCTGGCGAAGCTGATTAGCCTGAACGCCGAGGATGCCGAGGACGCGCTGCAGGAGGCGATGCTGTCCGCGCACCGCGGTGCCGCTTCGTTCCGCCGGAACGCTCAGGTCAGCTCGTGGCTGCACCGCATCGTGCTCAACGCCTGCCTGGATCGGTTGCGCAGGGCCAAGGCGCAGCCGGCTGTCCCGCTGCGCTGGGACTATCCCGTCGCCGACCGGACCACGCAGTCCGACACCGCGATCGTGGTCCAGCGCGCGCTGATGCGGTTGCCGGTCGAACAGCGGGCGGTGGTGGTCGCCGTCGACATGCACGGTTATTCGATCGCCGAGACCGCGGCGCTACTGGGGGTGGCCGAAGGCACGGTCAAGAGCCGATGCTCGCGCGCGCGGGCGCGATTGGCCCGGTTGTTGGGCTACCTGGACGCCGGCGACTCGACGTCCCGGGCGCTGCGAGCACCGAACCGCGCATGACGCACACTGGGGCGGATGAGTGCCGCCGAGGACGACGCCGATCCGCAACCACCGCTGACGGTTGAACAGCTTGCCGACCTGCAGGCGGGCCTGCTCGATGATGACACCGCCGCAGCCGTGCGAAGCCGCATCCGCACCGACCCGCAGGCCGCGGACGCATTGCAGGCGCTGCACCAGGTGCGTCGCGATCTCGCCGCCTTGGCGGCCGAACCCGCACCCAACGCTCCCCCGCAGCTCGTCGACAGTGTCGCCGCCGCATTGCGCTCGCCGGGCGCCGCTCACGCAGCGCGGCCTCCGATGCGCTCCGCGCGGGTCATCGCCGGGTTAGTCGGCTTCGCCGGGGTGGTGGCCGCGATTGGTTTGGGCACTGCGGCGTTGCTGCGCTCGCCGTCCTCTGGCTCGAAAACCGATCCCACCGCCAACCACATAACCGTGTCCGCGCCGGTCCCGGTGATTCCGCTGTCGGACCCGGAGATCCTCGCCTTGTTGCATCGTCCGCCCGATTTCGGTGCGCTGACCAACCCTGGGCAGCGCGCCTCCTGCCTGGGCGGCCTAGGCTACCCGGCGGGCACCCCGATCCTGGGCGCCCAACCGGTCGAGGTCAATTCCCGCCCGGGGGTACTGCTGGTGATGGCCGGTGACACCCCCGGCACTGTGACCGCCTACGCGGTCGCGCTGAGCTGCAGTGCCGCCGATACCGGACTGCTAGCCACCACCACCATTCCGCGCGCATAGCCGGCTCGGATCGGTGTCGTGTGCGGCTGTCGGGAACACCACTGCCTAGGCTGGCGTTCGTAGACTTTGCAGATCCACCTTAAGTTCGGTATCGCCCCGAAAGGCCCGCATGCCCGCATCAGACACCATCCATGACGTGATCATCATCGGTTCCGGTCCCGCCGGGTACACCGCGGCCCTCTACACTGCGCGCGCCCAGCTCAAGCCACTGGTCTTCGAGGGCACCTCGTTCGGTGGGGCACTGATGACCACCACCGAGGTGGAAAACTATCCGGGTTTCCGCGATGGCATCACCGGGCCGGAATTGATGGACCAGATGCGCGAGCAGGCCCTGCGATTCGGCGCCGACCTTCGCATGGAGGACGTCGAATCGGTTTCGCTGCGAGGACCGGTCAAATCGGTGGTCACCGCCGAGGGCGAGGCATTCCAGGCCAGGGCGGTGATCCTGGCGATGGGCGCGGCCGCCCGTTACCTGCAAGTACCCGGCGAGCAGGAGTTGCTGGGCCGCGGTGTGAGTTCCTGCGCTACCTGCGACGGCTTCTTCTTCCGCGACCAGGACATCGCAGTGATCGGCGGCGGCGACTCCGCGATGGAGGAAGCCACCTTCCTGACCCGGTTCGCCCGCAGCGTCACGCTGGTGCACCGGCGCGAGGAGTTCCGTGCGTCCAAGATCATGCTCGAGCGCGCACAGACCAACGACAAGATCGCCATCTTGACCAACAAGGCGGTGCTCGGGGTCGACGGCGACACGACGGTCACCGGGCTGCGGCTGCGCGACAACGTGACGGGCGAGCAGACCACATTGCCGGTGACCGGAGTGTTCGTGGCAATCGGCCACGAACCGCGCTCGGCGCTGGTGCGCGACGCGGTGGACCTCGATCCGGACGGCTACGTGGTGGTCCAGGGCCGGACTACCAGCACGTCGCTGGAAGGTGTGTTTGCCGCCGGCGACCTGGTGGACCGCAGCTACCGGCAGGCGGTCACCGCCGCCGGCAGCGGGTGTGCCGCCGCGATCGACGCCGAGCGCTGGCTCGCCGAGCACGAAACTACCGGCGAGACCGGCAGTACCGACACCCTGATTGGAGCAAAGCGATGAGCAACGCCGACAAGTCCGGCACCATCGAGGTTTCCGACGCCTCCTTCTCCACCGACGTGTTGTCCAGTGACAAGCCGGTGCTGGTCGACTTCTGGGCAACGTGGTGCGGGCCGTGCAAGATGGTGGCTCCGGTGCTCGAGGAGATCGCTACCGAACGATCGGCGCAGCTGAAGGTCGCCAAACTGGACGTGGACGCCAACCCCGAGACGGCGCGCGACTTTCAGGTGGTGTCGATCCCCACCATGATCTTGTTCAAAGGCGGTGAACCGGTGAAACGGATCGTCGGTGCCAAGGGCAAAGCGGCGCTACTGCGGGAGCTTTCCGACGCGGTTCCCGACCTCGGCTAGCGGCAACCCGTAGTCCCAGGTCACAATCACCTCACGTATTGCAGAAACAAGCCCCCGACTGGCCTGGGGTTTTCCCGATCCGACCGTGGATCTGCGACAATACGAGGCAACTGCGCTGCTCTTGGCAGCGATGTCAATTAGTCCCGGAGGACCCTTGGTATGCCGAGTCCGCGCCGCGAAGACGGCGACGCGCTGCGCTGTGGCGACCGCGGCGCAGCTGTCACCGAAATCCGGGCGGCGCTCGCCGCGCTGGGAATGCTGGACAATCCGGACGAGGATCTGACCACCGGACGCCACATCGCGTTCGAGGTTTTCGACGAAGAACTCGACCATGCGGTTCGCGCGTTTCAGCAGCATCGTGGGCTGTTGGTGGATGGCATCGTCGGTGAGGCCACCTACCGGGCATTGAAGGAGGCTTCCTACCGCCTCGGTGCGCGCACTCTGTATCACCAATTCGGCGCACCCCTCTACGGTGACGACGTCGCCACCCTGCAGGCCCGCCTGCAAGATCTCGGCTTTTACACCGGTCTGGTCGACGGGCATTTCGGGTTGCAGACTCACAACGCGCTGATGTCCTATCAACGCGAGTACGGCTTGTCCGCGGACGGGATTTGCGGCCCAGAAACGTTGCGTTCGTTGTATTTCCTGAGTTCCAGGGTCAGCGGTGGATCGCCACATGCGATCCGCGAGGAGGAGCTGGTGCGCCGCTCCGGGCCCAAGTTGTCGGGTAAGCGCATCATCATCGATCCGGGCCGCGGCGGCAATGACCACGGCCTGATCACCCAGGGCTCCGCCGGACCGATTAGCGAAGCAGACGTGTTGTGGGACTTGGCAAGTCGCCTCGAAGGCCGAATGACCGCCATCGGCATGGAGACATTCCTGTCCCGGCCGACCGGCCACAGCCCATCGGATGCCGAACGTGCTGCGATCGCCAATTCCGTTGGCGCCGATCTGATGATCAGCCTGCGCTGTGAGACTCAGGCCAGCCCGTCGGCCAACGGGGTGGCATCGTTTCACTTCGGCAACTCGCACGGTTCGGTATCCACCATCGGGCGCAACCTGGCCGACTTCATCCAGCGAGAAGTGGTGGCCCGCACCGGATTACGTGACTGCCGGGTACACGGCCGGACGTGGGATCTGCTGCGGTTGACCAGGATGCCCACCGTGCAGGTCGATGTCGGCTACATCACCAATCCCCGCGACCGCGAGATGCTGGTCACCACGCAGACGCGTGACGCCATCGCCGAGGGAATTCTGGCCGCGGTCAAACGCCTCTATCTGCTGGGCAAAAACGACCGGCCCACCGGCACATTCACGTTCGCCGAACTGTTGGCCCACGAGTTGTCGGTCGAACGCGCGAGTCGGATTACCGGCTCCTAATCCGCGGGGGCCTCGCGCCGCGCTGGTGTGCGCAGAACGTTGCCGCCTGTCACACTTCCCGCCGATGCGGCCCCCACCGGTTGCTCGAGCTGAGCATTTTCCAGCAGCCGTTCCAGCGCCGCCTCGACTTCGGCCTTCCAGCCCAGCCCCTTGTCCAGCTCGAGGCGCAGCCGCGGGAAGTACGGGTGCGGTGCAACCACCACGAAGCCGACGTCGATCAGAAAGTCCGCGTCGATGATGCAGTGCTCGACCGAGCAATCGTTGAGGGCCTCGAGTACCGGGCGGACGTCCTCGTCAACCGGCTCCTGGAGGTCAGTGGCCGCCTCGGTTCTGCCGAACGCCTCGAGTGCGCGCACGCCACGTCGAACCAGCTCGTCGATGACCCTGGCAATCAGCTGGTGGGGCAGATCGGCCATCACATCCGGTTCGGTTTGGCCGCGTTCGATCCCCATGGACGTCAATAACACCGCGTCCGCCGAGACTGGTGCGGTGGGAAAACGATGCGCGCGGGGCACGGCCCGCGGTGGCGCGTAAAGGACATACCCCAGACACGGAGGTTCGGCCTGGCTGCGCTCATCGGGGATCGCGGTGGCGACCTGCCCGCACGAACCCCACTCCAGCATCACCATCGACAGCCACGCTTCTTTTTCGAACTCGGGGTCGGCGAGGTGGTCGTTGGTACCGAGGGTCGCCGGATCGACTTCCCAGAAGACGCAGCGGCGCGCGTGCTTGGGGAGTTGCTCGAAGGCTTCGAGCCGCAGCGCTGAAATCCGAGTTGACACTAGTCTCCTGGCCTCCGTGCGATGCTCAAGCACCTCAAACCCATAAGCCGACTCCGGCCGGTCCGACTCGCATTACCCCACGGCCGTTGTCCACCGCGTGGGGCCGTGTTGTACGACCACGCGGCTGACCCCACTTTCCCGGCCACTACTGGCACCGGGAATTGCACCGGATGTGCACCGGCAACCATTCCAGGATAGGGAGTCGGTGCCCATCGGGCCAGTGTTGGCCCGGCCACGGCCGTGCGCGCCTCGCCGTTGCTCGCACCGGCAGAGTGCGCCGCCCAAATCACCGGCCAATCAGGCCGGTAACGGCCGAAAAGGGTTGATACAGAACAGATCTGCAGCATATTCGAGTGTCCGGAAGTAGCCGTTGCGCGCCGCCTCATCAGCTCAGTGTCACAGTGACGTAATTACATGGTGTGGCGGGTCGGGCCCGTTCAGTCCTGCTTTTCGGTCATCAGGTCGATGATCCGCTGCAGATCATCGACGGATCCGAACTCGACGACAATCTTGCCCTTGCGTTTGCCGAGGGCGACCGTGACCCGGGTGTCAAAGGCATTCGACAGCCGCTCAGCAACATCCTGCAACCCGGGCATCTGTATCGGTTTGCGTCTCGGTGGTGCGGGAGTTGCGCCGTCGCCCCGGTTTGCCAGGGTGACCGCTTCCTCGGTGGCCCGCACCGATAGGCCCTCCGCAACGATCCGGCTCGCCAGTTCCTCCTGCGCGTCCGGACCGGACTCCAGCGATAGCAACGCGCGCGCGTGCCCCGCGGACAACACTCCCGCGGCGACTCGCCGCTGTACCGGGATGGGCAGCTTGAGCAACCGGATCATGTTGGTGATCAATGGTCGCGACCGGCCGATGCGGGCGGCCAGTTCGTCGTGGGTGACGCCGAACTCGTCCAGCAATTGCTGGTACGCCGCCGCTTCTTCCAAGGGGTTCAGTTGTACGCGATGAATGTTTTCCAGCAGGGCGTCGCGCAATAAATTGTCGTCGCCCGTTTCGCGCACGATGGCGGGTAGCGTCGCCAGGCCGGCCGCTTGAGCGGCCCGCCACCGCCGCTCCCCCATCACAATCTGGTAGTGCGCGCCACTCTGTGCGGCCGGCACCGCACGCACCACGATCGGTTGCAACAAGCCGAACTCGCGGATCGAGTGCACCAGTTCGGCGAGGGCTTCGTCGTCGAACACCTGTCGGGGCTGACGGGGATTGGGCTCGATGTCCGACGGCGCGATCTCGCGGTATACCGCACCCATCGAGGCGGCGTCGGGCAACGGGCCACCGATCACGACGTCGGCGGCCGCGGACCCCATCCGCGGCCCGAATGACGACGAGCCGGATTCGCCCTCGGCCGGGCCGGTTGGGATCAGGGATGCCAGGCCGCGACCGAGGCCGCCTTTCCGGCGCGATGGGTTCGTCATTCGTCATTCCCTCCCGGCTGGTCGATCGCGCTGCGCGAGTTCTCGGCTGGCATCTAGGTAGCTCATCGCCCCGCGCGAACCGGGATCGTAATCGATGATTGTCATGCTGTAGCCCGGCGCCTCGGAAACCTTGACGCTCCGGGGGATCACCGTTCGCAGCACCTTGTCGCCGAAGTACCGGCGCACCTCCTCAGCCACCTGATCGGCGAGCTTGGTCCGACCGTCGTACATGGTGAGGATGACGGTGGTGACGTCGAGCCGCGGATTAAGGTGGGCCTTCACCATCTCGATGTTGCGCATCAGCTGTGACACACCTTCGAGCGCGTAGTACTCGCACTGGATCGGGATCAGCACCTCGGGGGCGGCGACGAGTGCATTGATGGTGAGCAATCCCAGTGACGGTGGGCAGTCGACGAAGACGTAGTCGAAGTCGAACTCGTCCAGCTCCGCCAGAGCATTGCGCAACCTGTTCTCGCGCGCCACCATACTGACCAATTCGATCTCTGCCCCGGCCAGGTCGATGGTGGCCGGCACGCAGAAAAGGCGTTCGCTGTGCGGACTGCGTCGCAACGCTTCCCGTAACGGCACCTCCCCGATAAGCACTTCGTAGGAGGAAGGCGTGCCGGACTGGCGGTCGGTGATCCCGAGGGCGGTGCTGGCGTTGCCCTGGGGGTCGAGGTCGATGACAAGAGTCTTGAGCCCCTGGACGGCAAGGGCGGCGGCCAGGTTGACCGCCGTCGTAGTCTTGCCCACGCCGCCCTTCTGGTTGGCGACGGTGAATACCCTGCGCTGGCGCGGTCGCGGCAAGGGATCGTAGGTGGTGTGCAAGACGCGCATCGCGCGCTCGGCAGCGGCGCCGATCGGAGTGTCATATTCGGTCGATGTTTCACGTGAAACATTCACGGTGGGATTGTGCGCCTCAGCTGACGGCGCCGCCACCCCGGGGGTTCTCTCGTCCACCCCGACTCCTGATACCTCCGTGCGAGGACCAGTCGGCGCCGCTGTGACAGGTTGTGGCGCCACCTCGTTACGAACCGGTGCCGCAGGGGGCTGGTTGGTGTTCCGACCGAACCTCATGTCGTTTCCCTTTTCGGTGACTTCTTCTGTCGGACGTACGGTCCCCGCCTTGCCACCACCGCGGTAGTGGGCTGAGGCAACAGGCGCGCACCGCATGTCACCACCCTGGCATCGACCGCACCGAGTACTTCCATCACACGCCGGTGCTCCCGGACTTCATCGCCGGCGCGCTCCCCTTTGATCGCAACCATCAGACCGTCTTGCCTCAGCAACGGCATACTCCATTTCGTCAATTTGTCCAACGCCGCGACCGCACGCGATACCACCGCATCGCTGCCGCCCCAGCGCTTTCGGATCCCTGGTTCCTCGGCCCGGCCACGCGTCACCTCGACAGGCAGCCCGAGCGCGGTGACCACCTCGTGGAGAAACTCGCTGCGCCGCAGCATTGGTTCGACGAGAACCACGCATAGGTCCGGTCGGGCAATTGCCAGGGGCAGACCCGGAAGGCCGGCACCGCTACCGATGTCCACGACGCGTATGTCCGGCTTGAGGAGTTCCCCGATCACGGCGCTGTTCAGCAGATGCCGCTCCCACAGCCGGTCGACTTCACGAGGACCGAGCAGGCCGCGTTCCACTCCGGCGGTCGCCAGGATGTCCGCGTAGCGCCGTGCCAGGTCGATTCGCTCACCAAAGATCGCTGTCGCGGGTTCCGCCGACGCGCACTCCCGATCCGAGTGGAGTTCCGTCCGTCGGTGCGGATCGACATGTTTCACGTGAAACATTCCTCCGCTCTCAGTCCTCGCACCCAGACCACGCCGTCCTGCCAACCGGTGCCGTCCGAACTACAGCCCTGTAACTCCTACGGGAGTCGCGGTCCGGTCACGGTTAGCAGTCAAGTCAGTCACGCAGCACGACCACCCGGCGCGACGGCTCCACGCCCTCACTCTCGCTGTGCACTCCGGCAACCACGGCCACCGCGTCGTGCACGATCTTCCGCTCGAACGGAGTCATCGGCGACAGGGCTTCGCGCTCACCGGTCTCAGCCACTCGCCGGGCCACCTTGTCGCCAAGAGCGGCCAGCTCTTCACGGCGGCGGCGGCGCCAGCCCGCGATGTCCAGCATCAGCCTGCTTCGTACCCCGGTCTTCTGGTGTACCGCCAGCCGAGTCAACTCTTGCAGCGCGTCGAGAACCTCTCCCCCACGGCCGACCAATTTGTTCAGATCGTCGCTGCCGTCAATACTGACGACCGCTCGATTGCCCTCGACGTCCAAATCGATGTCGCCGTCGAAGTCCAGCAGATCCAACAGCTCTTCCAGGTAGTCGCCAGCGATCTCGCCCTCGGCGACCAACCGCTCCTCCAGATCGTCGTCCTCACCAACCGCCTCGGCCTTCTCGTCTTGGGCGTCGGTGTCGAGCTCGGTGGTCTCAGCTTCCGTCATCGGTTTCTTCCCCTCATCCACGGGTTGGTAGTCACGGCATCACGCCGCGAGGTCTTACTGGGTACTGCTTGAGCCGGCCCGCCCGCGGGCGGAAGCTCAGCAAGTCAGGCAGGCGCCCTAACGTTTGCGCTTCCTCGGTCGCGCTCCCGGCCGCGGTGCTCGGCCCGGGCCGCTACTGTTACGGCCGCTCGAATTCGGTTTGGTGGGCTGGCTTGGAGCGGACTCCGCTGCATCGCCGGATCCCGAATCCGCAGAGTCGCCCTCCGCCGGCGGATCACCTTCGGCGACCGGCGCGCTCTTGGCCGACCTGATCGGCTTGGCGCCCGGCGCAGGAGCATTGGCCGCCCTGCGTTCAAGCACTTCCTGCTTTTTGGCCTCGTCCTCTTTCTCGATCATCCCGAACACGTAGTGCTGCTGACCGAAAGTCCAGATGTTGTTCGAGAACCAGTACAGGATGATGGCCAGTGGCATCGGGAAGAAAATCGGCCCGACCAAAACCCCGAGCGGAAACACGTACAGGGCAAGCTTGTTCATCATCGCCGTCTGAGGGTTCGCGGCCGCCTCCGCGCTCTGGCGAGCCACGGATGCCCGACTGTTCAGGTAGGTGGCGATGCCCGCCAGGATCATCACCGGCAGGCTCACCGCAACCAACATGCCTCGGTCGAAGTGACTGAACGCGTCCAATCCAGTGGTCTGTCTAATCGCCGCCCCGATAGGAGCCCCGAACAGGTTCGCGTCCAGGAAATTCCCGACGTCCTTGGCACTGAACACGTAGTTACCCAGGCTGCGGTTCTGTTCCACCGACAGCCCCATCCGCCCGATCCCGGACTGGGTCCGGTTGAACGACATCAGCACGTGATAGAGACCGATGAACACCGGCAGCTGAGCCAACATCGGCAGGCAGCCTAGAACGGGGTTAAACCCGTGCTCGCGCTGCAGCTTCTGCATCTCGATCGCCATCCGCTGCCGATCCTTGCCGTACTTCTTCTGCAGGGCTTTGATCTGCGGCTGCAGTTCCTGCATCTGCCGAGTAGTCCGGATCTGCTTGACGAACGGTTTGTACAGCAGCGCCCGCAGGGTGAAGACCAGAAACATCACCGACAGTGCCCAGGCGAAGAAATTCTGCGGGCCGAGCAAGAACGCGAACGCCTTGTACCAGACCCACATGATCGCCGACACCGGGTAGTAGACGAAGTCGAGACTGAAGAAATCAAACAAACGATTCACTCTCCCCTTGGGTTGCCGCGCATTCGTTCGCGGCTTCATCGACGACATCGACGTCCATGCGGCACTCGTGGCGTTCCGGAATCGGATCCCAACCGCCCGAATGCCACGGACCGCATTTAGCCAGCCTGACCACCGTCAGCCAACTCCCCCGAGCCACGCCGTACTCGGCAAGGGCATCGACGGCATATTGACTACAGGTCGGAACAAACCGGCACGACGCCGGCCGCAACGGCGAGACCATATGCCGATACAGCTGGATCAGATAGATCAGGAAACGTGCCATCGACGTGCCGACCCGGCCGGCGGATCGGACCGTCCGCGCCGGAGCCCACGCCGTGACACTCACCGCTGCGAACCCGCCAACTCGAACGCTCTGCGCAGCCCACTGCGCAACTGCTGTTCTAGCCACGCCGAGGACACGTGCCGGCTGCTGGGCAACGCGCGGATCACCACCCGATCGAGTGGATGAAGACTTCCCAGCATCGGCCGTGCCACGTGTCGCAGCCGCCGCGCCACCCGGTGGCGCTCGACAGCCGAACCGACCCGCTTGGCCACGATCAGTCCGACGCGGGGGCCGTACTCTCGCTCGAGACCGGAGCTGTCCTCGGGCGCGCTGCCCCGGCGAACATGTACGACGACATCAGGCTGCACGGAGCGCAGCCCGTACTTCACCGTCGCGTCAAATTCCGTCGACCGCCTCATGCGGTTGCGTGCGGAAAGCACCGCTGGAAGACCCGATCTTGCGATCAGGCAGTTAAAGAGCGGCGACCCTTGCTGCGCCGGTTCGACACGATCGCCCGTCCGGCGCGGGTACGCATCCGCAGCCGAAAACCGTGCACTCGGGCTCGCCGCCGGTTGTTCGGCTGGAAGGTCCGCTTGCCCTTGGCCACGGCGTTCTCCTCGCTGTGTTTGGCATAACCATCCGCCCGCTGATGCTTAGCAGCTCGTTGGCCGGAGAGTGTCTCGCATGCTGGCCGGCGCGGTCCCCGGACTCCTGGTCCCGGTCGCAGCCGTATCGCCGACTTTCGGGCGACTGTTTGAGGGTACTGACGAGGTGTGCCCTGGTCAAACCTCGCCTGCCACAGCAGACCCAGCATCGGCTTGTCGGGGGGTCCGGTGTACTCACCGCAGGGTCAATCAGAACAGCCAGAATGACCAAGAACCCCACCGGAATCCGAAAGAAACTGTTGGCAGCCGTAACGAAAACTGTTAGCTTCGGGCGGTGTAGTTCCAAGCCGGGGCGGACTTGAAACACTGTCAACAATGATTCGAGGACGGCGGATCGACTAGCTGGCCAGACCACCCTCACGGTTGTCACCCAGTTCCTGCGATCGCAACCCGCGGCCACAACGGCTGCGGTATGTTATCGACCGTCCTTTCCACATCTGTGGATAACCATGTGGACAGGTGTTAATTTCCAACTCATGATGTACCTCGACCGTCGAACCAGGAGATGCGTCG